>VBOR01000129.1 GCA_005893165.1 Candidatus Eiseniibacteriota bacterium | reverse complement strand
TCAGGAAGGCGGATTGGGGGCATCGTGAACTCGGTGTAAGAATCAACGTGCCGGGTACGCCAGATGGGGAGCGGGACCTCGCCGCGCTCGCGGCCGAACCGCTGATCTCTATGCTCGTCGTGCCGAAGGCGGAATCGGACTTGTCCCGGCTCAGCAAGGCGACAGGCAAGGCGCTCATCCCGATCGTCGAGACCGCGCGGGGGGTCCTGCGCATCGAAGACGTCATCCGGAGCGAGGGCGTCGTCGCCGTGACGTACGGTGCAGGAGACCTCGCGACGTCCGTGGGGGGCGATGTCGAGGCATACGGACGCAACGTCTACGTCAAGACGCGTCTGGTGATCGCCGCCGCGGCCTACGGCCTAGAGGCGATCGACCGGGTGTTCTTCGATCTCGAGGACGATGACGGCTTCCGGACGGAGGCCCTCGAAGCGAAACGTCTCGGCTACGTCGGGAAGCAGGTCGTGCACCCCAAGCAGGTGCGCCTCGCGAACGAGGTGTTCTCGCCGACGGAGGACGAGATTCGGTGGGCGAGGGAGGTCGTCCAGGCGTATGAGGCGGCTGCTCAGCAGGGCCGCGGGGCGATCCGCGTTCGGGACCGCCTCGTGGACGCCGTGCACTATCGTGGCGCCAAGAAGACCCTCGAACGGGCGGGCCTCTGATCACCGCACGGGGTTCCGAGACCCCGAGAAATCCTAGGAGATTGCGAAGTAGGCCTTCCGGAGTTCCTCGAGGTCCATCAATTCGCCCGGAGGTCCGGACCGAAGGACGCGTCCACCCTGTACGACGTACCCGTAGTCCGCGATGCGGAGCGCCTGGTAGGCGTTCTGTTCGACCATGAGGACGCTAAGCCCCTCTAGCCGAAGCCGGTGGACTGTCTCGAAAATCTCCGTGACGACTTTTGGGGCCAGGCCGAGGCTCGGCTCGTCCAGGACGAGGATTTCTGGGCTCGCCATCAACGCCCGACCAATCGCGACCATCTGTTGCTCGCCCCCGCTGAGTCGGAGCGCCTTCGTGGTGGCTCGAGGCCGGATCCCGGGGAACAACGCGTACACTTGCGCGAGGCGATCGTCCGCGTGCCGCCGCGCCCTCAGCGTGTAGGCCCCGAGGCGCAGGTTTGCTTCGGCCGTCAGCTGCGGGAAGAGGCGGCGACCTTCCGGGCACGCCGCGATCCCGAGGTCGGGCCTCTCGTAGGCCGGGACCTCCGTGATGTCTTCGTCGTCGAAGAAGACGCGTCCGCCAGTCGGTGGAAGGAGCCCGGTGACAACCTTGAGGATGGACGACTTTCCCGCGCCGTTCGGACCGATGATGACGGTCATCTGGCCTCGCTTCGCCTCGAGGGCGATGTCCCAGAGAATCTGCGTTCCGTCGTAGCCGGCGTCGATCCCTTCAAGTCGCAGCACGGGCAGCCTCCGTGCCGAGGTATGCCTCGATGACGTTCGGATCCCGCACGACCTCGGACGGGGTCCCTGCCGCGATCTTGCGACCCTCCTCGATGACCACGACGTGTTCGGAAATCGTCAGGACAGCCGGCATCACATGCTCGACGACGAGGGCACCGAATCCGATCTCCTCCTGGACGTGCGTGAAGAGCCGGATCGCCTCCCGGAGTTCGTCCGGGGAAAGGCCGGCGAAGATCTCGTCCAAGAGGAGGATTCGCGCCCCGGTCGCGATCGCCCTCCCGAATTCCAAGCGCTTCCGGGTCTGGACCGTCAGGCTCGCGGCGAGCGCATCCGCCTGCCCATCGAGCCCGATGAGATTCAGAACCTTGCGAGCTTGCTCCCTCGCGGCTCCCGCGTCTCGCACCTTCCACGATCCGTAGAGGGCGGCGACGGTCACGTTGTCCTCGGTCGTCATCCCGAGGAACGGCCTCGGGATCTGATGGGTCTTCGCCACCCCTCTTTCCACGATGCGATGTGCGGGCAACCCATCCACGCGCTTCCCGTCGAGCACGACTCTCCCGGCCGTCGGCCGTTCTACGCCCGCCATCACGTTCAGGAGGGTCGACTTGCCGGAGCCATTCGGCCCGATCAGCCCCACGACCTGCCCCTCGGCGACGGAGATCGAGACGTCGCGGAGGGCGAGCACGCCGCCGAACCGTTTGTGGACTTCGACTGCGGCGATCGTGATCGTCACTCGATGATCCCCCGAAGCGTCGGCACGTACCGGCGGAGGGCCCCCACGATGCCCTGAGGGACGACGAGGGCGAAGAACGTGACCAGGATCCCGATCACGATGAATTCGGCCCCAACCGCGACGGTGAGGAAGTAATTGTGGGGGAGATAAACGGCAACGGCGCCGAGTAGAGGTCCGAGCAGGGTCCCCATCCCACCGATGATGACCATCGCGAGCATCTGGAGCGAGAAGAGGAGGTCGAACGCGGGCTCCGGAAAGACGCCGGAAAGGGTCCACACATTCAGCGCCCCCGCCGCGCCGGCGAAGAGACCGCTGAACGCGAATACGAAAAGTTTCAGGCGGGCCGCATCGACCCCGAGGGCTTTGGCGGCGTCTTCGTCGCTCTTGATCGCCCGGAGGCCGTAGCCGATGCGTCCGTGGGTGACCCAGTACGTCAGGCCCACCTGGATTCCGAGGATGACCCAGATCGTGTAGAACCAGGTGAGCGGCTCGAACCCGAGGTTCAGGATGATCCCTTGGCCATCTCCCAGGGCCGGGATCACGAGGATGATGTTGCGCGCAGCGAGGGCCGTGACGAGGGTGGCGATTGCGAAGTAGACGCCCCGGAAGCGCAGCGCCACGCTCCCGATCCCGAGGGCGAGGACCAGGCCCACCGCGGCCCCGGCGACGATGCCGGCGAGCGGGTGCCAGCCGAACGTCCCGACGACGTAGCCCCAGGCGTACGCGCCGGTGCCCATGAACACGACGTGGCCGAAGCTCACGTACCCGGTGAGACCCGCGATGAAATTCATCGAGTACGCGAGGGACGCGAACAAGAGCAAGTTGATGAGGAGCGTGAGCACGAACGTCGGGATCCATGGCCCCCAGACGGCGAGCACGACGAGGAACCCGGCGAGGCCCCAGAGGGTCGGCGCGGACCTGAGGAGGCGCCCGAAGTTCATCGAAGAATCCCTTCGGGGCGGAGCAAGAGGACCGGGATGAGCAGCAGAAAGGCGACCGCATACGCGATCTCGACTCCGAGAAAAATCTGACCCACGTCGATGACGATCCCGAGGGTCAGGCCGCCGACGAGGCTCCCCCACATCCGACCCGGTCCTCCGAGCACGACGATGACATAGCTGATCGGGGCGTAGAGGGCCCCCATGTACGGGTTAATCCCGGTCGGGAACAGCGTGGTCAGGAACGCCCCGCCCGCCATGGTCACCGCGAAGGCGAGTCCCGTCCCGATCGCCGCGACGGCCGTCGGATTGATCCCCATGAGCTTGGCCGCCGGGATATCTTGGCTGTATGCCCGGATGGCGTTTCCCAAATAGGTCCGGTTCAGGAGGACGTGGGTCAGAGAGATGATGACGACGGATAGGACGGCGACGTAGATTCCCGCGAGCGGGATCTGGAGGAAGCCGATTTCGATGGAGCCCGCATCGAAGGGAATGCCGACGAAGTTCCCGGTGAACGCGATGTTCGCCAGGTTGCTGATCGCGAGGGAGAGGCCGAACGTCGCGACGAGGGTGACCATTTCGCTCTGAAGCGTGATCGCTTCTTTCCCGCGCAGCTCCCGATGGAGAATTGCGAAATAGAAGCCGAGGCCGGCGGCCAGGCCGAGGGCGGCGTCGATGGGCGCGGTCAGGAGCGGGTTGAACCCGAGGAACAGGTTGAGGAAATAGGCCCCGTACGCGCCGAGCATGACGAGCTCCCCGTGGGCGATGTTCACGACCTTCGCGATGCCCCAAACCAGATTGAGCCCGAGGGCGATTAATGCGAAGACGCAGCCGAGCAGGATCCCTCGGATGAGACCGAAAATGACCTGGGCGACGATCACGGACGCGTCGGCCATGGGCTCGGGGGACGGCCGCTAGCTGCCGGTGTACGGATACTGGACCGGGCTCTCCGCAACGTCCTGCGGCTGGACAATCTTCAGCGCGCCCGCCTGCCACTGGACGACGACCATCGAATGGGCCACCTGGAGCCCTCGGGAGTCGATCTGGAATTCCCCGAAGAACGTCATGATGTGCATCGTCCCGAGCGCGGCGCGGACCGCGGCGGTGTTCAGGCTGTTCGCCCTGCGAATCGCGTCTGCGAGGACGAGGAGGGCGGCGCCTGCCTCCGCGGAGTGATACGACGGCGAGGCGCCGGCGTTCAGCGTCCCGTAGAGCTGGGTGAACTCAGCGGGCGTCGGGCCGAACCAGTCGATGCCGGTGGTCTGGGCCAGGGCCGGGCTGTATGTCACCCCAGATTCCCACTGCGAAGGACCCAGGACCTTGTTCGCGGTCGCCTGAAGCTGCGCCTGGAACGAAGGCTCTGTGACCGCGACGAGCAGCGACACGAACTTCGGAGTCCAGGTCGTCTTGAGCTGGTTCATGATCAGGAGGCCGTCGTTGAAATGGCCGCCGCCGATCAGGGCATCCGCGCAAGCGAGCTTCGCCGCGTTCAGTTGCGTCGACAGGTCGGTCGTGCCCGTCGGGTATGATGCGTTGTAGACCACCGTAAGCCCGAGCGACCTCGCATACGTGATGGCGGACTGGGCCGCAAGCGTTGAGAACGAATCACTCTCGTGGATCACTGCAATGCGGTCGGTGGAGTGGTTCGCCTTGATCCAGTCCACCGAGCCCTTCAGATACGAGGACGCCGGGCTAAGGACTTCGACGAGGTTCACGCGGTTCGTCGACGTCCAAATTGTGTCTGCCGCGCCGCCGTGGGACATCATGACTCGGTCCTGCCCGTCCGCGATCGGCGCCGCGGCGGTTGTCAGCGCGCTGCTGTACGGAGCGAGGAGGAATTGAGCTCCGTCCTGCTGTATGAGTGTCGTGTACAGTTGATTGACATTACCGCTGTCGCTCTGGTCGTTGTAATACTTCAGGCGGACGTCGTACGTCTGGCCTCCGACGGTAATCCCGCCGTGCGTGTTGATCCAACTCTCGGTGGCATTGAGGCCCCTCAGCGAGTTCGTGCCCTCGACCGTGTATCTCCCCGTGAGCGAGATCGTGAATCCGACGGTGATCGTGCCCGCCTGGGTCGGGGACCCGATCGCCTTGTCGGTCGGCTCCGGTGATTGGATGACGGGCGCGGCCGTCCACGCCGGATTCGCGACCGTCGCGGGACCGTCCGATAACGACGCTGGGGTTGCGCAAGGGCCTCCAAGGCGGAAGTAGTAGATTGCGGCGGCGGCGAGGGCCACAAGGATGACGACGATCGCAACGACGATCGCGATTAGCTTCGTCCGACCCGCCTTCGAAGCCGGGGGCGCCGGCTCTGGTTCACTCGTCTGTGACATGTCTCCATATCCTACGAGGGCCGCCCGGGTCCGACCCCCCGCGACCCGCAGATGTACGCGGTACCGCCATCAGGAGTTGCCCGCGACGCTCCTCACCCGCCGGGCACGGAAACGCTAGATGAGCTTAAGTGTTTCCGCTATCCGGGGCACCAAGCAGAGGCGTACGAAAGCCTGAACTGTCTCGGCCCATTCGGACGCGGGATGCCAGCATCGAGGCGTCGTGACTACGCGCTCATCCTGCTCGCGAGCATCCTCTGGGGCACCTCGTTTCCCGGGAGCAAGCTCACCGTCGGGACGGTCGATCCGCTCTTCCTGACCTTCGCGCGGATGGCCATCGGCGCGGTCCTTGGGCTGACGGTGCTCGCGGCCACACGTCGCTTGCATCTGGAGGTGTTCTGTCAGCCCCTCGTGTGGGTCCTCGGTGCGATCAACGCGGCGGGATTCGAGCTCCAGAACGAGGGGATCCTCCTGACGACGGCGTCCAAGACCGCCCTCTTGGTCAACGTGAACGTGGTCATCATCCCGGTCCTGATGGTGGCGTTCTTCCGGGAGACGATGACCCGCGTGAAGGTGGCCGGAATCCTCGTCGGGACGTTCGGCGTCGTCGTGGTCGCGACGAAGTTCGATCCCGCGTCCCTCGCCGGAGGACAGTTCGCCGGCGACGTGCTCGTTTTCGTCGCGGGCGTCGTCTGGGCGTTCTACGTCGTCGGCGCGAAGAAGATGGTCGACCGCGGCGGGGATTACGTCGCCCTGACTGCGGGGATCCTTGCGACGACCGCGCTCCTCGCAGCGGTTCCTCTCTTCTTCGTAGGATGGCCTCTCCCGACTGATGCGAGTGGTTGGCTGGGGATTGCTTATCTCGGTCTGGTCCCGACCTTTACGCCGCTCCTGTTGTACGTCGCGAGTATGCGCACGATCTCGCCGACGGTCTCGGGACTCTTGATTCTGCTCGAGGTCGTTGTGGCGGCCGTCCTTTCGTTCTTCTTCCTACGAGACCCGCTCGGCGTACATACCTTGGCGGGGGGAGCGCTCATTCTGTTCGGCGCGTACGTTGTGACGCGGGGCGACTAGCGGATCCCCGAGCCGGCCGCGGGCGGCCTCGCGTCGGTCCCATCGGATGCA
>VBOR01000103.1:20930-23249 GCA_005893165.1 Candidatus Eiseniibacteriota bacterium | reverse complement strand
GGGCCGAATGCGGCGAAGCTCCGCGTCCACGTCCGGGCTCAGGTCGATCCCGGGCACGCCGACGATCATGAGCTCGCCGAGACGCGATTCCAGCTCGCCCGCGCTCACCGGATCACTCCCCCCCGTCGCGTCCTCATGGGACCTCCGCCTCGAGAAGGAGCTTTCGGTATCGGGCGTAGACGCCTTCCGGAATGCTCCCGTCCTTCACCCCGGCCAGCACCGCGCATCCCGGCTCGGTCCGATGCGTGCACGTGGCGAACCGGCACGGTCCCACGTCCCGGATCTCGGGAAAAACCTCGGCCGCTTCCGACGCGCTCACGTTCCCCAGCGACACGCTTCGCACGCCGGGTGTGTCGATGACGTGACCGCCCCCCGGTAGAGGGTACAGCCTGGCGCTCGTCGTGGTGTGCTTCCCCTTTCCCGTTTTTCCGCTCACCTCGCCCGTCACGATAGGAGTGTCCGGAAGAAGCCTTCTCAAGATTGATGACTTGCCGACCCCGGAGTGTCCGACGAACACCGACGCCGTTCCCTGGATCGAGTCGCGCAGCGCTTCCATTCCGGTGCCGATGAGGGCGCTCCCGAGCATGTGGGAGAGCGGCACGGCGGCCTCCTCGATCATCTGCTCGGCCGCTTCCAGCGGAACGAGATCGATCTTGTTCAGGACCAGGAATGGTATGAGGCCGCCGCGGCGCGCGAGGAGCGCCCAGCGGTCCACGACCGCGGGGCGAAACGGGGGCTCGTCGGCGGAGGAGATGATGACCGCGCGCTCTACGTTCGCGGCGATGACCTGCGCTTCCTGGCCCTCGCCCCCGAAGCGCGCGAGATACGTGCGCCGCTCGGCGACTGCCGTGATCGAGAGCGCGCCGTCCTGGCCTCGCTCCGTCTCGACCTCGTCGCCCACCGCGAGCACGCTCTGGCCGCGACGCGTGCCCTTCTTGAGCTTGGGATCGAGCGCAGCGGGAAGGATCGTCACACCATCCCAGACGAGGGCGCTCGGCCCGAACATCTGGGCCAGGATCATCCGATCTGTTTACCCGATCGACCGGCTCGGGGCAAGGCGCATCCGGGTGACGTATACTGCGTGGCGAAATGACTCCCGATCGAATCTCATGCCCTCGCTGCGGCGAATCGCTCCCGGCGGATCTGGACGTTTGCGATGCATGCGGCCAGGACCTCAGCAGAATTACGGGCGCGGGTGGCTCGGTCCCTCAGTCGGAGTGGTCGGGGGCATGGTGGGCTACGCGCTTCACTCCGCCGTGGCGCCGCGATCCGAGTCCGGTATGCCGGCCGGCCCGGCGGACATCATGGCGGGCGCTTCCGGGGGCGACGGAGGCACGAGCGGCGACGCGGGTGGCATGGGGCAGGGCGGCGCAATGACGCGGGGCGGCGCCCCTCGAATGCCGCCCCAGGTCGTGCAGATGGTGCAGGCCTACAAGGCCGCCCTCGCGAAGAATCCGAACGACCTGGACGCGAATATCGGCCTGGGCAATCTCGAATTCGATTCCGGCCAGTACCTGAAGGCGATCGACTACTACTCGCGCGCGCTCGAGATCGATCCCAGGAACGCGGACGTGCGCGTGGATCGCGCCATCGCCTATCACGCGACGGGAGAGAACGACACGGCGAAGAAGGAGCTTCTGCGCGTGGTGCAGGAGAAACCCGAGCACAAGAACGCCTGGCTCAACCTGGGCGTGGTGAACCGCGAGCTGGGGGACCGGGCCGAGGCGGTGCGCGCCTGGGAGCGGTATCTGAAGCTGGATCCCGAGGGGGAGCACGCCGAGACGATCCGCCAGGAGCTTGCGACCCTGAAGCAGAACGGCTGAGCTTCGTCCTGCGCGCCGAGTAGGATGGGCCCCCCTCAGCCGTCGGACGCGAGCCTTTCCCCCACGCCTTCCAGGACTCCTCGGAGCGATCCTCCCCTCGGTGCCGCCTCGTACGCGCGGCGGAGCGACGCGGTGTCGTCGAGGTCGTACCAGGGCTGCAGGAGCCGCACCTCGAGCTTGAGCCCCCGGGCGCGCTCGAGCGTGACCGCCGCGGTCGCGTCGCTGCCCCACGGAATTCCGTCGAAGATCTGCTCGTGCTCGCCGCTCGTTCCGATGAGGTAGTAGCCTCCGTCTTCGGTCGGACCCAGCGCGACGTCGCAGATCTCGAGCGACTCGATGGCTTCGTGGATCCGCCTGGGATCGAGGGTCGGAGCGTCCGAGCCGATGGCAAGCACGCGGCTCGCCCCGCGCGCGCGCAGCTCCCGGAAGGCAGCCTTGAGCCGTTCGCCCAGGGTTGCTCCGCGCTGCGGAAGGATCGGCAGCCCGGTCTCCTCGG
>VBOR01000103.1:0-20894 GCA_005893165.1 Candidatus Eiseniibacteriota bacterium | reverse complement strand
AAGAGCGCGATCGCCGGTTCGCGCGGGCGCTCCCGGTCCTTCCCTCGATCTTCGACCATCACGCGATTCGCTTGGCGCGCGCTCGAGGCGGCGCCGCGACGCGAGGGAGCGGCGGAAGAGGGCCCTGGGTCCGCCGAAGATGGAAGAGGATCATTTGCACATAGCCGCGCCCCGGGCCGAAGCGGGCCGCCCAGCGCGTCAGCTCCTCATCCCGTGCCTTCCGCCTCGAGGCGAGCTCCAGCGTGGCGCGCCGGATCCAGCGATCGACAGGATAGGCTTCGAGGCGCCCGAGCCCGAAGAGCAGGGTGCAGTCCGCGATCTTGGGCCCGACGCCCGGCAGATCGGAGAGTACGGCGCGTGCTTCTTCGTAGGGAGCCTGGCGCAGAGCGTCCCATGGGGATTCCATCCCTGCGATCTTCCGCGCCGTCTCCAAGAGATAGGGAGCCCGAAAACCGAGCCCCGTCTCCCGAAGCGTTCGCTCCCGCGCCCGCGCGAGCTCCGCGGCGGAGGGGAACGCGTTCCGCGCGGAACCGGGGATGGGCGTTCCCCAGCGGAGCGCCACGCCCTCCACGCAGCGGCCGATCTTCCGGATGTTCGAGGCGGCCGAGGAGATGAAGGACGCAAGCGTCTCCCAGGGGTCCTGCTCCAGGAGCCGCAGGCCGAAGAGCGGCAGGATGCCCGGGAGCGCGCGGAGCTCCTCCGCGTGATCCAGCCAGCTCAGGGGGTTCTGGTCGAGGCGGAAGTATCGGACGAGGGCCTCCCGGCCCGGGTCCTTTCCCACGAGCGCGATCGAGAGGTGTCCTGGATCGAGGAGCGACACCGTGAACTCGGTCCGTCCGACGATCCCCCTCCAGGCGTCCCCTTCCCGCACCCAGCGGAATGCCTGGCCGCACGAAAACGTGAGGTCGAGGTCGATCGGTCCGGAGACGGGGAGGTCGTAGCGCACGGCTCGAGCGTCGCGTGGCGCAACCTTCCGCGTCAATTTATTTCGCTCGGGGCGGGTTTCCGTTGACCCTCGCTCCGGCAGCGTGGGAAGATTCGGTCTCGCAAGCGCACATCGCCCTGTCCGGAGACGACTTCCCGCGGTGAAATCAAGGCTCGCCATTCTCGCGCTTTTCTTTGCGATCTCCGTGATCGCTCGGCAAGGGTTGGGGGACGGTGGAGGGGAGAGCCGGGCCCAGGTCCGCCTCGTCCGGCTCCTGGAAGAGGTACCCGATTCGGAGCGGGCCTCGCTCGGCAGCGTGCACGACCTGAGACTTCGGCTCGAGCACGGAAACATCCTCCTCCTTCGCCGGGGAGGCGAGTTCGCGGCGATGCTGCCGATCGAGCGTGTCGAAGGAGCCACCGACTCCCTGCGTTACTTCTACTATCTCCAGCACCCCCCCTTTCTCTGGCTCTTTCCCGGCGGCAAGGACAAGGGGATCGCCACCGTGGCCGAGGGAGGGGCCATCCCCATCGATGCCTTCCACCTCATGTGGAAGCGGGGCGGAGAGCTGGGGTGGATCTACTTTCCCGTTGGCGTGGCGAACCAGAGCG
Source organism: Candidatus Eiseniibacteriota bacterium (assembly GCA_005893165.1). Classification (GTDB taxonomy): domain Bacteria; phylum Eisenbacteria; class RBG-16-71-46; order SZUA-252; family SZUA-252; genus WS-7. The sequence continues at coordinate 19,358 of VBOR01000103.1, read as the reverse complement.
TGAGGTTCTCGGTCGTGAGCGGGCGGACGGTGGACGAGGCGGATCCCATGGACACCAAGTACTGGATCGAGCTGGGACCCACCGACGCGTCGGGTTTCTAGCGGCATGTGGCAGCGGATCCGGGGCATCCTCTTCGACAACCTCGCGCTGAAATTGGCCTCGCTGCTCCTGGCGCTTCTCCTCTACGCCCACGTGGTGACCGACCAGGAGCGCGAGGCCGTGGTCCAGATCCCCATCGCGGCCGTGGGCCTGGCGGACACGCTCTCGAGCGTGGGGGAGCTTCCACCCCGGGTCGCGGTGAAAGTCCGGGGCAAGTGGAAGGACCTGATCCGGCTCGACCTTACGCGCCCCTTCCTCTCGATCGACCTCGCGGGGGCCAAGCCGGGCACCTTCCGGACCTCGATCACGGCGGCGGATATCTCGAGCCGCGCCATCCCGCCCGAGCTGACCCGCCAGATCTCGGTGACGGAGGTCCTCGATCCGCGTAGTGTCGACCTGGTGATCGATACCAGGGCGACCCGCGTGTTGCCCGTAAAAGCGCGCGTCGTCGGGACCCCGGCGGCGGGGTACGTGCTGGATCGGGATCCGGACGTGGAGCCCGACACGGTGCGCGTGATGGGCCCCGCCAAGCTGGTGGGAGGAATCGACACGCTGTACACCGTGGCTGTTGACATCACGGGAGAACGAGAGAAAATCCAGCGCCAGGTAGCTCTGGCGCTCCCCGCGAACGTGGCGAACCTCGAAACGCGGCGCTACGTCGTTACGATCATGCTCGATCGGGCCGGGGCCGACTCCTCGTCGGACCGGGCTCGAATGCGGTAAGTCCGAAGTAGAAGAGAGAGGAGACCCAGCGCGATGAAGCGAACGACCGACCCGAGTCCTCCCGTGGCGCCTGCGTTCATGGACCAGGGTTCCACCATGGTGGCCGACCGGAGGGCCGGCGGTTTCAGTCTGGTGCCCACGCGCGTCTTCTTCACGAAGGGCGTGGGGAGCCACCGCGACGAGCTCCGTTCCTTCGAGCTCGCGCTCAAGGACGCGGGGATCGAGAAGCTCAACCTCGTCCACGTGTCGAGCATCTTTCCCCCGAAATGCAAGATCATCCCCAAGGACGAGGGCGTGAAGCTGATCGCCCCCGGAAGCATCGCCTTCTGCGTCATGGCGCGTCTGGCCTCCAACGAGATGCGCCGGCTCATCGCCGCCTCCATCGGCTGCGCCATTCCGGCCGACAAGAGCACGTACGGCTACCTGAGCGAGCATCACTCCTACGGTCAGACGGACGAGTTCGCGGGGGATTTCGCCGAGGACATGGCTGCCTCGATGCTGGCATCCACGCTCGGCGTGGAATTCGATGAGACCGCGAACTGGGACGAGAAGGAGCAGGTGTTCAAGATCTCAGGCGAGATCATCCGCACCTTCAACGTGACCCAATCGGCCGTCATCTCCACCAAGGGCTGGACCACGGTCCTGGCCAGCGCGGTCTTCTTGTTCTAGGAGCGGCTTCCGATAGGAGCCGCTTCCGAAGGGGCCGGATCCACCGGCCGTCTTCTTACCCGATCCCCTGATGGAGTCCGGATCATGGCCTCGAGACGAATCTTGATGTTCCCCATGCTGATCCTCGGCGCCTCGCTCCTGCTTGGCTGTGGCAAGACGTCCAAGAGTGATACCGCCTCGGAAGGAGAGAAAGGGACGGTGCCAACGATGCCTCCTGCAGAGACCCCCCCGCCGCAGTCCGCGGCGGCCCCTGGAACGATGCCCGTTGCGCCGACGACCACGCCACAGCACGTTCAGGTGCAGCACATCCTGATCGGGTTCCAGGGCTCCGTTCGCGGAAAGCCGATCACACGAACGAAGGAAGAAGCGAAAGCGCTCGCCTACCAGGTGCTGGATCGCGCGCGCAAGGGCGAGGACTTCGATGCGCTCGTCAAGCAGTACACCGACGATTCTCCCCCGGGGATCTACGGTATGAGCGGAGCGGGAGTCGCCCCGGGCCCCGGGGAATACCCGCGCACGGGGATGGTGCCCGCCTTCGGAAACGTGGGATTCGCGATCAGTGTCGGGAACATCGGGATCGCCGACTACGATCCGACGGCGAGTCCCTTCGGCTGGCACATCATCAAGCGACTGAAGTAGCGCTTCCCGCGCCCGCTTCGGGCAGGCCCAGGATGCGAAGCACGTAGGGCGCGATGTCGGTGAGACGCCGCGGGGTGCCGGCGGCCGCGGCGTCGTCCGGCCCCCACGCGGTGAATAGGGCAGGGTTCCGTGTGTGCGTCGCCACGGAGAGGTCCTCGAGGTTTCCGTGATCGCTCACGACCAGCACCCGGAGCTTCCCGAGATCGGCCGTGGCCAGCACGGTCTCGAGCGCGCGGTCCAGGTCCCCGAGACAGCGCATGGCGCGCTCCCGGTCCTGCGCGTGCCCCGCGCGGTCGGTCTCGAAGTATTCGAACAGGGAGAAGTCGTTCTGCATCGCCTCGGTGGCGATGATCCGTCCCGCCTCCTCCGGCGTCCTCAACGGCACGTCGTACCCGCGCTCCCGCACCCTCCAGTGGGTGAGGTCGTGCGTCACCGCGCGCTTCTGCACCAGATCCTCCCAGGAGCGGAATCGCGCGCCCGACGCGAGCGTGGCGAGCGACGTCGCGGAGAGTCGCCGCTGCGCGTGCGGCATCTCGAAGTACTCGGGTCGAAACGCGTTCAGGAAGGTGGCGCTCCGCCCGCGTTCCCGGATCTCCTTCATCACCGAGCGCTCGAAGAGGATCCGGCGCAGGGTCGGTCCGGGGAACCCGGAGAGATGATGTCCCATGGCGGCCGGAGCGTTCACGCCGGTGAGGATCGCCGTCTGGCCGGTCGCGCTCTGCGGCAGCCCCGGCACGCCGAGCGCGGCGTCGATCCCGTGCGCCTCGCACGGGGGCCCCACGCGCGCGTGAGGCATCCTCGTTTCCGTGAGCGCCAAGGTGGGAAAGGCGCCGGTCGCCAGGGGATTTCGTTCCGGATCGTCGGGGCCGACCCCGATCCCGTCGATGAAGAAGAGAAGGACGCGCCTAGGTGCCGTCATTACGGAGTGCGGGGATTATAGCTTCGGAGGTGGGGGGGAAACCGGAGGGGAAAGAAAACGGGAGCCGCAAGATTAGCGCAAGGTAGAAGCAGGCCGGCGACGCAGTGTCAGAAACCTTCGCTAATGCGACTCCCGAGTCTTTCCCATCCCGTTCAGAGTCGCAATCGACGTGCCATCCCGGGCATCCGGAAGATCATGGGCTCATCCGATAACTCCGCGTAGCTCAATGGCTTGCTTTCGTGCAACGCGCATCCGGGCTTGCGCTTTGCGAACCCGCGACAGGAGGTGGCGCCCTGCACCCTGCGGCGGTGCGGAATCCCGCATTGTGCCGGAAGTAGCAGCGGGAAAAAGCCTTGACAGCTTTCGTGAGGGGCCTATATTCGCTGATCGCAGGACCGGGACGCGCTTATGTTCAATGCCACCTCCGCCTTAGGCGCTCCGCGGCGCTCCCTTTGTTTTCGCGCGACTTGGTTCGCTACCACCCGGCCTAGCCGAGGGGACTCTCTTCAGGAGGCGCTGATGACCAAGGCAGAAATCGTCGACGAAATCGCGGAGCGCACGGGGCTTACCAAGAAGGACGTGGCCGACACGGTCGATCAGTTCCTGGAAGCTGTCTCCAGGGCTCTGGCCGCAGGCAAGCACATCGAGATCCGTGGCTTCGGCACGTTCAAGGTGAAGGATCGCAAGTCCCGCCTCGCCCGGAATCCAAGGACGGGCGAATCGGTGCCGGTTCCGCCCCGCCGCGTTCCGGTCTTCAAGGTATCGAAGGAATTGAAAGATATAGTCGCCCAGGTCTAGGGCGGGTTCGAATCGGCAGAAAAAATGGGGCGCCTCGCGTGAGGCGCCCCAATCGTTTTGCGGAGATCAGCGCCGGTCGCGGATGAGCAGGAGCCGTACGAGCTGAAGCACGGCGGCCGCGGCCGCGGCAACGTACGTGAGGGCTGCCGCGTCGAGCACCTTCTTCGCGGCCTGCTGCTCCTGAGAATCCACCATCCCCAGGCGGTTCAGCTGGACGATCGCTCTCTTGCTCGCGTCGAACTCCACCGGGAGCGTGATGAGCTGGAAGAGCACCGCGAAGGTGAAGAGGAAGATCCCGATATCGAGCAGACCCACCCCGAAGATCGAGAGCCGGTTCGCGAAGATGAAGCCCGCGATGATGAAGATCCAGGCGAGGCTCGATCCGATGTTCGCGAGCGGGAAGATCGCCGTCCGCATCTGGAGCGCCGCGTAACCCTGCGCGTGCTGGATGGCGTGCCCGCACTCGTGCGCCGCGACGCTCACGGCGGCGATGGAGGAATCCTGATAGTTCTGCGGCGAGAGCTGGATGGTCTTCTTGATGGGATCGTAATGGTCCGAGAGGTATCCCTGCCCGGGCTCCACCGTCACGTCCGGAATGCCGTTTGCGGACAGGATGGCCTGCGCGATCTCGCGCCCGGTCCGGCCGCTTGCGGAGCGGATCTGGCTGTACTTGGCGTACGTAGATTGGACCTTGGCCTGCGCGTAGGCGGCCAGGATGAGGGCCGGGATCAAAAGAACCATCGTCGGATCCCAGAACGGCAAGAACATCGAGCTCTCCTTTGTGGTTGTCTCGGTTTGAGGCGGCTCCCCACTCCCCTATACTGCCTCGATCGGGGAAAGTTTCGGGTACGCCACCTGAGTTGAGACTATCATCGGCATCCCACCGATTCAAGAATCCGGGGACGATCTGACAACAACTTACGTCGATTTGCGAAGCGACACGGTCACCCGGCCCACCCCCGCGATGCGCCGGGCGATGGCGGAAGCGGAGGTGGGGGACGACACCTACGGCGAGGATCCCACCGTCCGCCTGCTCGAGGAGGAGACCGCCGCCCTCCTGGGGAAGGAAGGGGCGCTCTTTCTCCCCAGCGGCTGCATGACGCAAGCGAGATCGACGCAGCCAGGCAAAACGGAGCGCCGGCCGGCGGGACGATCGGCATGATCGAAGTGGAGAACACGCACAACTGGGGCTCGGGCGCCCTCTATTCCGCCGCGGCGCTTCAGGAGGTGGCGCGCGCCGCGCGCCGCCACGGGCTGCCCCTCCACCTCGACGGCGCGCGTATCTGGAACGCGAGCGCCGCTACCGGGGCGCGCATCGCGGACCTCGCCGCGGGGGCGGACAGCGTCATGGTCTGCTACTCGAAGGGGCTCGGGGCTCCGGTGGGATCCGCCGTCGCGGGCACCAAGGCCTTCATCCAGGAGGCGCGTGGCGCGAGGAAGATGTTCGGCGGCGCCATGCGGCAGGCGGGGATTCTCGCGGCGGGAGCCCTGCACGGGATCCGGAATCACCTCGAGCGCCTGCGGGAGGATCACGCGCGCGCGAAGCGGCTCGCCCGAGCGCTCTCGGAGACCGAAGGGCTGTCCCTCGACCCCGGCGAGATCGAGACGAACATCCTGATCGCCGAGGTGGTGCGCCATCCGGAACGATTGCACGACTTCGTCCGCGCCGTCGCGTCCCAGGGTGTCCTGGTGGCGCCCTTCGGGGGACCCGGACGGTTTCGCGCGGTGACGCACCTCGACGTGGACGACGCGGGAATCGCACGCGCCATCGACGCGGTGCGCGACGCCGCCCGATCGGTTCTGCTGCGGTGAGCGAGCGCTCGGAGCCGAGCCCGGGAACGCTCTACCTCGTCGGGCCGCCCATCGGCAACGTGGAGGATCTCTCGCCGCGGGCGAAGCGGATCCTGGCCGAGGTGGACCTCATCGCGGCCGAGGACACGCGCCACACGCAGGGACTTCTGGCCCGGTTCTCGATCCAGCGTCCGCTCGTCTCGTATCACGACCACAACAAGGAGCGGCGCACCCCCGATCTCGTGGGGAAGCTCAGGGACGGAGCCTCGGTCGCCATCGTCTCCGACGCAGGCTCGCCGGGAATCTCCGATCCCGCCTTCACGCTCGTGCGCGCCGCGGTGGATGCAGGGGTGCCGGTGGTGCCGATCCCGGGCGCTTCGAGCGCGCTCTGCGCTCTGGAGGTCTCGGGGCTTCCGACCGACCGGTTCGCCTTCGAGGGGTTTCTCCCGCGCCGCGCCGCGCGGCGGCGCGCCCGCATCGAGGAGTTGCGCCGGGACCCGCGGACCCTCATCTTCTTCGAGTCGCCGCACCGGCTCCGCGAGAGCTTGCGCGATCTCGCCGAAGCCTGGGGCGAACGGCCCGCTTCGATCTCGCGCGAGCTGACCAAGAAATTCGAGGAGACACGCCGGGGCACCTTGCGCTCGTTGCTCGAATGGGCGGAATCCACGCCCCCGCGGGGCGAGTTCGTGCTGGTGGTGGGAGGCGCTCCGCGCGAAGGAAATGAAGAGGAGGGGGATTGAACGGAAACTGGAAGGACCAGGGACGCGAGCTCTTCCGGCCCATCGGCCGTTATCTCGCGGCCCGAGGCGTCATGCCGGATCACCTGACGATCCTGGGCGTCGCGCTTTCCCTCCTCGCGGCGCTCTTCCTGGGAAGAGGATCCTTTCTCGCCGCGGGGCTCGTGCTCCCTCTGGCGGGGCTGTGCGACATCCTCGACGGCGACGTGGCGCGCGAGCGCGGGATGGTGAGCCCCTTCGGCGCCTTCCTGGACTCCACGCTGGACCGGGTGAGCGAGGGCGCCCTCTACGTGGGGCTCGCCTACTACTACTTCACCCGCAGCCATACCGCGACCGTCTGGATGCGCGGCACGTTCGAGGGAAGCTCCGAGTGGGGAGACGCCGACGGGGCCACGCTGGGAATTCTCGCCCTCGCGATCCTCATTCTCTCCTTTCTCGTCTCCTACACGCGCGCGCGCGCCGAGGGTCTGGGTATGGAGTGCAGGGTGGGGATCATGGAGCGTCCGGAGCGGTTGCTCACGCTCGGCGTGGGCGCCCTCCTGGGCCACCGGTTCATGCCGGGCGTGCTCGGCGTGCTCTTCATTTTGACCCTCGTCACGGTTCTGCAGCGCGTGTATCATGTCCGGAAGCTTACTCAGACGAACTCCGCGTAGCGTTTGTCAGGGCGCGTGTGGCGAAATCAGGGTCGCGCCCGGCTCCTCGAAGTGCATGACCCGTAGATCGGAGGATGGAAACCCATGGGGAAGATTCGCGTCGGCATCATCGGCGTAGGGAACTGCGCGTCGTCGTTCGTTCAGGGCGTCCACTACTACCGGAATGCCAAGGACTCGGATTTCGTTCCCGGTCTCATGCACGTGAACCTGGGCGGATACCACATCCGCGACATCGAGTTCAGCGCGGCGATCGACATCGACCGGAACAAGGTCGGCAAGGATCTTTCCGAGGCGGTCTTCACGTGGCCGAACAACACGTACAAGTTCAGTGACGTGCCCCGACTGGGCGTTCCCGTGGCGCGCGGCATGACGCACGACGGGCTGGGACAGTATCTCTCGAAGATCATCCAGAAGGCGCCGGGCTCCACCGCGGACATCGTGCGCCTCTTGAAAGACACGAAGACCGACGTGGTCATCAACTATCTTCCCGTGGGAAGTGAAGAGGCCACGAAGTGGTACGTGGAGCAGATTCTCGAAGCGGGATGCGGGTTCGTGAACGCGATCCCGGTCTTCATCGCGCGCGAGAAGTACTGGCAGCGCCGGTTCGAGCAGAAGAAGCTTCCGGTGATCGGCGACGACATCAAGTCGCAGGTCGGCGCGACCATCGTGCACCGGGTGCTGGCGCGGCTCTTCCTCGAGCGCGGCGTGCGCCTCGAGCGCACGAGCCAGCTGAACGTGGGCGGAAACACCGACTTCCTGAACATGCTCGAGCGCTCGCGGCTCGAATCGAAGAAGATCTCCAAGACGAACGCGGTCACGTCGATGCTCTCCTACGATATCGGCGAGAAGAACGTGCACATCGGCCCCAGCGACTACGTGGAGTGGCTGGACGACCGCAAGTGGGCCTACATCCGCCTCGAGGGTCGCACCTTCGGCGACGTGCCGCTCAACGTCGAGCTGAAGCTCGAGGTCTGGGACTCTCCGAACTCGGCGGGCGTGATCATCGACGCGGTCCGCTGCGCGAAGCTGGCCCTGGACAACGGACTCTCCGGAGCGCTCATCGAGCCCTCCGCCTACTTCAAGAAATCCCCGCCCGTGCAGTATCCGGACGACGTCGCCCGGCGCATGGTGGAGGAGTTCATCGAGAAGTACGGCCAGAAGAAAAAGACGGCGGCGCGCCCGGCGCTCCTGAAGCGCCCGCGAGCCAACGCGGTTCGCGGCGGCATGAAGAAGGCCGCGCGTAAGAGCGTCTAGTCCGTCTCGGCCGCCAGTGACGGGTCTCCTGATCACCCTGGAGGGGATCGAGGGGTCCGGCAAGACGACCCAGGCTTCCCTCCTTCACGAGGCTCTCCAAGCAGACCAAATTCCGGTATGCTTGACCCGTGAGCCGGGCGGCTCCCCCATCGCGGAACGGATCCGCGAGCTGATCTTGCATTCCGGGGACGAGCCCTTGGCTCCCGGGGGGGAACTGCTCCTGTTTCTGGCCGCGCGCGCCCAGCATGTCGCGCAGACCATCCGTCCCGCCCTCGGTCGCGGGGAAGTCGTTGTCTGCGACCGATTCACGGACGCCACCCTGGCTTATCAGGGAGGCGGACGGACGATCCCAGAGACATTCCTGACCTCGCTCAACGAGTGGGCCACGGGGGGGTTGAAGCCCGTCCGGACGTACCTGCTCGATATTCCCGTCAAGGACGGGCTGGAGCGGGCGAAACATCGAACGGGGGCAAGACCGGACCGGTTCGATCAAGAGAGCCAGTCCTTTTTCGAGGCCGTACGGGCAAGGTACCTCGAGCTCGCGCGGCGGGAGCCGGAACGAATTGTGGTGCTGCGGGGTACCGATCCGAAGGAGCGACTCGCGCATCAAATCAGGGCGGACGTGCAGAGGATCCTGAGCGGCTGGACACCCAAGGTACAGAGGTAACCACTCCATGAATCGAAGGCAGATGTTCGCGGTATGCGTCCTGGTGGTCGCCCTGATCGCGGGCACCTGGGCGGTCGCTCGAGTCCAGGAATCGAACGACAACACCTATTCCAATATCGAACGGTTCATCCAGGTCCTGACGAAGGTCCGCGACAACTACGTCGAGCCCGTCAGCAGCGACAAGCTGATGGACGCGGCGATCCGCGGCATGCTTCGGACGCTGGATCCCTACTCCCAGTACCTCGACAAAGACGAGGCGGAGCGCCTCGAGACCACCACGCACGGAGCCTTCGGCGGAATCGGCATCTCGATCGGGATGCGCGACCGCTGGGTCACCGTGATCGCCCCTATCGAAGGCACGCCCGCCTGGAAGGCGGGCATCCTGGGCGGCGACCGGATCGTCAAGATCGACGACGCCTCCACGGAGGGGCTCTCCCTGGACGACGCGATGAAGAAGATGCGGGGCGAGCGCGGAACGCACGTCAAGCTGACCATCTTCCGCGAAGGCCGCGAGAAGCCGATGGACTTCGACATCGTGCGCGACATCATCCAGATCAAGAGCGTCCCCTACGCCGGCATGCTGTCGAACGGCGTCGGGTACGTCCGCCTCTCGAATTTCTCGGAGCGCAGCCGCCAGGAAATGGACGCGGCCTTCGACAGGCTCGAGAAGATGAATCCGCACGGAGTGATCATCGATCTCCGCTACAACCCGGGCGGGCTGCTCTCCCAGGCCGTGGAAGTGGCCGAGGAGTTCACGCCGCGCGGGAAGAAGGTCGTCTACACGCGCGGCCGCGATTCCTCGCAGAACCGCGACTTCTATTCGACCGCGGAGCACACGCACGACGGCTACCCGATCGTGATCCTCGTGAATCAGTGGACCGCGTCGGCCTCCGAGATCGTCTCGGGAGCGCTGCAAGACCTCGATCTCGGGCTGGTCGTCGGCAAGACGACGTTCGGGAAGGGGCTCGTGCAGACGGTGATTCCGCTCACGCGGAGCGTGAAGGGACCGAAGCTCAAGCTCACGACCGCGAAGTACTACACGCCGAGCGGCCGCTGCATCCAGAAGGACGAGCAGCTGAAGGACGGCGCTCTGGCGGAGGACGACTCCGACGATTCCTCCGACGGCAAGCCCGCCAACGCGGACGCCGACTCCAAGAAGCCGAAGCCTGAATACCGCACGGAGATGGGGCGCGTCGTCTACGGCGGCGGCGGCATCACTCCCGACATCGAGCTCGTGGAGGTGAAGCTTCCCCGCGTGATCGAGGACCTGGAGGCCAAGCAGGTCTTCTTCAAGTACGCCGTCAAGTACGCGGTCAAGCACCGCGAGCCGCCGGCCAATTACGTCCTCACGTCCGCGATGCGCGATGAGTTCATGCAGCTCCTGCGTGACGAGAAGGTGGAGTTCAATCCCGACTCGCTCGCGGACGCGCGCAAGTGGGTGGACAACGGTCTCCGGCGCGAGCTGGGACGCCGGTACGGCGGTGAGGAAGAGGCGTACCGGATCGCGCTCGATGACGACGATCAGGTGAAGTCGGCCGCGGCGCTCTTCGAGCGGGCCCCGACGCTTCCCAAGCTCCTGGCGCTCGCCTCGGAAATGAGCAAGGGCAAGCAGCAGACGAATCTCCTGAACCCGAACAAGCCGGTCCGCTAGGAGCGATGATTGTTGGAAAGGTTGAGCTCCCGGGCAACGTCCTTCTTTCGCCGCTCTGCGGCGTGACGGATTCGCCGTTCCGCCGCATCGCGCGGCGGAACGGTGCCGCCATGGTCTTCTGCGAGATGACCTCGTCGGACGGCCTGGTGCGCAAGAACCCCAAGACCTTCGAGCTTCTGGAATACCGCCCCGAGGAGCGCCCCATCGGCGCTCAGCTCTGCGGCTCCGACCCCGGCGTCATGGCCGAGGCGGCGCGCATGTGCGAGGGGCTGGGATTCGATACCCTCGACCTCAATTACGGCTGTCCCGTGCGCAAGGTGATCGCGCGTGAAGCCGGCGCCGCCATGCTCACCGATCTCGAGCGGCTCGAGCGCGTCACGACCGCGGTGGTGAACGCGGTCCGGCTTCCCGTCACGGCGAAGATCCGCATGGGATGGGACCAGACCTCGACCAATGCGCCGGACGTCGCGAAGGTGCTCGAGCGCTCGGGCGTGAAGTGGGTCACGGTGCACGCGCGGGCCCGTTCGGAGAAGTTCACCGGCCAGGCGCACTGGGAAGTGATCGCCGAGGTGAAGGCGAACACGTCGCTCCCGGTGATCGGGAACGGCGACGTGAAGACCCCCGAGGATGCGCTCCGCATGGTCCGCGAGACCGGCTGCGACGGAGTGATGGTGGGCCGGGGCTCGTTCGGAAATCCCTGGCTCTTCTCGCGCGCGCACCGGCTCCTCAACGGAGAGGACCCGGGCCCTGAGCCCACGCCGCGCGAGCGCATCGCGACCGCCATCGGCCACCTCCACGATCTCGCCGCGAAGAAGGGGGACTACGCGGCCGTGCTCATGCGCAAGCACGTCGCCTGGTACGTGCGCGGCCTCTACGACAATTCCTCCCTCTGCCGCCAGGTGAACCACGCGGCCACGCCGGCCGAGGTGGAATCGCTGCTGCTGGAATACCTGGAACGACTCGAGAGCGCTCCCGAGCCCCAGATCCCGGTGTCCGACGCTTCGCCGGACGCCGGGTGCAACGGCGAGGGCGTGGACGCTCATGGATCCTGCGCGGCTTCGTAAGCTCCTCGCCGGAGTACGACGCGGACGCATCACCACGAGCCAGGCGCTCGAGGCGATCGCCCGCCTTCCCTTCGAATCCATCGGCGCGGGCACCGTGGACCACCATCGCGGGATCCGCCAATCCCTTCCCGAAGTGATCCTCTGTCAGGGAAAAACCAAGACGCAGTGCGTCTCGATCGCGCGCTCCATCGTGTCGCGGAGCGGGCGGCTCCTCGCGACCCGCGCGAGCGCGGAGCAGGCGCGAGCGCTCGTGGAGGAATTCCAGGACGCGGCAACCTGGAACGAGGCGGCGCGGACGGTCACCGTGGACGCGGGAGGAACGCGGAGAAACGGCGCTTCAGGACGCGCGGCGGCTCGCGGACGAAAGCGCGGCGGGCGGGCGGCCCGGCGCTCCCCGGGACGGAAGCCCGGAAACGTGCTGGTCGTGAGCGCCGGGACGTCGGACCTTCCCGTGGCGGAGGAGGCCGCGGTGACCCTCGAATTCATGGGCGTGCCCGTGGACCGGGTGTACGATGCGGGTGTCGCGGGGATCCACCGTCTGTTGAAGCACGTCCCCGCGCTCCGGCAAGCCACCGCGATCGTCGTGGTGGCCGGTATGGAGGGGGCGCTCGCGAGCGTGGTCGGGGGCATCACCGACCGGCCGGTGATCGCGGTGCCCACGAGCTCGGGCTACGGCGCTTCCTTCGGCGGCCTGGCGGCCCTTCTCGCGATGCTCAATTCCTGCGCCGCGGGAGTCACCGTCGTGAACATCGATAACGGATTCGGGGCGGGATACGCCGCCGGGGTCATCGCGCTCCGTTCCCGGCCCGGGAGAGAAACGTGAGCATCGTCTACTTCGCCCAGGAAACCAAGACCCACCGCCACGACACCGAGATCCGCCGCATGCTGGAAGGGGGAGGGCTTCCCCCTCGCGTGCTCCGGCGCTCGCTCGCCGCCTTCGAGCTCCTGGGCCGCTGCGAGGCCGAGGTGCACGGCACCTCCCTCGAGAAGGTCCATTTCCACGAGGTCGGGGCGCTGGACTCCATCGTGGACATCGTCGGCACCGCGTGGGCGCTCGAGATCCTGAACGTGGAGCGCTGCCACGCTTCCGTGATCCCGCAGGGGCGCGGCTTCGTGAAGGCGGCTCACGGCATTCTGCCCATCCCCGCGCCGGCGACCGTCCGGATGCTCGAGGGAGCTCCCGTGCGGATGACCGAGATCGAAGCAGAGCTGACCACGCCTACGGGCGCGGCACTCCTCCGCACGCTGTGCGAGACGATCGGCGAGCCGATCGGAATCCGTCCCCGCCGCACCGGCGTTGCGACCGGCACGCTCGATCTCACGGAGCGCCCGAACATCGTGCGCGCAATCCTGGGGGAGCCCCTGGCACCGCACGATTCAGGATCGGTGGAGGTGTTCGAGACGACGATCGACGACATGAACCCTCAGCTCTACGGCCATCTCACGGAGAGCCTCTTCGTGAGCGGCGCGCGCGAGGTGTTCCTGACTCCGGTCCAGATGAAGAAGGGACGCCCGGGCGTCCTCGTGACCGCGATCTGCGATTCGGGCAAGGCGCACGCGGTGCTGGAGCGCCTCTTCAAGGAATCGACCACGATCGGCGTGCGCGTCCGCCAGGAGGGACGCGTGGAGCTCATGCGCTCCATCGCGGAGGTCACGACGCCGCTCGGGATGATCCGCGTGAAGACCGCCATCCTGCCCACGGGAGAGGAGCGGCGCATGCCCGAGTACGAGGACGTGAAGCGGATCGCTCAGTCGATGGGGCGTCCGCTGGTCGAAGTCATGGACGAGGTCCGCTCCTTCCTCCAGGAGAGCGCGCGGACCACCGTGTAGTGATCCGCCTCGAGGGGGTCTCGTACGCGACGCCGCCCCGTCCCGGGGAAGGCGAGCGAAGGATCCTCCTCGACCGCGTGGAGTTTTCGGCTTCACCCGGCTCGAGCCATCTCCTCCTCGGCCCGAACGGTTCCGGCAAGACCACCCTGATCCGCATCCTCTCGGGCCTGCGCGAGCCCACGGACGGCCGCTATCTCCTCGAGGGCGAAGAGGTGCGCGCCGGAGACGAGGGCCGGTCGCTCTGGCCCACCGTGGCGGCTCTCTTCGAGGAGCCCGACCCGCAATTTCTTTCCGACACGGTGGAGGCCGAGATCGCGTTCGGCCTCGAGTCGCTCGCGATCTCCCCGTGCGAGGTGCGCGCGCGAACCGAGGAGGCGCTCCGCGCGTTCTCTCTCGCGCCGTTCCGTGACCGTGCGCCCCAGAGCCTGAGCGCGGGGGAGAAGGCCCGGACGCTCCTCGCCGCGGCCCTCGCCGGCCGGCCGCGATGCCTTCTTCTCGATCAATCCCTGGCGCACCTCGATTCCGGCTCGCGTCGCGAGCTGGAGGGATCGGTCGTGCGTGACGCGATCCGGGAAGCGCTCGTCGTGATCCGCACCCACCAGGAGGCCGACCCGCCGTTCCCCGGCGAGACGCTCCACATCATCGAGGGGGGTACCCTTCGCTCGCTCTCGCAGGTCACCCCTCGAGGGGTGATCGACGCCGCACGCATTCCCTATCCGCTCGCGCTCCGTGTCTCCGCGCTCCTCGCCTCGGCCAAACGCTGGTCCGGGCCGCTAGCGGCGGATGTGGAGCAGCTGGAGCGGGCGCTCGAGAAAGCCAGGGGGGACGAGGAGGCGCGGACCCCGGCGATTCGCCCCGAGATCCCGGCGAGGATGCCGCCCGGCGCCCGGCGCGGCCCCGTGGCCATCGCGATGAACGGGGTTGCCTGGTCCCCCGGGGGATCCCGGGGAGCTCCGGTGTTGGGCGGCGTCGATCTCGAGATCGGACCCGGGGAGATCGTCGCGGCCATCGGCAGGAGCGGAAGCGGCAAATCCACCCTTCTCAAGCTCGCGGCCGGTCTCCTGGATCCGACCGAAGGGACCCTCCACCGCGAGCCGCCGGTCGTCGGGCGCGTCCGCCCCGTGGCGCTCGCGCTCGAGTACCCGGAGCGGCAGCTCTTCGGACGCACGGTGCTCGAGGACGTGACCGCGCTTCTCTGGGTGGAGGGCATTCCGGCCGAAGAGCGGGAGCGGAGCGCCAGGCGCGCCATGAACGAAGTGGGGCTGGACCCGGAGCGATTCGCCGGGCGATTCCCCGGCTCCCTGAGCGAAGGGGAAAAGCGGCGCGCGGCGCTCGCGGGCGTCCTGATCGAGCCGCCCCAGCTTCTGCTCCTCGATGAGCCCACGGCCGGACTGGACCCCGAGGGGAGACGCGCGCTCGTGACGGTTCTGGAAGCCCTTCGGGCGCGCGGGCGGAGCATCCTTCTCGCGAGCCACGACCTCGCGTTCGTCGGCTCGGTGGCGGACCGCGTGTGCGTGCTCGGAAGAGAAGGGGAGGCCGCCGGCGGGATTCTCGCGCTGGGCACTACGGGAGAGATCTTCCGCGACGACGCCCTGCTCGAGCGCGCGGGACTTCCTTGTCCCGACTTCATGCGGCTCGAACGTGTGCTCCGGGCTCACGGCCTTCTCAAGCCTGCTCCTGTCCGGGACGACGCCACCTTGCTCGACGCTCTCGTAAGCCATTCCCTTACGGCGATTTAGCGCTTCCAGCCCTCGCCGGCCGGCGTGCGATCCCGGTCGCGCCGGCATCAAGAACCCCCATCGCCGCGCCGATCCATTCGGGATGCGGGTTCGCGGGCCTCACCGCGCTCCGCGACGGGGGTTACGAGGGCACGGCCGACATGCTGAAGGCGGATCAAATCGTCGCCGATCTCGAACGTCGCCAGAGCTCCGGCGCTTCGTTCGAGGACCTGCTCATGGCCGCGGTACAGGGCCTCCACGACCTGGATGAGCGGTTTCACTGGACCGGCATCTACGAGCTCTTCCCCGACAGCGTGCTCCGGCTCGGCCCCTTCATCGGCGCTCCCACCGATCACGTGTTCATCGGCGTCGGAAGGGGGGTATGCGGGACCGCGGTCGCCGAACGCCGCAACATCAACGTCCCGGACGTGAGGCTGGTGCAGAACTACCTCGCCTGCAGCACCGAGACGCGCTCGGAGCTCGTGATCCTGATCCGCAAGGGCGAGAGGATCTACGCCCAGGTCGACATCGACAGCCATCAGGTCGCCGCGTTCGACGAGAACACCGTGGGGCTCGTGCAGCGCGTCGCGGACTGGCTCGCGGGTCTCTACGAATCCCGCGAGCGTCTCGGGAGCGGTTCCTGAGCCGCCGATGACCCCCGAACGGAACGACAGCCTCGAGCGCCTGCTCGAGGCCATCCCGCGAATTCTGAATTCCGGATCCCTCGACGACTCGATCATCGAGTCGCTGGAGCTTCTCCGGCGAGGGACCGGAGCGGATGCCCTGGTGGTGTTTCTCGCGGACGGCGATGCGCCCCTGGGCGAGCACTGGGCGCCGGACGATCCCGCGATCAAATCGCTGCTGCGGCCGCGACTCAAGGTCGAGGCCCTGGAAGCGATCCGGCGCGGGGGAACCCACCTCACGATCGGGGACCGCGTCGTCCAGAACGGACGCGCCACCCGGACGGTGCTCCTCTGCGACCATTCCGCTCCGCTCGGAGCCGCCGCCATCGCCTGGCCCACCTATGAGGCGCCCGTCGACGGGAAATCGGCATCCTGGATCGCGGCCGCGATCGATCTCGTGGCCTCCACGACGATCAGCCGGCGCGAGATCTCGAAGCTCCAGGTCCAATCGGAGCGCGACAAGCGCTGGTTCAAGACGCTGGACGACCATCTGCGCGTGCTCGATCGCGAGCGCCAGAAGTTCGCCGCGGTCGTGAATCAGACGGACACGTTCGTCTTCGTCACGGACGAGGAGCGGATCATCCGCTGGAACAACCGCGCCGTGGCGGTGCTCCTGCCGTTTCAGGCGGAGGCCTCGAGCTGGGTCGGAAAGCCCTGCAGCGAGGTGTGCGCGCGTCTCGGCCAGGGCGTCGAGCGGTCCGCCCCCTGCGACTGCCCCATCAAGCGAGCGCTCCAGAGGAACGAGGTCACCCATCAGGAGCTTCGTATTTCGGTCCGCGGCGCGCCCGGGGTGCTCTATCTCACGGCGCTTCCGATCAAGGGGCTCGACGGAAAGCCTCGCGAGGCGATGATCCTCATCCAGGACCTGACCGGCCTCGAGACCCTCCGCCAATCCGAGATCCGCTACAGCGTCCTCTTCGAGCGGAATCCCGAAGCGATCCTCATGGTCGATCCGGAGAGCCTGGCCGTACTCCTCGCGAACCCCGCGGCGCATCGCATGCTGGGGTACACCGCCCCCGAGATCGCCGAGGTCCGGCTTCCGGCGCTCCATCCGGCCACGGAATGGAAACGGCTGCAGGGCTTCTACGAGCTCGCGTCCCGGCAGGGCGCTCCCACCAAGACCCAGTGCCGCGTGCTCACGCGCGACGGCACCGAGCGGATCGCGCTCGTCTCGTCGACCCGCGTGGGGCTGGAAGGAAAGAGCGTCGACCTCATCGAGATGGTGGACGTGACCTCGAGCCTCCAGGCCGAGCAGGACCTGGGGGAGAGCCGGGCGCGGCACGGCGCCATGATCGAGGCGGCGCCGGACGCCATCGTCTCCATGGATCACGCGGGGCGGATCCTCGAATTCAACCCGGCCGCGGAACGCATTTTCGGACACCGGCGCGAGGACGTGCTGGGGCGGGACCTGGCCAGCCTGGTCATTCCCGCCGAGCTCCGCGACCGGCACCGTCAGGGGCTGGAGCACAGCATCGCCACCGGGGATGGCGGAATGCTGGGACGTCCGATGGAGATCCCCGCGCTGCGCTCGGACGGATCCTCCTTCCCGATCGAGCTCACGATCGCGAGGATCTCCTCGACCGGGGCGCCGGTGTTCACCGGCTTCATCCGCGATCTCACGGAGCGCAAACGGGCCGAGGCCGCGCTCCGGAGCATCCAGGACCGGCTCCGAATCGTCATCGAGGAGTCGAACGTCGTCTTCTTCGGCTTCGACCGCGAGGGCGTCTACACGGTGTCGGCCGGAAAAGGGCTCTCGGCGCTGGGCCGCCGCGAGGGGGAGGTGGTCGGGAAGTCGGTCTACGAAGTGCACCGGGACCATCCGGAGATCCTGTCCCACATCGAGCGCTGCCTCTCGGGGGAAGCGTTCACGGCCAACGTGCAGCTCGGGAGCATCTCGTACGAAGCCCACTTCCGGCCCGAGCGAAGCGAGCGCGGAGAGGTCGTGGGGGTGTTTGGATTCGCCAACGACGTGACCGAGCAGAGGCATCTGGAGGACCAGCTCCGCCACGCGCAGAAGATGGAGGCGGTCGGACGGCTCGCCGGGGGGGTGGCCCACGACTTCAACAACCTCCTCACGGTGATCCAGGGACACAGCCAGGTCCTGCTCTCGAAGATGTCGTCGCACGACGGGCTGCGATTGAGCGCCGAGGAGATCCAGAAGGCGGGCGCGCGAGGGGCCCTCCTCACGAGGCAGCTTCTCGCGTTCAGCCGCAAAGACGTCTCGACTCCGGAGGTCCTGGACGCAGGGGACGTGGTGCGGAGCGTGGAGAGCATGCTGCACCGGCTCATTGGCGAGGACGTGCGCCTCGTCACACGCACGGGGGAGCGGCCCCTTCGTGTGCGCGCCGACCGCGGACAGCTGGAGCAGGTGCTCGCGAACCTGGCCGTGAACGCTCGGGACGCGATGCCCCAGGGAGGGGAGCTGGTCATCGAGGTCAGCGCCACCGAGGTCGCGGAAGGAGCCAAGGGCCCCTCCATGACTGCCGGACCTTGCGTGGTGATCGCGGTCTCCGACCAGGGAAGCGGAATGAGCGCCGAAGTGCAGAGTCATCTCTTCGAGCCGTTCTTCACGACGAAGGAGCAGGGAAAGGGGACCGGGCTCGGGTTGAGCGTCGTGTACGGCATCGTCCGCCAGTCCGGCGGGGACGTTCTCGTGGAGAGCGAGCCGGGGCGCGGCTCGGTGTTCCGGATTTTTCTCCCACGGCTCGCCGGAGGGGATTCTTCCGGTGAAACGCCCGCCTCGGCGGTGCCGGGCGCGCGGAGAGAACAAGGGACGATCCTCCTGGTCGAGGACGAGACCGCCGTGCGCGCGCTCGCGCGCGAGTTCCTGATCCTCTTTGGTTACCAGGTGGTCGAGGCCTGCTCGGGAGAGGAGGCGCTCGCCGTGTTCGAGAAGGAGAAGGAATCGATCGACGTTGTCGTGACCGATCTCATCATGCCCGGGATGGGCGGGGTCGAGCTTGCCAAGAGACTCGTGGCGCTCAAGCCCAGGCTGAACGTGCTCCTGGTCTCGGGGTACGCGAAGGACTCGTTCGAGGATCAGGAGTTTGCCCAGGAAGGATTCGCCTTCCTCCAGAAGCCGTACACGATGGAGGATTTCCAGCGGAGGATCGCCGAGCTCTTGCGAGGCACCTCGCTTGGAGATCGCAGGCACAAGGGCTAGACTCGCGCCGTGCCAGCGGCGCGTGAGGATGCCGAAACCGAGGTCCCGGCGGCCCCGCCGGGGGCGGAACGATTCCCACGCGGCGAGCTTCTCCTTGCCTGCGCCCTCGCTCTGATCCTCAGGCTCCTCTACCTCGCCGGCGCCGCGAAGAGCCCGCTCTTCATCCATCCTGCCTTGGAAGAGGGATTCGTCCTTCACCTGCCGCGGCTGGTCCAGTGCCTCCTCGATGTGGGATCGGTGTTCTTCTTGGGTGCGACCGCGTGGGAGCTGTGGGGCAGACGCCCCGCGATTCTCACGGCG
>VBOR01000102.1 GCA_005893165.1 Candidatus Eiseniibacteriota bacterium | reverse complement strand
GAAGAGACGACGCGGGCGTGCTCCAGATCCCAATCGATGGCGGACCGGATACGCGAATGGTCCAGCACCGCGTAGAGCGGGTCGAAGCGAAGGTGGCCGCCCGAGACCGTCGCGATCCCCTCGGCGCGGATGTTCGCCGGTCGATCGGGCATGAGGCTCTTGCCCGAGATCCGGGTGACGCGGAGCGTCGTCCGGTCGGGCTCCAGAGTCGCGAGCGCGTTCCCCGCGATGTTGCCGAACCGAACGTCTTCCCGGTCCAGGGACAGAGTCCCGTTCTGAAACGACACATCGATACGCGTCGCGCTCTTGTCCAGCGGATTTCGCTTCGAGCCATGGAAGCGGGGCACGACGAGATTTCCGTGCTTGTCGTGCACCAGCGGGACCACGGGGGAGTCGATCGTGATCCGGAGGCTGCGGCGGCGGGAAAAGAGGAGCTGATACGTGTCGTATTCCGCACGAAGCCGCGTGGCGTGGAGCCACACCACCGGACCGTCCGGAGTGAGCACGACCAGTCTGGGATTCTCGAGAATCGCGCCGCCGAACACCGACCCGTGGACGCGGTCCGATTCGATCCGCGTCGAGTCGGAGCCGACGGCATCGCTGATCAGCTGGACGATGCGCTGGGAGACGACGGGATCGCCGCGAGAGAAGAGGAGTGCAAAGATCCCGCCCGCAATGCAGACCGCGAGCACGAGCACGCACCCGGCCAGGATGGCGTAACGGAGCCAGTCCGGGATGCCCCCTCGTGGCGGGCCGCCCCTCCTCCCCTGACGCGATTGAATCTTCTCGACTTCTCCACCGAACATGTCAGAACGCCTGTCCCAGACTGAAATGAAATGCTCCCCGGCTCGAGCTCAGGTCCCGCTCCTCCGTTTTGGCACGGCGCAATTTCCAGCCATAGTCGAAACGGACCGGACCGACCGGGGTGCGGATCCGGATTCCCGCGCCCGCGGAATAGCGCATGTCCGAGTACCCCTCGCCCGGACCGGTCACCGTGAAGACTCGCCGGAGGGTGACGTTCTGGGTCCGGTCCCAGACGTTTCCGGCGTCCGTGAACACCGCCCCGCCCAGGATCCAGAATAGCGGGAATCGTGCCTCGATGGTTCCCAGCAAGAGGACCTCTCCGCCCCGTATTTCCCGGTGCTGCCCCAGCGAATCGACGTACAGAAACCGGCTCCCGATCTCGTTCTCGAAGTAACCGCGCACCGAGGAGGCTCCCCCGGTGAGGAATCGATCCTCGAGCGGGATTCGATAGATCTGCGGGAGCGAATCGCTGCTCGCCGAGTAGCGGCCGAACGGTTTCGCGTAGCCGGATTGGAACCGGAACGCCAGCGTGATGCGGCGGACGGGGATGTAGGCGCTCCCGGAGAGGGCGGCCTTCGTGAACCGGGCGCTACCCTTGAGTACCCCTCCCGCGACGACCGTGTTCCCGACAAGGTCGCTGCCCGCTTTGGGATCGAACGGATCCAGCCTCGTGTCCCGCTCCAGCGAGAGCCCCAGCCGCCGGGTCGAGTAGCTCTTCTGCTCGACCCCGGGAGCAGGCCTGAGACTGGCGCTGTCGGAGATCACGTGACGATGCTCGATGGAAAGGGTGCCGTGCGTCACGAGGTTCAGGTCCCGCCGGAAGGCAAGCGCCGCCCCATTCGCCCGGAGAGGGATTTCCAGGAACCGGCGCTCGCCGGTCTGGGTCCTCACGACCTCCTCGGCGTATCCGCCCAGGGACGCCTGCGTGCGCGTTCCGAAGGTCCAGGGCTGGGAGATCGCGAGGTCGACGCGGCGGTTTCCGAGCCTCCAGTCCCCGACCGGAAGCAGCGGCTTCACGACGACACCCATCCTCCCGGAAGCAGTGACGCGGATCCCCTCGTGCCCGATGTTCCGGTGCCCCCATTCGGTGGTGAGGCGGACCTGATCCAGCGTTCCGTATCCGAGCCCTGCGTCGACCCACGCCATGCGGCGCTCGCGAACCGTGAGATGAAGGTCCGCCTCGTGCGTGACCGAATCGATCTCGCCTCGCTCGAACACGACGTCGCTGTAGAGCCCCGTGTCGTAGATCCGCTGCTGGCTCTCCGCGAGCTTCTTTCTCGAGAGGACCCCCCCGGGATGCACCGTGAGCTCCCGGGTCACGATGCCCCCCCGGGTGGTCCGAAGGCCCTCGACCGAGACCCGCCGCATGCGGACCACCGGGCCCGAATCGATCCGGTACGCGACCCGGACGCGCGTGCTGTCCTCCACGCCCAGGCTGTCGCGCACGTCCACCGCGGCGTACCCGAAATTCGCGTAGTGGTCCTCGATCGCCTGACGGTCCGTCTCCACGCGCGTGATGTCCACGGGATCTCCGGGCTTCTGCTTCAGGACGCGGCGCACCTCGGGCTCCGGCAGGGGTGCCGTGTTTTCGAGGACGATTCCGCTCACGCGGGAGAGCGGTCCCTCGGTGATGTAGAAGGCCACGTCCACCTTGTTCGCGCTGCCGGGCACGGGGTCGGTGCGCACGCTGTCCACCTGGGCGCGGAGATACCCGCGGCGCCGGTAGTAGGACTGAAGGGTGACGCGATCGAACCGCAGAAAGTCCGCTCGATAGGGAGCGTGGCGCCAGGGCCTCCAGAAGGAGCTTCCCCGCGTCCTCAGGAGTGCCTTGAGCTTCCCGTCGGAGAAGACATGGTTCCCGACGATCCGGACCGACTGCACTTCCCTCGTCTTCTCGAACGCGTGAGCCGGTTCTTCGGCGCGCGCGCCCGGCCCGGGAGCGAGTCCCGCGAGCAGGAGCGCGAGAAGGATCCACGACGCGAGCCACGCACCGCGCATCGTGGCGTTCCCTCGCGTCAGTGGATCGACGTCAACGCCCGTCGGAGGGAAGGGTCGTGTCGGCAGGCGCGTGATGGTTCAGCCGGCGGTTGATATCGGCTTCGGCACGCTTTCGCTGAGACACCCGGGTGAGATCGTTGGCGAAGGAAAAGATCACGAGGCCGCCCAGGACGGCAAGGCCCACCCGCTGGAAGGCGGCCTGGGTCTTGAACGAGAGCGGCCGGCGGCGGATTCCCTCCAGCACGGCGAAGAGCACGTGCCCTCCGTCCAGGATCGGAATCGGAAGCAGGTTCATGGCCATGAGCGCCACGCTGATGAAGGACGCGAAGGAGAGAAGCTGGTCCAGGCCGCTCCTCGCCTGGTCGCGCGCCACCTGGGCGATCGCGATCGGCCCGGCAACGCTCGAGCTGAGACGAACCGGGTTGGTCATGAAGCTCCACAGCCCCTGGTAGATCTGCCCCGCCGCATAGAGGGTTTGTCTCACTCCGAGGGAGAACGCATCCGGGAAGGAGAAACGCTCCAGGACCGTGATCGTCTCGGGGAGCGAGATCCCGATCACGCTGTCCGGGGTCGTCTTCACCGTGACCAGGAAGACGTTCGACCCGCGACGCACCTTCAGGGTGATCGGGGTGTCCGGGCTACGGCGGATGCGGGCGGAGAGATCGGTCCAGTTCTCGACGGGCTGCCCGTCCACGCTCAGGATCTCGTCTCCTTCGCGGAGTCCCGCCTGGTACGCGGGGAGCCCGAGAAAGACGCGGCCGATGACGGTCCCCGTGTTCCAATCCAGCTCCTCGGCGAATTTCGCGGCGTCGCGCCGCGGGAGGCGGAGATCGACGCGCTTCCCGCCGCGCAGGACCGTGAGGGGAACCTCGTCCCGGCCCTTGTTCCCCGCGGCGCGATCCACCGCGGTGGCCAGCTGCCGCATGGTCCGGGCCGGCGTTCCGTCGAGGGTCTCGATCTTGTCCCACTCGCGCAGTCCCACGTGCTCCACGATCGAGCCGTGCGCCACGCGCCCGACGGTGGCCGGAAAATCGGGGGTCCGGATCCCGATGAGATACACGGTGACGTTGATGAGAAAGGCGAGGAGGAGATTGGCGAAGGGCCCGGCAGCGGTGATCAGAGCGCGCGCCCACCAGGGCTTCTCGAGAAATTCGTCCGGCTGGCCCTTACGATCGTGGGACTCCGGACTGTCCCCCGCCATCCGCACGAATCCTCCGAGCGGAAGAAGGGACACGCGGTAGTCCGTCCCTCCCTTTCGGAACCCGAAGAGACGGGGACCCATGCCGACCTCGAGAACATGCGGCGATCAGGACGGACAACCGACTCTAACAGGTTGAATTTACAGCGTCAACGGCCCCGAGACCGAAGCGCCGAACGGTAAACCTCATAGGTGCCTTCGGCGGTCCGGTCGGCGGTGAAAAGGGCCGCCCGCTCACGGCCGCGGCACCCCATGCGCGCGCGCAGGTCCGGCGTCATGACCATCGCGACCAGCGCCTCCACGAGCTCGACGGGATGGGAGGGCCTGACGAGGATCCCGGACCCCCCTCCTTCCACCGCCTCGGGGATCCCCCCGACGCGGGTCGCGATCACCGGCAGCCCCGCCCCCATCGCCTCGAGAATCGAGGAGCCGAGCCCCTCCGAATGCGACGGCAGGCAGAAGAAATCCGCCGCGCGCAGAAGCTCCGGAACGTCGTTCCGAAATCCCAGGAAACGGACGCTCGGGCCGAGCCCCAGGGTCCGGCACTCCTCGTAGAGGTCCTTCTCGAGCGCTCCGGTTCCCGCGATCCAGAGCCGGAGGCGGGGCGCCCGCGGCAACGCGGCCGCGGCGGCATGGAGGAGATCGTGATGACCCTTCCCGGCCGAGAGCGCCGAGACCACGATCCCGGCCACGTCCTCCTCCCCGCATCCGAGACCGGCACGAATCGCCCGGCGCGCGGAGGGATCCATGGCCGGCGCGGGATCCGCGCCGCTCGGCACCACGTCGATGATCTCCGGCCGGACTCCGCTCTGGACCAAGGCATCGCGCACGGCACCCGAGATGGCCGCGATGCGATCCACTGGAAGGGCGTAGAGAAGGATGCTGCCCGCGGACCGGCGCACGGGAAACTGGACGCGCCGGGACAGCACGCGCGCCGGCCCCGGAGCGAGCAGCGCCGCCATCGCTCCGATCGCGTGCGCGCGGGCGGCGTGCCAGTGCACGACGTCGGGCCGGAGCCGCCACGTGAGGCGCACCAGCCCCAGGACTGCGCCCAGATCCCACGTTCCATGCATCCCGACCGCGTGCACCGGGATTCCCTCCTCCGCCGCGCGCGCGGCGAGCACGGCGTCTCTTGGCGCCGCGAGATGAGGCTCGTCCCCGCGGCCCCGCTGCCGCCTCATCAAGAGCAGGATCTGATTCTGGCCGCCCCTCCACGGCCGCTCGGAATCGACGTGGAGAATCCGCATCAGCGGCGTGCGCCGGGAGCGGTGGCGTCCCGCGAGCGCTGGATCGCCTCCACGAGGAGATCCCCGATCCGGGCAGGCGAGGCCTGGGCGCGCGCGGCCGAGCGTCCCGAGGCGCCCATCTTCTCTCTCCGGTCCGGGTCCCGCGCGAGCGATTCGATGGCGCGCGCGAGCGCCGGGCCGTCCCCGGGCGGGACCAGCGCCAGATGCTCCTCGTCCCGGAAGAATTCCGTGATCGCCGCGGAACGGCGCGTGACGGTGGGAATCCCGAGCGCCATCGACTGGAACACCTTGTGCGGCACCACGCGGCCCGACTTCGCGCTCGTGCCGAAAATACCGAGACCGACGTCCGCGCGCGCGAGCCGCGTGATCGCTTCCTCGTACGGCATTCTCGGCACGAGGCGCACGCTGCGGAGACCCCGGGCCGCCACGTCGCGCTCGACGCGCGGAAAGAACATCCCTCCGCCGATCAGGGTGAAGGTCGCGAAGCGCTCGCCGTATTTCGTCTCGAGCTCCGCGGCCGCGTCGACCACGGCCGGCAGCCCGTGGAGCGGGAGGTAGCCTCCGAGGTAGACCACGTCCAGAGGGCCCGCGTGCTCCCGCGCCGCCCGGCGCTCCCCCAGCTCGAACGCGAACCGGTCCGCCCCGACGGGCACGCGGCAGAGCTTGCGGCGGGCCACGCCGAATTCGTTCGAATAGAAGTCCCCGTGCTCCCACGTGTCGCAGAGCACCATGTCCGCCAGGGAGAGGGAGAGCCGGTCGCTGGCGCGCACGCGGCGCGCGCTCAAGCTTCCCGCGGGGAGCCGTCCCAGGTCCCCGACCTGCGTGTCCCATCGCGATACCAAGGGGTCGAAGAGGACCGGCGAATCCGCGGCGCGCCCCAGGAGCCCCGCCAGCGGAATGTCGCGGTGACCGAAGGACGGCACCAGGAGGGCGTCCACCTTCCGAGCGCTCCGGATCCACGAGAGAAGAAGGCGCGTCTCGCGCAGGAGAGGAGGCGAATCGGGGGGCGCCTGGATGGAGAGCACCTCGGCTCCGCGGCTCTCCAGCCCTTCGCGGAGGACGCGGGTGCGTGGATAGGAGGCGTCGTACGCTCCGAAGAGCGCGACCCTCACCGGCCCCGCTCCCGAACCTCCCGCTCCCGCATCTCCTGCTCCCACCTCCGGGCGTATTTCGCGAAGACCGAGAAGGCAGCGAGCCAGCAGAGCACGATGCCCCGCCTTCCCTCCCGGATGCCTCCCTCGAGAAAATACATTCTCAAGAAGCGCAGCCACGGACGGAAGAGGAGCCGTCCCGCCGAGGCACGCACCCCGCGACGGCGAAGCTCCTCCGCGGACCAGAGTGAATAGCGGTTCCACTTCTCGAAGTAGCGGTCCAGATCGTGGTAGGGCTCGTGGAGGAGCTTCTCGCGAAGCGCGCCCGCGCGGCCCCGGAGCTGGATCTCCTCGTGGACGAGGACGGGCGCGTACGCCCCCTTCGTGCGGTCGAAGAGCCGGAGCACCTTGTCGCGCTGCCAGCCCGCCGAGCGGATCGCCCGGCCGTAGAAATAGTTTTCCCGGTGAATCCAGTAGCCGTCCCGGCGGCCGGGATCGGCGAGGGCCCGCTCGATCTCCTCGCGGAGCCCGGGGGTGACGCGCTCGTCCGCGTCCAGGATGAGGACCCACCGGTGCGTCATCTGTTGCAATGCCCAGTTCTTCTGCGCCGCGGGACTCTCGTACGGGTGCTGGAGCACACGGTCGGCGATCGCGCGGGCGATCTCGAGCGTGCCGTCCTGGCTCCCGGAATCCACGACCACCAGCTCTTCCGCCCAGCGGAGCGACTCGAGGCAGCCACGGAGGGTGCGCGCCTCGTTCTTCGCGGTCACGAGCGCGCTCAGGTACTCGCGCGCGCGGGGCGCGGTCTCCGGCTTACGGGAATCGCCGCCGGGGCTCTGCACGCGCTCCTCGCTCCCGAAGCTCACGCCGTGGCCCCGATCCGCTCCGCGAGGCGGAGGCGGCACGCCTCCACCACCTGCTCCACCGAGACGTCGCGCATGCAGCGAAGATACTGCTCTCCCGGAAGCGGGCAGCGGGTTTCGTTGCAGTGAAGGCACGGAAGGCCGGTCGCCTCGACGGCGGCGTGCGGGCCGGCAGGAGGATGCCAGGCGCCGGGGTTCGTGGGGCCGAAGATCGTCACCGTCGGGACTCCGAGCGCGATCGCGGCGTGCTTGGGCCCGGAATCGTTGCTGACCAGGAGCGAGGCACGCTCGAGCAACGCGGCAAGCTCCCCCCAGGTGGTCGGAGGCGCGAGCGTCGAGGGCCCCTTCATCCGATTCAGGCAGGCGCGCGCGAGCGGCTCCCCTCCGGGACCCCAGAGCCAGACCACGTCCGCCTCCTCGTGCATGGCGTCCATCACGGAGGAGAACCGCTCCGGGATCCAGGTCTTCGTGGACCAGCTCCCCGCGGGGAGACATGCCACGATCGCGCGACTCCCGAGCCCGCGCTCCCGCATCCAGGCATCCATGTGCTCCCGCGCTTCCGCGGCCACCCGGAGCTTGAGCGTCAGCCCACGCGGCGCGAGCCCGAGCGCGCGCACCAGATCCAGCGAGGCTTCCGGCGCGTACCGGACCACGGGGCCGCCCGGACCCACCGGATCGCGCGGCACCCGCGCCGTATAGGCCCAGCTTCGCCCCGGGATGTCGAACCCCACCCGGATGGAGGCGCGCGTCAGCGCGGCCATGAAGGCGCTCCGGGGATTCGACACCATGTCGAGCACGAGGTCGTAGCGTCCCGCGAGGAGCTTCGTATAGTGGCGGAGCTGCGATACGACCGAGCTCCGGTCGATCTCGATGACGTGATCCACGTCCGGGTTCCCGTGCAGGAGCGCTCCCATGCCGCGCGACACGAGCACGTCGATCCGCGCCGAGAGAAGCCCCGCGCGGAGCGCGCGGAGCGCGGGTGTGGTGAGAAGGAGGTCCCCGGCGGCGCGGTGACGGATCACGAGCACACGCCGTACGCGAGAGAGATCCGGCGTGTCCGTCACGTCACGCGCTGGCACGCGCGCCCCCTCCGTGCGCGAGCGCGCGTCCGACCGCCTGCAATGCGTCCCCCACTCCGATCCAGTCGAGACAGTCCATGCGGGCGCACTCGTGACGGTGGCAGGGCCGGCACCAGATCTCGCGACACAGAAGCTGATGCCCGTCGCTCTCGCCGTATGGAAACCAGATCTCAGGCTCGGTGGGTCCGAGGATGCCGACGGTGGGGACGCGAAGCGCGGGTCCGGCGTGAAGCGGGCTCCCATCCACCGTGACGAGCGCATCCAGCGCCGCGATCACGCCCCAGGAGGCGCGGAGCGGAAGCCCTCCCAGGACCGGCGCGTCCTCGCCCGGCCGTGACCCCGCCGCGATCCGTCTCGCCGCTTCCTCCTCGCCCGGGCCCGCGAGCACGACCGGCCGCGCGCCCAGCCGCGGAATCGCACGGACCAGTGCGGCGAACCGGGACTCGGGCCACCGCTTCGCGGGCCACCGGTTCCCGGGATGGAGTCCCACGCGCGGCGATCCCGGACTCAGCGCCCGGTCCAGCCGGGAACGCCCTTCCGCTCGCTCCGGTTCGGTGAGCGCGATGCGGGGCGGCCGCCTCGAGGGTGTGAGCCCCAGGGCCTCGAGGGAGCGAAGATGATGCTCGATCGCGGTGAGCGGCTTCGGGGCGGGGGGAATCGGATGCGTGTAGAGATGACGTCGTCCGCGCCGCGCGGGTCCGACGCGCACGGGCGCTCCGGTCCAGGCGCTGAGGAGAGCACTCCTCGGATTCCCGTAGAGATCCAGGACCCAGTCGTAGCGACGTGCGCGGAGCTTCCAGAGAAGCGAGGGAGAGGCGGGCATCCAGGCGGCGTACGCGCGGTCGAGTGCGAGCACGCGGTCCACGGCCGGATGTCCGATCGCCGCCTGCGCCGGCTCTTCCTCCGCGAGGAAATCGATCGCGCAAGCCGGAAAGGATTCCCGGATCGCCTCGACGACGGAGAGGGTCAGGATCGCGTCGCCGATGCGCTTGAGGCGCGTGACCAGCACGCGCCGCGGCGCGTCCTTCACGTCCGGCCGGCCGGCCCTCGGCTTGTGCAGGTCATCCACGAACGTTCCCCTTCGCATCGGCCGTACCGAGGAGACGTATCTTCTGGATCAGGTCGCTGGTCGCGCCCGGCTTCCGCGCGCTTCCTTTCTTGCGCTTCACGGCCTTCATCCGCGGGCCACGTTGGCGGCCGCCTCATGGAGGCGCGCACGCGCCCAGCGGTCCGCCTCGAGGATCGATTCCAGGGTGAGCGCGCCGCCCTGCGGCCTGTGCGCCCCCAGAACCTCCTCCACGAGCGGCATGAGATCTCCGAAGCGGATCTTCTTCTCGAGGAAGAGCCGCACCGCCTCTTCGTCGGCCGCGTTGAGCACCGCGGTGGATGTCCCGCCAGCTTCCAGTGCGCGGCGCGCGAGGGTGAGTCCGGGTGAGCGCGCGGGATCGGGACGCTCGAAGGAGAGGGACGGGAGATCCAGGAGTTGAAGCCGCGGCAGCTCCGAGGTCCAGCGCTCCGGCGCGCTCAGGGCGTAGAGGAGCGGGAGCCGCATGTCGGGGATCGAGAGCTGGGCCAGCACCGAGCCGTCCACGAACTCCACGAACGCGTGGACGATCGACTGCGGATGGATGACCACGTCGAGCCGGTCGGGAGGAAGCCCGAAGAGCCAGCGCGCCTCGATGACCTCGAATCCCTTGTTCATCAGGGTCGCGCAATCGACCGTGATGCGCTCTCCCATGGACCAGGTCGGGTGCTTCAGAACCTCCGCGGGAGTCGCGTCCTGGATGGACGCCGGGGCCCGGCGCAGGAAGGGCCCGCCGGACGCCGTGAGCGTGACGCGGCGGACGTCCGAGACCGGCCGGGCTGCGAGGCACTGAGCGACGCCGCTGTGCTCCGAATCCACGGGAACGAGGCTCCCCCCCGAGCGCTTCGCGATGCCCAGGAGAAGCTCCCCCGCGAGCACCACCGATTCCTTGTTCGCGAGGGCCACCCGCTTTCCGGCCGAGAGCGCCGCGACGGTGGGCTTGAGCCCGATCCCACCCACGACCGCGTTCACGACCACGTCGACGCCGTCCTCCGCCGCGAGCGCGGCCAGGGCCTCCTCCCCCTCCAGCACTTCCCCGCCCTTCCAGGCGCTCCGGGCGCGACGCGCCGCTTCGGGATCCACGAGCGCGATCCTCGGCACGCGGAATTCTTCCGCGGCGCGGATCAGCGCTTCGTGATTCGACCGCGCCGCGAGCGAGACGAGCCGGATCCGGTCCGGGTAGGCCCTCGCCAGGTCCTGGGCCGCGGTTCCGATCGAGCCGGTGGCTCCGAGGAGCGCGACACGCCTCATCTGCGGAAGACCTCCCACACCAGGAAGTAGTAGACGAGCGGCGCCGCGAACAGGATGCTGTCGAACCGGTCGAGCACGCCTCCGTGACCCGGGATCAGGCTCGAGGACTCCTTCGCATCGGCATCGCGCTTGAGAAGCGACTCCACCAGGTCCCCCAGCTGCGCGAAGACCCCGACCAGGACCCCGAGGAGGAGCGCGGCGGCGAGGGAGAGGTAGGGCGCGAACCACGCTCGCGCGACGACCGCCGCCAGCGTCGCGGCCACCAGACCCGCGATCGCGCCCTCCACCGATTTTCCGGGGCTCACGCCGGGCGCCAGGCGGTGGCGCCCCCACGCGCGCCCCACGACGTAGGCCGCCGTGTCGCAGCTCCACGCGAGGAAGAACGGAAGGAGCGCGAAGGACATTCCCTCCGCGTACGAGACGCCGAG
>VBOR01000101.1 GCA_005893165.1 Candidatus Eiseniibacteriota bacterium | reverse complement strand
TTGCGGCCGGCCGCCTCGGCGCGCTGCGGTTCGCCAGGGCCGCCTTCACCGGAGCTCTCGATCGGCCCGACGACCATCGCTGGCGGCCCGAGCTGGGCGGCGGAAGCCTGCTCGATGTCGGCATCTATTGCGTGGCGCCGCTCCTGGCGGCGGCGGGCCGGCTCCCGGCGCGGGTCGAGGCGGCGGCGGCGCTGGCGAAATCGGGCGTCGACGCGTCGTTCTCGGGCTGGCTCGACTTCGGGGACGGGTTCACGGCGACGATCGAGTGCTCCTTCGACGCACCCGAGCGGCAATCACTCGAGATCGTCGGGACCGAAGCCGCCGTCCTCGTCGATCGTGCGCACACGCCCGGGCACGAGGACGTGGCGTTCACGCTTCGCCACCGTGACGGTCGTGTCGAGGCGATGGTCGCGGGGGAGGGGGATCCCTACCGAGGCATGATCGAGCACTTCCAGGCCGTCGTGCGCGGCGAGGTCGAGCCGCGTCGATCGTGCGCCGACTCCGTCGCGCTTTTAACTGTCTTGGAGCGCCTGCGCGAGGCGAGCCTCTCCTAGGGCAGCATCTCTCGGACAGTCTGGAGAAAGCCCTTCACGCTGATCGGCTTCGCCTGGTAACCGTCGAAGCCGGCGGCCATGATCTGGCGGCGGTCCTGGGTCATCGCGGAGGCCGTCACCGCGACGACCGGGATCGCGCGGGTGGCGGGATCGGCGCGCAGCCGCTTCAGAGCCTCGATCCCGGTCATACCCGGGAGCTGGATGTCCATGAGGATCAGGGCCGGTTGCTGTTCCGCCGCCATGCGCAGACCGTCCTCCGCATTCTCCGCCTCGACGACGCGGTAGCCGGTCGCCTGGAGCACGTCGCGGACGAGCATCCGGTTGTTGTCGTTGTCCTCGACGACGAGGATCAGCTCACCCGGCATGGGGGCTCGCGGGAAGCGTGAACGTGAACGTCGATCCGACACCCACTTCGCTCTTCACCCACAGGCGGCCGCCGTGCAGCTCGACGAACTTTCTCGCCAGCGCGAGGCCGAGACCGGTGCCCTCGCGCTTGCGCGCAGCGTGGCCCACCTGGCGGAACTCCTCGAAGATCGCCTCCTGGTCCGCTGGCGCGATGCCGACCCCGGTATCGGTGACGGACACCTCGACGGTGCCGTTCGCGTGCAGCGCCCGCACGTCGATCCGGCCGCCCTCGGGCGTGAACTTCACGGCGTTGGACAGCAGATTCAGGAGCACCTGCTTGAGCTTGCGCTCGTCGGCGACGACGTCCTCGATCGTCTCGTCGACTGTCAGGTCGAGCGCGAGCCCGTGGCGCATGGCCCGTTCGCGTATCAGCGTGAGCGCGTTCTCGAGGGCCATGCGGAGATTGAACGTCCCGAGGTCCAGCTCCATCCGTCCCGCCTCGACCTTGGAGAGGTCGAGGATATCGTTGATCAACGAGAGCAGGTGGCGCCCGGAGCTCAAGATGACGCGCACGTACTCTCCCTGTTTCTCGTTCAATTCGCCAAACATGCGGTCGTCCAGTACCTCCGAGAAGCCGATGATCCCGTTGAGGGGCGTGCGGAGCTCGTGGGACATGTTGGCGAGGAACTCGGACTTGTGGCGGCTGGCCGCCTCCAGCTCGCGGTACAGGCGTCCGAGCTCGTCGTTCATGCGGTTGAGGTTGGCGGCCAGCGCCCCCAGCTCGTCCCGGTTGGGAATATCGACGCGCCGGGAGAAGTCCCCGGACGCGATCTGCGCGAGGCCCGCGTCCATCGCGCTGACGGCGCCGACGAGCGACCACGAGATGGCGAACCCGAGCACCAGGGCCAGACCGGTGGCGCCGACCGCAAACCCGATGACCGCCCACCGCGCCCGGACGTACGCGTCGTGGCTCGTGTCCACGCTGGCCACCATGTCGGCCTCCGCCTGGTTGACCAGCTGATTCGTGAGCCGCTCCAGCCGGTCGGCCAGCGGCGTCGCCTGCGCGAGCTGCAGCTCCCGCCCTTCCCCGACGCGGCCGCTCCGGATCAGCTCCACGACACGCGTGACGACCCGGATGAACTCGTCGTAGTCGGCCCGCACGCGGCCGAGCAGCTCGACCTCGTCTCGCGCGACGAACTGCAGGCGATCCAGGTCGTAGCCGAACTGGTTGAGCTGGCGGAGGATGGCGTCGAGGCTCCGGTCCTCCGGGACGAGGAGCGCGGCGGCCACGCTGTAGAGCTGGCCGGTCGTGTCGTGTTGCAGCTGGCGGTAGGCGGCGATCTTGCGCTGCAACTTCACGAGGTCTTCCGACCGGCGATTCACCCCGCCGAGGACCTCGAGACCCACCGCGCCGAGCGCGATCAGCAGGCCGACGATGATCAGGAACGCGACCAGGAGCTTGGTGTGCACCGCGGCCGGGATCCTGGCGACGAGGCGCGGGAGCACGGGCACGAGCTTGCCCATCACCGGCTGCCTTCTCGGAGTAACGAGTGGAGATCGCGCAGCATCTCGTTGGGGTCGAAGCGGACTCCCATGTACTGGACGCGCAGGGCGCCGGCACGGTCCACGAGCGAGGTGAGGAACGTGTGGTCGACGTCGCCGCGGTCCGTCTTCCGCGCGAACACGCCGTAGCGCTGGGCCACGTCCTTGATCTCCGCCGGCGTCCCGGTGAGGAACGCCCAGCCCGCCCCGCGCGCGCCGTGCGCCTGCGCGTAGCTCCGCAAGACGCCCGGGGTGTCGCGCTCGGGATCGACGGTGATGGCGACGAACGCCACGTCCGCGCCGAAATCCTTCCCCATCCGCTTGCCGAGCGCGGCGAGCTTCGCCGTGAGCAGCGGACACGTGTCAGCGCACGTTGCATAGATGAAGGTGACGGCGACGATCTTGCCCCGCAGGTCGGCCAGGGCGAGTCGCCCGCCGTCGGCGGTCGTCAGCGCGAATGCGGGCGCCGCCCCGATCGTGGGCAGCCGCGCATCACGGCCCGGCTGGTGCGCGAGCGACGGCACCGCCGCCGAGAGGACGAACGCGACGGCGAGTCCCGCGACCGTCGGTGCCACGACGCGTGTCAGCCCTTGAGTTCCTTCTTCAGCTCGTTGAGGAAGCGCCAGTCGGTGCCCTGGGTGAGGATCTTCTGGGGAGCCGACTTGATCATCCCGATCTCATGCAGGCGAAGCGAATAGAAGCGGACGGTATCCTCGGCGTCGTATTCTCGCCACTTGTCGTATGGGATGTCTTTCAGGGTCGCCAGAGCATAGTCGTAGTTGTAGCCTCGGTCGGCGATGCGCCGGGCGGCGCTTTGCGGCTCAAGGGCGCAGAGATTGGCGGCCTTGAGGATGCCGCGCAATGCCCGCTTGGTCGCCATGGGGTGCTTCCGCACGAAATCCCGGTTCGCACCCACCATGCAGCAGAAGTACTGGGACCACGGACGGTCGGAGCCGCTGTCGACGACGACGTGGCCGATCTTCTTCGCCCGCAGCTCCTGCGGATCAGGCGGGAACCCGAGGAAGGCGTCGACTTTGCCTTCGGCCAGGAGCCGCATCGACTCGGGAGAGGGGTTCGTCACCCAGGCGACATCCTTGTTCGCGTCCAGGCCCACGTACGCCAGCATGGTCGCGAGGAAGACGTGCTGGCTCGAACCGAGCGCCTGGATGCTGACCGTCTTCCCTTTGAGGTCACGCAAGGCGCGGACGCGTTCCGTCCCGAACAACACGAAGCAGCCGACGTGGACGCCTGCCAGCAGCACGATCGGATCCCCCGCCGCCATCTGGATGATGAGAGGCGCCACGAAGTTGAGACTGATATCGGCGCTCCCGGCAGCGAGGGCTTTGGCCGTGGCGATTCCAGCGGCGGCCTGAAAGTACTGCACGTCGGTGAACCCCTCGCTGTGCAGAAGATCCTTCGCCACATACTGAGGGGCGATGCAGATGCCTGAGATCTCGATCAGCTTGATCCGCGTCGTCTCCGGCGGTTGCTCCCCGGAAGCATGTCCCGGTGGCCAGCCGAGCAGCCCTGCCGTCCCCGCGATCCCGTGCAGGAGGGCGCGCCTGGTGATCATCCCTTCAGCTCCTTCTTCAGCTCGTTGACGAACCGCCAGTCGGTCCCCTCGGCGATGAGGCGCTGCGGCGTCGACTTGATCATCCCCGCCTCGCGGAGGCGCAGGGCATAGAAGCGGAGGGAGTCCTCCGGATCATAGACGCGCCACTTGTTGTACGGGACGTCCTTCATGGTCTGGAGCGCGTAGTCGTAACGCGCCGTGAAGCCGCCGTCGACGAGGGCGCGAGCAGCCCGCTCAGGCTCGAGGGCGCAGATGTCGGCCGCTTTCAAGATGGCCCGTAGCGCTCGCTTGGTCGCGATCGGATTCTTGCGAACGAACTCGCGATGACCCGCGGCCATGCAGCAAAAGTACTGCGACCACGGCCGGTCGACCGTGCTGCTGGCGACGACGTGTCCGACCTTCCGGGCGCGGAGCTCCTGCGTGTCCGGCGGGAATGCGAGGTAGGCGTCCACCTTCCCCTCCGCGAGCAGGCGCTTGCCTTCGGCGGCGGGATGCTCGGCGAACGTGACGTCCTTGTTTGGATCCAGCCCCACGTGGGCAAGCATGCTGGAGAGGAAAAGGTGCGCGGGTCCACCCAACTCGGGGGTCGCGACCGTCTTCCTCTTCAGATCCCGGATCACGCGAACCCGGTCCGTCCCGAACAGCTCGAAACAGCCGGGGTGCACACCGCCCAAGACCGTTATGGGGTCGCCGGCGTCCAGCCGGATGACCAGGGGCGCGGCGAAGTGCAGGGAGACGTCGATCTCCCCCGATGCCAGTGCCTTTGATATGCCCGCGGTGGTCATCTTGACGTATTTGATGTCGCTGAATCCCTCGGACTTCATGAGCTCCCCGACGATGTACTGGGGGGCCACGCAGATGCTCGTCGAGTGATAGAGCCTGATCCTCGTCGTCTCCGGCGGCGACTCCCCGGAGACATGTCCCGGCGCCCATCCGAGCAGCCCTGCCGTTCCCGCGATACCGCGCAGGAGATCGCGCCTGGTGATCATCCCTTCAACTCCTTCTTCAGCTCGTTGACGAAGCGCCAGTCGGTGCCCTGCGCGATGATCTTCTGCGGGCTCGACTTGATCATCCCGGCCTCGTGCAGGCGGAGCGCGTAGAAGCGGATCGTGTCCTCGGGATCGTACTCGCGCCACCGGTTGTAGGGGAGCTCCTTCACGAGCTGGAGCGCGAAGTCGTAGCGGGGCGTGTACTTGCCGTCGACGAGCGCGCGAGCCACCCGCTCCGGTTCCTGGGCGCACAGGTCCGCCGCCTTGAGGATCGCGCGCAGGGCCCGCTTGGTCGCGACAGGATGCTTCCGTACGAACTCGCGGCTCGAGATTGCCAGGCAGCAGAAATATTGGGACCAGGGGCGGTCCATTGCGCTATTGACCAGCACGTGGCCGATCCGCTTGGCGCGCAGCTCCTGCGGCGTCGGCGGGAAGCCGAGCAGCGCATCGATCTTGCCCTGGGTCAAGAGCCGCATGGACTCCTCCGGAGGATTGACGGCCCAGGTGATGTCCTTTTGCGGACTAAGGCCAACGTGAGCCGCGATGCTGGCGAAAAAGTAGTACTCGGCGCCGCGGAGATCCGGGACGCCCGCGGTCTTGCCCCTGAGGTCGGTGATCCGTCTCACCCGTTCCGTGGCGATGACTTCGAAACACCCTACGTGCACGCCGGCGAGGAACACCACGGGATCCCCCTGGTCCAGCCGGATGATGTTGGGCCCTACGAAGTGCAGGCTGATGTCTGCCTTGGCCGCCGCGAGAAACTCCGACACCGCGCCGCCCGGGAAATTCACGTACGTCACGTCAGTGAAGCCTTCGGCCCTGAGGAGGTCCTCGGCAACGTACTGCGGTGCCCAGCAGGTTCTGCCCGCCTCCTTGAGCAACCGCAGCTTTGTCGTCTCGGGCGGCGGCTCTCCGGAAGCGTGTCCGGGTGGCCAGCCCAGCAGCCCCGCGGTCCCCGCGACACTGCGCAGGAGGTCGCGCCGGGTGATCATCCCTTCAGCTCTTTCTTCAGCTCGTTGAGGAAACGCCAGTCGGTCCCCTCCGCGATGAGGCGTTGCGGCGCCGATTTGATCATTCCCGCCTCGCGAAGGCGGAGGGCATAAAAGCGGATCGAGTCCTCTGGCTCGTAGACGCGCCACCTGTTGTACGGAACATCCTTCATGGTCTGGAGCGCATAGTCGTAACGCGGGGTGAAGCCGCCGTCGACGAGCGCTCGAGCGGCCCGCTCGGGCTCGAGGGCGCAGATGTCGGCCCCTTTCAGGATCGCCCGCAGCGCCCGCTTGGTTGCGATCGGATGCTTGCGGACGAACTCCCGGTGACCCGTGGCCATGCAGCAGAAATACTGTGACCACGGCCGGTCGACCGCACTGTTGACGACGACGTGTCCGACCTTTCGGGCGCGTAGCTCCTGAGGGTCCGGCGGGAAGCCGAGGTAGGCGTCGACCTTCCCCTCCGCGAGCAGGCGCTTGCCCTCGGCGGCGGGATGCTCGACGAAGTTGACGTCCTTGCGCGGATCGAGCCCCACGTGGGCCACCATGCTGGACAGATACACGTGCTGGGTCAGCCCCAATTCAGTGACCGCGACCGTCTTGCCCTTCAGATCCCGGATCGTGCGAATCCTGTCCGTCCCGAACAGCTCGTAACATCCCACGTGCACGCCGCCCAAGACCGTGATGGGGTCGCCGGCGTCCAGCTGGATGACCAGCGGTCCGACGAAGTGCATGGAGACATCGACCTCCCCGGATGCCAGAGCTTTCGTGATACCCGCGATGGTCACCTTCACGTACGTGATGTCGGTGAATCCCTCGGCCTTCAGGAGCTCCGTGACGATCCACTGAGGGGCCACGCAGATGCTGGGCTGCTGGGCGATCCTCAGTCTCGTCGTCTCCGGCGGCGGCTCCCCAGCGGCGAGTCCGGGCGGCCATCCGAGCAGCCCCACGGTCCCGGCGACACTGCGGAGGAGGTCGCGCCTGGTGATCATGCGGTGAGCTCCTTGCGTGCTACGAGCTCTCGGCGAGCTCCATCAGC
>VBOR01000100.1 GCA_005893165.1 Candidatus Eiseniibacteriota bacterium | reverse complement strand
GAACCCTCGTATGCGCGACGAAGTGGAGACACTGAGCGAAAGCCGGCTCGATGTCGGCGTCTCGAAGCGATCCCTCGCGTCCGGGCAGGAGTGCGGCGATGCCTGCCTTGTCAAGGCCGGGCCCTCCTCCACGCTGCTCGCGGTCGCGGACGGGATCGGGCATGGCCCGGAGGCGGCCGCGGCAGCCCAGACGGCCATCGACGTCTTGAGCAGGCATGCCACGGCGCCTCTCGAATGGCTGATGGACCGGTGCCATCTCGCCGTCCGGGAGTTGCGGGGCCTGACGATGGGCATCGCGAGGATCGTGACGGGCGAGTCGAGCATCACCTGGCTCGGCGTGGGGAATGTGCAGGGCGTGCTGCTCCACGCCGCCGGCGGCACCGCGGAGACGCGGGAGAGCCTGCGCGTGGGGAGCGGCTTGGTCGGGTATCGACTCACGCCTCTCCAGCCGGTGACGCGGCCGTTTCGTCGAGGCGACCTGTTGCTCATGGCCACCGACGGCCTCACCCGTGATTTTGGCGAGATCGCCATCACCCCGTCGAGCGCCCAGGAGATCGCGGATCGAGTGATGGAGCGGTATCGCACCGGGCAGGACGACGCGCTGGTCCTCGCCACGTGGCGCTTGCGAGACAGATCGTGACCGCGACATCGGATCCGATCGACGTTCGTTGCGTCCGCCTCCTCCGGGAGCACGTAGCGGGGGGAACGGAGCGTTCGCGGCACGCGGCCTACGAGCTGGGCCGCGAAGCCCTCGAAGCGGGCCTCGGCGTCCTCGACGTCGCCACGACGCTGGTCCGGTCCACGAAGGACCTTCTCCTCGACGCCGAAGACCGCGCCGACCGCACGCGCATCGTGGCGGCCCTGGGCGCCGTCTCGCTCGAGGTCCTCTCGCCGTTCGAAATGGCCCATCGCGGGGCGAGGGAGGCGAACGCGGCGGTGAGGAGAAGCGCCGAGGCGCGCGAGCAGGAGATGAAGCGCATCGCACACGCGATCCACGACGAGGCGGGGCACCTCCTGGTCTGGGTGCATTGGGCCGTGGACGACGCGCTTCGAACCGCGCCCGCGGAAGAGAGGGAGAAGCTGCGAGTCGTGAACGAGCGGCTCGCCGCCGTGGAAGAGCGGCTCCGCCAAATCTCCTACGAGCTGCGACCGACGATTCTGGACGACCTCGGCCTCGAGCCGGCGCTGCGGTTCCTCGCCGATGGAGTGTCCCGGCGGGCGGGGATGCCTGTCACGGTGGAAGGCATGACCGGGAGCCGGCTCCCCGCCCGCGTGGAGACGGTAATCTATCGAGCCGCGCAGGAGGCGGTGAACAACGCGGTCAGGCATGCCCACGCCAAGAGTGTCGTGATCCGCCTCCGGCGATCGAGAGGTGCCGTCCAGTGCAGCATTCGAGACGACGGTGTCGGCTTTCGCGAGAAGCCACGGCGCCACGGAGCCGCCACTTCGGGGCTGGGGCTCATCGGCATCCGGGAGCGGGTGGCGCACGTAGGAGGCGCCGTAGAGATCCGTTCCGCCTCGAGACGAGGGACCGAGGTCCTGGTTCAGATCCCTCTGGGGGTTTCGCACCGTGCTTCAAATCCTGCTCGCGGATGACCACGCGATCGTCCGCGAGGGGTTGAGAGCGCTCCTCGCCGCCGCCGGGCACCGCGTCGTCGGCGAAGCAGCCGACGGTAGGGCGGCCCTCCGGCTCGCGCGGAAGCACCGGCCGGACGTGCTGGTGATGGACATCGGCATGCCGATCCTGAACGGCATCGACTGCGCGGCCGCCGTCCGGCGCGATTCTCCCGATACGCGCCTGATCGCGCTGACGGTCCACACGGAGGACCACTATGTCCTCGAGGCCCTGCGTGCGGGGATTCGTGGCTACGTGATCAAGAACCAGGCGATGGTCGATCTCATCACGGCCATCGACCAGGTCGTCCGCGGTTCGATCTACCTGAGTCCCGGCGTGTCGCAAGCCGTACTCGAGGCCTTCATCACGCGGCAAGACACGGCGCTCCCCCACCTGACCCAGCGCGAGCGGGAAGTGCTCCAGCTGGTCGCGGAGGGAAAGCGATCGAAGGAAATCGCGGATCTACTCGGAATCAGTCTCAAGACCGCCGAGACCCATCGCGCGCACATCATGGACAAGCTTTCGATCCACGACACCGCGGGGCTCGTCCGCTACGCCATCCGGCTCGGGATGGTCTCTCCGTAATCCTCCCAGCCCGCTGCCGAACGCGCGTGTAGGAGAAACACTCATCCGCGTCCTCGATGGTTCGCCGTAGGTGTTCCCCCCACGAACTTACTCAGTTTGAAACATTTCCTGCACGCTGCCGGGCACTCCACCCTTCGGGCGAGGACGCGCCCGCTCTAACCCACTGAGATGACACGAGCGATCTCGTGTGCGAACACGCCCGGCCTCCCCGGCACGAGCCATGCTGCGCGATCCGATCCGTCTCCCGGCCACCCTACATCCAGAGGAAGCAGACGGCATGGCACGCTCTCCTCCTCACCGCTCTGGCCGTACTAGCTTCGCGCCCAGCTTGCCGCGGTGGAGCTCTATGCGCCGAGAGCGTTCCACTTCCTTTACGGTCTGTCCGAACGTCTTGACAGAGGAGAGCATGATGCGATTCCGAAACGTGGGAATTGTGATGGGACTGCTGGCACTCCTGAGCCCGGCGAGCGAGGCGCTGGCGGGATACTCGCTCTTCGGCGACGCTCAAATCGTCCAACCCGGAAACAACTCTCCCAATGCCGTCCAGATACGATCGACATGCCCTGGCGGCTTCCCGACCTGCTTCATCAACAACAGCTTCACCTTTGGGGGCGTCGACTTCGACATCCCGGCCGGGATCACATTCGCCGACTTCCAGACCTTGGCGACCGACTACATGTTCACGGATGGGTCGTGTGGCGGCGGTTCCCCTCGGTTTGTGATCAGCCTCACGAACGGAACAAACTCTGGAGACATATCCGTATACCTCGGCCCGCCTCCCAACTACATGTTTTGCCCCTCCAACGTGTGGCAGAGCACGGGCGATCTTCTGGAAGGGGTCAATCCGATCGACACGAGCCACCTCCCTGCCGGCACGTTCTACGATCCCTACACCCTGGCGGTGACGAAATACGGGAGCTATCAGGTTACCGGTGTGCAGCTCGTTGCGGACGGGTCCTGGGCCCAGCTGGGAGGCGTCCAGACGATGCGCGGGGACAACGTGAACATCAACGGGACCATCTATACCTTCGACCAGCCCCAGACCAAGGAGCAATGCAAGAAGGGTGGCTGGGAGGTGACGACGCGCACCGACAACTCGACCTTCAAGAACCAGGGAGCTTGCATCCAGTATTTCAACACCGGCAAGTAGTAGTCTCGGGCCCATGAGGGCCATTGTCCCGACATACCTCGCGGAGCGCCACCGCGAGGATGTCCCGTCCCGCTCCCGTACTCGATACGCCCCCCTGCTCTGGCTTCCCCTGAACGGAAAGCCCGCCCCGACGTGAATCGGAGCGGGCTCGAAAACCCGGGACGAAAGACGGACGAAGAGCTAGGCCTTCACGATCACCAGATGCTTCACCTTCCGGAACTCGTTGGGGTTCGTGATCTGAAGCTCCATCTCATCCTTCCCCGTGATGCGAAGCGTGTAGCTCGACGCAGGCTGCGCGCTCAGGATCAGAACGCGATGCGTCGCCGGAAGGCGAATAACGCTCTCCTGGTCGGTGTTCAGCGGCGTGAACAGGCTCTCGTCGAACTGCGTCGACGTCTTGAGGGACTTGCCGACGCCCAGGACTCCTCCCTCCGCGACCACCACGCCCGCGCGTTGGAGCTCCTTCTTGGTGCCCACGGTGTAGAAGATGGTCGCGAGCTCACGCTGCTTTTCGGTGAGCTCCTGCTGCTTGGTGGTCAGCTCCATCTCCTTCGTGTTCACGTCGGCCGTCAGTCCCGCGACCCGGGTCTGGAGCGACTGGACCTGCGTGTTGAGCTGGGCAATGGACTCTTCCCGCTCCGCCACGCTCTTCTTCAGTCCGGCGATCATTTTCTGCAGCCCGGAGATCTGGACGCCGTTTCGCTTCAGCTTGGCGTCGAGCGCCTGGATCCGCTCCTTGGTGCGCTCGAGGCCCGCCCGGAGCATGGAGATCCGCCCGAGCACCTGGTCGCGAACCGTGGGAGGCAGAGGGACTTCGGATTGGGCATGGCCCTGAAGGAGGGGCGCTTCACCTAGGACGATGGTATTGAGGCTGTCCTGGATCATCGAGATCTCGTTGATCGCCTGACCGTACTTGATCCGGGTCTCGTGTTCCTGGGCCGTCATCTGGGAGAATTCCGCCTCCGACTGACGGTACTTCGAGTAGTAGAGAACCGTGCCTCCCAGGAACAAGAGACCGATCAGGGCCAGAGCAATGACACCACTTTTGCGCATGGCTGCATCTCCTTCGCCTGCTTCGAGCTGTGTCGGACAAAGATGGCCTGGAGCGGCGCCAGGCTCCAGGGCGGAT
Organism: Candidatus Eiseniibacteriota bacterium; assembly: GCA_005893165.1. Classification (GTDB taxonomy): domain Bacteria; phylum Eisenbacteria; class RBG-16-71-46; order SZUA-252; family SZUA-252; genus WS-7. The sequence goes on along the minus strand of VBOR01000100.1, from coordinate 2,310 downwards.
TACACCGTGAGAGAGGTTTCCGGCAAAACGAATGCCATCAGGCGCCGGGTAGTTCGCCCTCGAGGGTGGGTTCGATGCGCAAGGGGTTCCGCCGTCGAGTGTTGCCTGCAAATCGAGGCGGGGGTCTCGACCCTCGGAGACGGCGGCCAGCGACGTGGAAGCGCACCCCGACTGTACGCGGGCGGGCGCCGTGCAGGTAAAAGAAGGACAGCCTGGCGGGCGCTACTTCCCCAGTCCGTATCGCTCGGTCAGGATCCCACGGTGATGGAGCTCGTGCCCCGCGAGGATCCACGCGAGCGCGCGGACGCTGATGGGATTTCCGTTCGCGGCGCCTCGGCGGAGCAGCGCCTCCCCGTCCATTCCCCGGAACAGAGCGAGCGAGGAGGCCCGCACGGCCTCGTACTCCTGCACCAGCTCCGCGAGCGGTCTCGTGTCGAAGCGGCCCGCCGGAACGTAGGTGTTCTCGTCGAATCCGGGGAGCGGCGTGGCGTCGGCTCTGCCGAAGCGAAGGGCCCGATACGCGAACACCCGTTCCGCGTCGGCGAGGTGACCCACGACCTCCTTGATGCTCCACTTGCCCGGCGCGTACCGGTGGAGCGCCCTGGACTCGTCGAGCGGCTGGAGGAGCCGAACCGTGTCCCCGATCTGGCTGCGCAACGCTTCCATCGCGTCGTCGCCGGGCACGAGCTGGATGTACTTGGCGTAGTACTCGACGTGCTCATCGGCCGCAGGGCGGGAGATGGCGAGGGTGGCAGGCATGGGTTGAGAATACCCGATTGGGGCGGACTCGCTACCCTGTCTTGCGCGCCCGAGCCACACGCGGGATCCGCTCCGGCTCGGCGACGGCGAGCCCGGTGCTCTGCCTCCACACGCCGGCGAGCGACTCCGCGATCTGGTCCGCGACGCCCGCGTTGTTCCAGTAGCCCAGGTGGCAGAGGGGATTCCAGCTCGTGAGCAGCCAGCCCACGCCGACGGGACGGTCCTCGGTGACCGCGGCGCGGTAGGCGGCGTTCAGGGGACGAAGCGCGTATCCGACGATGTCATCGGGATCGTACAGGTTGATCCACGCGGTCTCGAGGCTGGGATGATGGCGGGCCAGCGACTGCGCCGGAAGCCGGACCGGCTCGCCGAACCGGGGATAGCGAAGGCTCCAGAGCGCGATGGGGCTCCCCATCGTATAGAGGAGCGCCAGGGTCTCACCCCGCTCGAGCGGCGTCCCGTTGATCCTCGTGCTCATGCTGCGCCCCATGAAGGAATCGTGGCGCTTCACGAGATCATAGACGTAATTGCTCGCGATGACGGTGCCGAGGCTGTGCGCGATGATGCAGAGGGGCGCCCTCGGCCCCGCGCGGTCCGCGAGCCGGGCCAAGGTCGCGGCCACCTCCCGATGGATGGCGTCGTACGCGGTTCGTTCGGACACGGCCGGCTGGTAGGCGATCGCGTCCGCGGCGAAATCGACCAGGAACCGGCGCAGCTTTCCGTAGCGCATCCCATCCGCCGCCCGGAGCCTGCGCCAGAGGCTGTTCTCGCGGTACTGGAGCGCCGCGCTCCAATTGACCTCCTCGAAGACGAGCTGGGAGCAGGGATCCAGGCGGCCGTCGCGCCCCGCGCGGCGACCGCGAACGGCGGGCATCTCCTTGCCCGCGCACGCGGCGAAGCGGCGCTTCAGGGCGCGCTGCATCCCGGCCGAGTACCCGGGCTTGGTCCGCCCTATCCCATGGATGAACGCGATGGCGATCGGATGTGGCATGTGGTACCCCTGATCGGATCATCGGAAGCTCCGGCACGAGGCTTGAGGCTCATTTCGCCCCGTGTCACCCGGTGAAACCCAGGGAGGGGCCGTCATGGGATCGCTGTTCAGGCGGATGGTGGGGGCCGCGAAGCTCCAGGTAGCCACGTACGAGGAGGTGGAGGCCGACCGGGGCGCGACGGGGCAGGCGCTCTTCGTCGTGCTCCTCTCCGCGGTCGCGATCATGGTCGGCGACATCCGTCCCGGCGAGGTTCATCTCGTGGCCAACCTCGTGGGCGGGCTCCTCGGCTGGATGACGTGGGTGCTTCTGGTGTGGCTCGTGGGGGTGAAGCTTCTGCCCGAAGCGGAGACGAAGTCCGACGTCGGGGAGCTGATCCGGACCACGGGCTTCGCCGCCACGCCGGGAATTCTCCGGGTGCTCGGAATCGTCCCGATGCTGGGGTGGGTGGTCGTGGTCCTGGCCTGGCTCTGGACCCTGGCGGCGATGGTGGTGGGGGTGCGGCAGGCGCTCGACTACAAGAGCACCTGGCGAGCGGTCGCCGTCTGCGTCCTTGGATTCG
>VBOR01000099.1 GCA_005893165.1 Candidatus Eiseniibacteriota bacterium | reverse complement strand
TGTGGCGGTTCTGTCCCAAGTCCTGCTCGTCCGCCTCGGCGGTCAGCGTGGCCTGGAAGGTACGCACGTAGAATCGCACCCGCCCGGGCTTGGGCGGCGGCGTGTCGTCGACTCGCTCGAAATCAGCGACGTGGGTCTCCGTGATGGTGAGGAACCGCTCGGCTTGCTCGCGCACGGCGGGCTGCTCTCCGGCGCCGATGATGCCTCCGCCCGTGCTGATGTAGAGGCTCACGGTGCCGTCGGCGAAGGCGCAGAGGCTGGCGACCGCCCGCGCGTAGCCCAGCTCCATGATGGCGCCCCAGACGTGGGGCCGTGCTTCGATGGGTTGGAGATTCAGATCGGCGGCGGTGAGGCTGAGCGCCTGCTCGCGCATGCCGCGCGCGATCTCGGCCGGCCTGGATTTCTTGCGGCCGAAAAGCATGGACGGCTCAGGCGATCTCGGACTGGACGCCGGCCGCCAGCTTGAGGTCGCCGAGCGTACAGAGGGCGTCGCACCGGACCCCCTGCTCCTCGATGCGCGCCTTGCCCCGCTGCTCTTCCCGGTCGATGATCGCGATGGCCTGCTCCACGACGAGCCCCGCTTCCCTGCTTCTCACGATCGCCTCGATGGTCGAGCCGCCGCTCGTGATCACGTCATCCACGATCACGACGCGGTCCCCTTCCAATACGTCTCCCTCGATCAGCTTCTTCATGCCGTGGCCCTTGGGCTCCTTGCGGATCGCGAACACGCGGATCACCTGTCCGTTCTTGCGGTACGCCGCATCGGACACCGCGATCGCGACCGGATAGGCGCCGATCAGGAGCCCGCCCACCGCAGCGACCGGCTGGAGGACGCGCTCGAGCATGAGATCGCCCACGATCTCGCGCGCCTCCGGATAGGAGAGACCCACGCGGCAGTCGATGTAGAAGCGGGAGAGCGCGCCGGACGCCAGCGGAAAACTGGGCATTGGGCTCCACTTGAATGCCTTGGTCTTGATGAGGAGCTGGACCAGCTGCTCGCGGGTTGCGTTCACCGGCTGAACTCTAGCATGCGGCGCCGCTGCGTCAACGGGAGGACGGGAAGGCGGGCGCGGGGGACGGGGCCGATGGGGCCGAAATCACGGCGACCGCGACGCCCCCCAGGATCAGCGCCGCCGAGAACACGAGCCGGAGCGTCAGGGTCTCCCCCAGAAGCAGGATGCCTGCGATTCCGGCCAGGACGGGAACCAGGAGCTGGACGATGGAGGCGCGGATTCGCGTGAGCCCGCGCAGCGCCGCGTACCAGGCGACGTACCCCATGCCGGATGCGATGGCGCCCGAGCCGCTCGCAAGCAGGACGCCGCGCGTCGAGAGGTGCGCGCGGCCGAGAGCGAAGGCGCTCACGAGAACCGCGAAGGGGACCGCGAGCACGAAGTTCCTCGTGGTATCGCCGATGGGATCCGTGGACGAGCGCCCTCGAAGGGAGTAGAGCCCCCACGCGATGCCCGCGATCGCCATGAGGACAGAGCCGGCCGGATCCGGGGCCGAGAGCCCTGGAGCGACGAGGTACGTGAGCCCGGCGAGCGCGATCCCGAGCCCCAGGCCCTCGACCCAGCGGAATCGCTCCCCCGAGCGCATCGCGCCCACCAGCATGGTCGCCTGCACGCACGCGAAGAGGATGAGCGCACCGGTCCCGGCGCTCAGGGAGACGTAGGCGAAGGAGAACGGAGCCGCGTAGAGAAAGAGGAGCGCCGCCGAGATCCAGGGCGCGGTGTGGCGGCCGTCCGCCTGGAGCACGGTGCGTACAGCGCCCGCGTGGGGCACGCTCCGGCGGGTGGCGGCCAGAACCGCTACGAGCGCGACCGCTCCCGACAGGATCCGCACCAGCGTGAAGCTGGCCGGATCCACCGCGCGGTGGCCGAGCGCGAGCCGGCACAGCACGGAGTTCGCCGCGAACGCGATCAGCGCAAATACAGTGAGGACAGGCGCCACGTCATCGGTTCCGATCGAGAAGGGCGCTCCCTCCCCAGGGCCGCCGCTGATCGAACGGAGGCTTTGGATCCGGGAGGAACGAGAGCAGATGGAAGAAAGGATTGAGCCGCCACTTCTTCGCGGCGGTCTTGAGCATCGAGCGCACTTCCACCGGACGCCAACCGTGCGGCGCGAAGAACTGGGCGCCCTCTTCGGGGCCGAACTTGAACGGAACGTTCCCCGCCTCGAGGAAGCCGCCGATCTGCTTGGTCAGCATCCGGCGAAGCCCGGGTGAGACCAGGTCGACGACCCACCGTCGGAAGGACGGCGGCGCGGCGAGGTCGTCGGCGAGCGCTCCCACATGCTCGGGGGTGAGATAGATCAGAAGGCCTTCCGTGATGATGAGCGCGTTCTTCGCCAGCCGGCCCAGCTCCGCGAAGAGCTCCTGCCTCTTGGGGCGATCCGCGAGATCGAGTCGCACGCGGCGCAGCGCGACCCGAGGCGTCTCTCCCGCCAGGACTCCTTCCTTGTAGGCGAGGATCTCGGGAAGATCCACCTCCACCCATTGGAGGGAGCGCGGGAGATCCATCCTGTAGGGTCGCGCGTCCAGCCCCGCCGCGAGATTGACCACCAGGTCTCCGCCCTGCCGCACGTGTTCTGCGATGAAGGTATCGAAGAGGTAGGTCCGGATCGGGAGGGGCCAGCTCTCGGGCGTTCGCGTCTCGACCGCGGCGGCGATCTCCTCGCCTCGAGTCCCCGCGAGCCGCCGCGCGAACGGGTCCCGGAACATCGCGTCGGGCCGCTCCGTCTCCCGCGCCCGGTACACCGCGACCCACCGCGCCGTGTCGGAGATGTTGCGGATGAGGGGGGTGGAATCGGCCATGAGCGGTGGAGGATAGACCCGGAGGCGGGGTGGAACAAAGGGCTTGTGCACGGGCGCGACGCCGGGCTCGAAGGATTGCCTCGACTTTGCTTTTCTGTCGGCTAGACTCACGTCTCGCAGCACCCAAAAACCCAAATCCAGTGCCTGTTTTCTCATCGCCGAGCCGGTGCGGCATGCTCGCGAGGAGGCCCACATGATCCTGCAACGAGTTAAGCGCCTGCTTCGGGTCTCTGTTCCCCTGCTTTCAACCGTCTTGCTGACGCTGCCGGGCCTGGCAAACGCCACTCCGGCTCTCTGGCACTCCGAATGGCGGCCGGGCTGGTTGCCCGGCGATCCCGCTGCGGCGGATCAGAACCCCGTGCCGATCTGGGCACTGGGCTCGCTGCAGAGCCTGGGTTCGCACCAGAGCCCCGGCATGTTCATCGCGATCGATCCCGTCACGCATCGCCCTGTGGCGCCCTCCGAGGAGCAGAAGCGCGGATTCCAGGCCCAGGTCGAGCGCGATGCGCTGCTCGCCCCGGCGCATCCACTCCAAATCGAGAAGCTTCCCGGCGGCGGCGAGATCATCCACCTGAACGGACAATTCCAGGTCTATTCGATCGCGCGCCGCGACGCTCAGGGCCACATCCGAACCGATTGCGTGCCCAATCCGTCCACCGCACGCAAGCTCCTCTCGGAGCCGGCTCCTTCCGCCGGCCATTGGGAGGAGAAATAGCCATGCGCGCCCGATCTTCCACAGCGGCGTTTCCTGTGTTGCCTCTCCTGACGGCGATGGTCGTTGCCACGCTCGCGTTGCTCCTGCTCGCGCCGCGCGTGCACGCGGCCACGTTCAACCTGATCAACCTCGACGCAGCCGGTGAGGGCTTCAACGATCCCACGCCGGTCGCGCCGGTCGGGGGCAATCCGGGGACGACGCTCGGTCAGCAGCGTCTCAACGTGTTCAACCAGGCGTGCTTCATCTGGGGTCAGTATCTGCAGAGCAATGTGACCATCCAGGTGCAGGCGAACTTCGATCCACTCGCTCCCTGCGATTCCACGAGCGGTGTCCTGGGAAGCGCGGGCGCGGTCTCGCAGGCTTCGGACTTCTCAGGGGCGCTGATCGCGAACACGTGGTACTCGATCGCGCTCGCCAACAAGCTGGCGGGCTCGGACCTGGCTCCCTCCTCGAGTGACATCAGCGCGCGATTCAACTCGAGCGTCGACAACAGCACCTGCCTGGGACCGACGGGCTGGTATTACGGATACGACCACAACGAGGGAACGAACATCGATCTCCTCGCGGTGGTCTTGCACGAGCTGGGCCACGGGCTGGGATTCCAGACCTTCACCACGCTGTCCACCGGCGCCTTCCTGAGCAACCGCCCGGACGTCTTCGCTCGCAATCTCTTCGACCGGACGCTGGGCCTCCGCTGGGATCAGATGACGAACGCGCAGCGCGCTACCTCGGCCTTCAATTCGGGTCAGCTCGTCTGGAACGGACCCGGTGTGAAAGCGAACGCTTCGCACTATCTCGGCCCGGCAACCGTGGTGCGGATCGATTCGCCCGCGGGCATCGCCGGGGAGAAGAACTTCGGAACGGCGGCCTTCGGCGGCGCGCCTCCGAATCCTCCGCTTCAGGCGCAGGTGGTGTTGGTGAACGACGGAGTCGGAACGACCAGCGACGCGTGTGAGCCCATCGTGAACGCGGCCGCGCTCGTGGGAAAGATCGCTCTCATCGATCGCGGCACGTGCAATTTCACGTTCAAGGCCGCGGCGGCGCAGGCGGCGGGAGCGATCGCGGTCATGATCGGGAACAACGCGGCCGGAGCGCCTCCGGCCATGGGCGGCAGCGATCCCTCGATCACGATCCCGGTCGTGAGCATCACGCAGTCGGACGCGACCGCGATCAAGGGGCAGCTGGGAACCGGAGTGACGGCCTCGATCGGAGTCGACAATTCGCGGCTGGCGGGAACGGATCTGGAGGGCCGCCCACGGATGTACGCGCCGAATCCCATCGAGTCTGGATCCTCGGTCTCACACTGGGACACGCCGGAGACTCCGAACCTGCTCATGGAGCCGTTCATCAGCAGCGATCTCACCGACGTCGATCTGACGCAGTGGGCGTTCGCGGATATCGGATGGGTGGGTCCGACGTCGGGCGTGCCGGCGGGATCGACACCTCCCACGATCGCCCGCGGGTTCGCCGCGCCGAATCCGTTCTCGTCCGGAACCGCGATCAAGTTCTCGCTGGCCCAATCCGGACAGACCAGAATCGAGATCTTCGACCTGGGCGGACGTCTGGTGAAGAGGCTGCCGGCGGCGTGGCGCCCCTTCGGCATGCAGTCGGTGGACTGGGACGGAACCGACGCCAGGGGTCACCGCGCTCCCACGGGCGTATACTTCTGGCGCGTGAGCGCGGGCGCCGGCGTTCAGTCCGGCCGGATGGTGCGCGTCAACTAGCTTCGGCTGAAGTTCCCCGCCTCAGTACGACAGCTTCGGGTACCAGTCCTTGCCGCGGCCTTCCGGAGTCATGTCGAACAGGTTCCAGAGCGGCCAGATCATGTCGACGTGGCGGGGGTCGCCTTTCTGATTCTTGACGTAGAGAAGCTCCGAGCCCCAGAAATGGTGAATGGCGCCGCCGCGCTTGACGAAGACGTTCACCATCGGGTTCTGGCTCTCCTTCTCGTCCTCCGCGAAGTAGTCCTTGTTGTAGGAATTCTTGTTCGAGGAGAGAATCCGGATCTTGTTCCATCCGCGGGGCTTCGTGAATTCCATGATCCGCTGGATCGGCGACTTGGCCACGACCACGAGGTTCGTGCGCTGGGTCACGTGCGCGGCGCTGGCGTCGAGCCCGTCGATGATGGAGGTGCAGCTGGTGCAGGGCGTCTTCATGTTCGGCCCGTACATGTAGCTGTAGACGATCAGGCTGTCCTTCCCGGGCGCGAACAGCTCCGACAGCTTCACCGAGCGCACCGCGCCGTCCGGCGCCATCTCCTCGAAGGTGTAATCTTCCGCGGCGCGGCCGCCCATGGGCAGATCGCGTCTCTCGCGGGCGACCGTCTCCATCTGCTCGCGCAAGGCGATCTCGGACCGGAGAAGTCGATCCCGCGCCTCGCGATATTCGCGCGACTCGTTCTTGAAGTGTTTCATCGATGTTTCCTCTTTCACTTGGGCCATAGCCACCCGAACGTTCCGGCGGTCAGCAGACCGTAGACCAGTCCGTCGAACGTATTCTTGATGGTCGTGCTCCACTTCCGTTTGTACCAGATGGAATCCTGCCACAGGGCGATCGAGTAGCTGAGAAAGGCCGTACAGCCCGCGAAACGGAAGACTTCGAGGTACGTGGCGCCGGGCTGGAGCGCCCGACCGGTGACGTATGCGGCGAACACTCCGACGATCAAGAGATACACGAACCACTGCGCCAGGCTTCCGCCCATGTTCATCGAGCCGCCCTTGAAGACCGTCATGACGAGCACGGGACCCTTCTTGAACTTCTCCTGGAATTCCGGGCTCTTCATCCCGGCCGGGCTGCCGGCGTTGGGGAGCATGTAGTCCCCCGGCGGGATGTTGAACCGGCGCAGAGCGTCCTGGACCTCTCCCTCGTTCGGAACCTTGGCGAAATCGCTGCGGTGGTACGGCAGGAACATGTGCAGGATCCAGCTCGCGAGGAACACGAACACCGCGGAGAGAAGGATCGGAAGCCACAGCGACGGGATCGATACCATCGTTACCTCCTGATGATCCGGGTTATACTCCCAGGCCTCCCCACGAAACCAGCTCGGCCGCCGGTGTCCGGGATAGGACTGGCCCCTGAGGCGTACTCCGAGCGGGGAATATGGCACAAGGCACCCTTCGAAAGAAGACAGTCGTCAAGGCAGCGGGGTCGCGGGGCGGCGGAACGCTT
>VBOR01000055.1 GCA_005893165.1 Candidatus Eiseniibacteriota bacterium | reverse complement strand
CACGCGGCTGATCGCCATCCTGCCGGCCATCTTCATCATCGGGGTCCGCGGCGAAGGCAGCGTCACCGATCTCCTGACGCTGAGCCAGGTGATCCTTGCGCTCCAGCTACCACTCGCGATGTTCCCCCTGCTACATTTCACCAGCTCGCGGAAGCTCATGGGGAAATGGCGGCCCGGACTGGCGCTCCTCATCGCGGGCTGGGTGAGCGCGATCGTCATCACGTCGATGGATGTGGCAGGCCTTCCGGAGTCGCTCCGGGAGGCGTGGCAGGTGATCGTCGGGCGCTAGCCGGGTAGCGGACTCTCGGGGAGGGGTGGAATGTACCGCAAGATCCTGATCCCGCTCGACGCCAGCTCCACGGATCGAGCGATCGTGACCCACATCCGCCCCATCGCGAAGCTCATGCAGAGCCGGGTCGTGCTCCTCCACGTCGCCACCGGCTGGGCGGCGCAGTGGTTCGGCGGGAACGCCGTCAGCCGCGAGATCGACGAGGACAAAGCCTACCTCGAATCGGTGCGCGCCGAATTCGTCGCGGACGGAATCCCCGCGGAGACCGAGCTGGCCTACGGCGACCCCGCGCGGGAGATCGTGCGCTGGGTCCGGGAGCACGGCTGCGACCTCGTGGCCATGAGCACGCACGGCCATCGCGCCATCGCGGACATCTTCCTCGGGACGACCGCCATCCGGGTGCAGCACCGGGTGAAGGTGCCGGTCCTTCTCCTCCGGGCGAGGTAGCGGACGATCGCGCGCGCGATCCCCTGGATCGAGCCGTACCGTCGGTACCTGCCTTACCTGCCGGCCACCGTGGTCGCGATCCTCGCGATCCCCGCGCTGGGCTTCACCTACATCTGGGACGACTACTACTTCCTCACGAACGCCGTCTTCTATCAGCTCCATGACTGGGCGCCCAATCCGGTCGACCCTTTCTACCGGCCTATCTCCCGCGGGGTCTATTTCACGGTGCTGGATCTCGCGGGGCGCGGCGGTCCGGCCCTGGGCCACGCGCTCAATCTGGGCTTTCTCCTTGCGATCGTCGTTCTTCTCGGCTCCTTCGTCTCGCGACTCGCCGGGAAGCGGGCGGGGGTGATGGCAGGGCTCTGGTTCGCGGCGCTCGGAGCCATCCCCTCCTTGGCCGGCTGGATCTCCTGCGATCAGGATCTTCTCGCGATCCTCTTCACCCTGATCGCCCTTCATCTTCGCCTGTCGGGAAGGAACGGCGCCGCGCTGGCCGCCGTCGCCGCGGGGCTTCTCTCCAAGGAGACGATCCTCGCGGTCATTCCGGCGATCATCCTCTTCGATTGGATTCTGGAACGGAAGCCGTACCGGATCGGGAGGCATCTGACGGCGTACGCCGCGCTCGTCGCGATCTGGGGAGCCATTCACCCCGCCGTCCGCGTACTTCTCTCGCGCGGCCTCCGGAGCGGGGCCACCGGCTACGTCGGACTCGAGCATCCGGAACGCTGGCCCGTTCATCTCGGGAGATACATTGCAACGCTCCTCAATCTGCCGGCGTTTTCCCCGCTGCCCACCTGGCCTGCCTTCGGTGTGCTCCTCCTCCTGGCCGCGGGAGCCATGGCCGTGGTTGCGATCCGTCTCACCGATGCACCTCCGGGGGGACCGGAGGAGAGCATCGCGATCCCCGGGAGGAGGGTCTACGTCCTCGGCGCCCTGGTCTGCCTGGGACCGCTTCTCCTGACGTCGGTCATGATCCGGGGGTGGGCTCCGTACTATGCGGCCTTCCCGGCCATCGGCAGCTCCATCGTCGCGGGGGCGTCCCTCGCCGGGCTTCCCCCCCGGGGACGGCTCCTCGCGGCCGGCATGTACCTCGCGCTTGGAATCTGGTGCCGGGGCGATATCCGGAATCCCCAGGATTTCACGGAATCGAATTTCCGGGTCGTGAGCACCGCGCTCGAGAAGGTGGAGGGGGGCTTTCGCAGGCTCTACCCGTCGTTCGGACCCAACACACGGGTCCTGCTCTCGGTCCAGGCGCGAGGAACGGGCGGCATCTACCTGCACATGTACGATCTCCAAGTTCTGAGGCTCTGGTACCGGGATCGCACGCTTCGGGCGGTCCGGCCCGAGGCGAGAGACAGGGGGCCCGCGGGACCGGAGGTTCTGACGGTGATCACGCGCGACCGGGACGTGATCGATATCAATCCCGTGACCCTCGTCGCGCGCACCGCGAGCGGGAAGCGTCCTGACTATCGATCCTGCGAGACGGCCATGCGAGCGTACGCGATGGGACTTGCCGGCTCGGGAGAGGCGAGAAGGGCGGCAGCGGTCATGCTCCATCTTCCGGAGATCAATGCGGGGCTCCAGAGCGCGCACCGGCGCGTGGCGGCGATGTTCCTCTATTCGGAGGGACGGGACGCGGAGGCCAAGACGATCCTGGATTCGACCATGGTCCTGCCGCGGGAGGTCACTCTCGATAATCTACACGCGCTCCTGGCGGAGCAGCCGTCGGGAAGGAACTACGACGCCGAGGCGTTGCGGGCGTTCGGCGTCTCCGCCTCGGACTCGACCGCGATGCGGGCACTCATGCGCTGGTTCGCGGAGAAGAAGTACGCCGAGGTCGCCATCCGCTTCGCGGACCGGCTGGAACGCCTCCAGCCGGGCGATGGCGAAGCAGCAAGGATTCGGCGTGAGATGAGCGCAAGGCTGGAGGAGCAGCGTGCCATTCCGCCGGGTCCAGGCGAGGTGAGCTAGACCGCTCCGTCGCGTGTGGGGTCCATGACCACCATCACCTCTTCCTCGAGGGTGATGCCGGCGGATTCCTCGACGCGGCGCTTCATCTCGCGGGCCACGCGCAGCACCTCGGTGGCCGAAGCGCCTCCGTGGTTCACGATGTAGTTGGCGTGGTAGGCGTGGACGCCGGCCCCGCCCTCGCGGATCTCCTTCGCGCCGGCGGCCTCGAGCAGCTGCCCGGCCGCGACCTTCTGTCCGTCGGCAAGGATGGGGTTCTTGAAGAAGCAGCCCGCCGTGTGGAGCCCCTTCTCCTTCCGGCGCGCGCGCTGGGCGGCGTGCTGTCCCATGATGCGGTCCATCTCGGAGCGGTCGCCCGGCTGGAGCTGGAACTCCGCCTCGACGACGATGTGGTCGTTCAATTTGAGGTTGCTGTGGCGGTAGGCGAAACCCAGCTCCGCGGGGGTGCGGTCCACCAGTTCGGTGCCCTCGAGCAGCCGGACGCGGGTCGAGATGTCCCCCACGGACCTTCCGAAGGCGCCGGCGTTGCCCCGGATCGCGCCGCCGACCGTGCCCGGGATGTCGATCGCGAACTCGATCCCCGAGAGAGAGTTCTCGCGCGCCGCCTCGACGACCTCGCCCAGGTCCGCGCCGGCGCCCGCGACGATCCGTGCGCCGTTCACGGACAGATGTTCGATCCGGTTCACGATGACGAGCCCACGGAAGCCCGTGTCACCGACGAGGAGGTTGCTGCCGCCGCCGATCAGGAGCCACCGCGTGCGGGTGGAGATTGCTTCCCGCACGACCTGCTGCAGCGCGCGCTCGGTGTAGACCTCCACGAGGACGTCCGCCGGGCCGCCGATGCCGAAGGTCGTGTAAGGGGCGATCGGCTCTGCTCGTTTCAGCACAAGCTCTTGCCGGTCGAGTGTCAGCGTATCGAAAGCCAAGCGTGCCCCCCAGGTCCACCAGATCGGTACGAGTCCGGATTATCGATCCAATCAGGGCAATTTCCATACCAGCATTGAGGTAGCCGGTCGGGGCCTGAGTCGGGGGCCAAAGAGAAAGGCCCCCAGAGCGCCGTTCCGGGGGCCCCGATTCTCAGCGAACGCAGCTTAGTCCATGCCTCCCATGCCGCCCGGCATGCTGGGCTTCTCCTCCTCGGGCGCGTCCGTGATCACCGCCTCGGTCGTGAGCACGAGGGAGGCGATCGAGACGGCGTTCTGGAGCGCCGACCGTGTCACCTTGGTCGGATCCACGATGCCGGCCTGGAGCAGGTCCTCGTACTGGCCGGTCGCGGCGTTGTAGCCCATCGCCCCCTTCTGGGTCCTCAGGCGCTCCACGACGATCGCGCCCTCGGCTCCCGCGTTGGAGGCGATCGTCTTCACGGGCGTCTCGAGCGCCTGGGATACGATGTCGATCCCGGACTTCTCGTCCCCCTTCGCCTCGAGCGAGGCGAGGGCCGACTGGGCGCGTAATAGAGCCACGCCGCCGCCGGGCACGATCCCTTCCTCGACCGCCGACTTGGTCGCGGCGAGCGCGTCTTCCACGCGCGCCTTCTTCTCCTTCATCTCGATCTCGGTCGCGGCGCCCACGTGGACCACCGCCACGCCGCCCGCGAGCTTCGCGAGACGCTCCTGGAGCTTCTCCTTGTCGTAGTCCGAGGTGGAATCCTCGATCTCCTTCTTGATCTGGTCGATGCGCGCCTTGATGTCGGTCTTCTTGCCCGCGCCCTCGATGATGGTCGTGTTGTCCTTGTCCACCACGACGCGCTTGGCCCGGCCGAGATCCGTGAGGATGGCGTTCTCGAGCTTGAGGCCGGCTTCCTCCGTGATCAGGCGGCCCCCCGTCAGGATCCCGATGTCCTCCAGCATGGCCCGCCGCCGGTCGCCGAACCCGGGCGCCTTCACCGCGCAGATGTTGAGGACGCCGCGAAGCTTGTTCACGACGAGGGTGGCCAGGGCTTCCCCCTCCATGTCCTCCGCGATGACGAGGAGCGGCTTTCCGACCTGGGACACCTTCTCGAGAATGGGAATGATGTCCTTGATGGACGCGACCTTCTTGTCATGGATCAGGATGTAGGCGTCCTCGAGCACGGCCTCCATGCGCTCCGGATCGGTCACGAAGTAGGGCGAGAGATAGCCGCGGTCGAACTGCAGCCCCTCGACCGTCTCGAGCGACGTGTCGAGGCTCTTGGCCTCTTCCACCGTGATGACGCCGTCCTTCCCCACCTTCTCCATCGCCTCGGAGATGAGCTTCCCGATCTCCGGATCGTTGTTCGCGGAGATGGTGGCGACGTTGGCGATCTCGGCGGGCGTCTTGATCGGCTTGGATTGCTTCTTCAGCTCCGCGATCACGGATTGAACCGCGCGATCCATGCCCCGCTTCAGGAACATGGGATTCGCGCCCGCCGTCACCAGACGGAGACCCGAGTGCACCATGGCCTGCGCGAGCACGGTCGCGGTCGTGGTGCCGTCCCCCGCGACGTCCTGGGTCTTCGTGGCCACTTCCTTCAGGAGCTGGGCCCCCATGTTCTCGTAGGGGTTTTCCAGCTCGATCTCCTTCGCGATCGTGACGCCGTCGTTCGTGATGGTCGGCGCCCCGAATTTCTTGTCGAGGACGACATTTCTGCCGCGAGGTCCGAGCGTCACCCGCACGGTGTTCGCCAATTTGTCCACGCCGCGCTGGAGCGCGTCCCGCGCCGCGGAATTGAACTGCAGCTGCTTCGCCATGAGTCTCCCTTCCTCCTTGCCTGGCCGGCGCCGCTTCGGGCGTCGCCGGACTCGTCGAACGGTGTATTGGCACTATACCCAAACGAGTGCTAATCGTCGTGAATGTACCCGAACCGGATTCCCGGGTGCAACATCCTTCCTGAGCGTCGGAGTTCGCGTTATTCGCGCCGCTTCTTGGGCTTGGCGGGACCGGCGCCCCCGTTCATCTCTTGGATGATCCGGAGCCCGTGGAGCGTGAGGTCGGGGTCCACCTTCTCGATCGTCTCCGAGTGCTTCGCGATCATCGGTGCCAGCCCCCCGGTCGCGATCACCCGCGGCTTGATGCGCTCCTCCTGGGCGATGCGGCGCACGATCGCGTCCACCTGGCCCACCGCGCCGTAATAGACGCCCGATTGGAGGCTCTCCTCCGTGCTCCGGCCCACCACGTGTGGGGGCGGCTTCAGCTCGAACGCCGAAAGCCGCGCGGCGCGCCGGATCAGATGCTCCGCTCCGGTCACGATGCCCGGTGCGATCACCCCTCCGATGTAGCGCCGCTCGCGCAGGATCACGTCGAAGGTGGTCGCGGTCCCGAAATCCACGATGACGACCGGTGCGCCGTACAGGGCCAGCGCCGCCGCCGCGTTCGCGATCCGGTCCGCCCCCGCGGATTGCGGATCGCGGTATTCCACGTCGACCCCGGTCGGGATCCGCGAGGAGACCTCGAGCGGCTCGACGCCGCAGACCTTACGCGCCGCCTCGAGGAAGGAGGCCGTCGCGGTGGGCACGACCGACGCCAGAACCGCGGCGTGCTCCCCGCGCCGCGCCAGCTCGGGGAAGATCTGGGTCAGCGCGAGAGAGATCTCGTCCGCGGTGCGGCGGGTCTCGCTGCTCAGGCGGAAGGAACGCGTCAGCCGGCGGCCGTCGAAGAGCCCCAGCGTCACCTCGGTATTCCCCACGTCGATCGCGAGCAGCATTCGAGCCTCCTACCCCAGCCAGCCCGGCTCGTGCCGGTCCTTCCAGCGGCTGCGCCAGATGGCCCAGGCCAGGATCAGGCTGACGAAGTACAGGAGCACGAGCGGAGCCGAGAGCACGAGCATGGAGGGACCGTCACCCGGAGTGACCACCGCCGCGGCGAGGGCGATGAAGAAGACGGCGTGACGCCATTGCCGCGCCAGCACGCCCGGCGAGACGATCCCGAACCAGGCCAGCAGGCAGAGCACGAGGGGGAGCTGGAACAGGAGCCCGCATCCCGCCGCCATCTTCACGGAGAAGTGGAGGAGCGAGAGCAGCGACATGCGCGGCTCGATCTGCCCTGTGGCGAAGGACTGGAGCATCCTCACGATCATGGGCAGGAGGAGCTCGATCGCGAACGCGATGCCGAGGTACAGGAGCACCGCGGAAGCTACCATCCAGGGAACCGCGAAATGCCGCTCCGTCTTCTTGAGCCCCGGCGCCACGAAGCGCCAGAGCTCGAACATCACGTACGGCAGCGCCACCACGCCCCCCGTCCAGAGCGCCACCTCGATCCGCGCCGAGAAGGCCTCGGTCGGGGAGAGCGCGAGCGCCTTCTGCCCGCGGAGCAGGTAGAGGATCAGGGCGTCGAGCAGGCGCCCCGAGAAAAACCACGCCGTGGCAATCAGGATCACCGCGATGGCCACGCTGCGCCACACGGCCGCGCGAAGCTCCTCGATGTGCTCGAGGAACGTCATGGACCGTTCCGGGATCACTTGAGCAGCGAACGCAGCTCTTCCAGGAACTGGTTCAGGTCCTTGAAATGCCGGTACACGGAAGCGAACCGCACGTAGGCCACCTCGTCCAGCTGGTGCAGCTCGGCCATGACCCGCTCGCCGATCTCGCTCGAGTGGACCTCATCCTGGCCCTTCTGCATCAGCTCCGCCTCCAGTTTGTCCACGAGCGCGTGGATCCGCTCCGCGGGGATGGGGCGTTTCTCCGTCGCGCGCAGGAGCCCGTTCAGGATCTTCTCGCGGCTGAAGGGCTCCCGCCGCCCGTCCTTCTTGATGACGAGGAGCGGCGTCGTCTCCACGGTCTCGTAGGTGGTGAAGCGCCGCTGGCAGGCCAGGCACTCCCGGCGGCGGCGGATGGCCTGACCCTCCTTGGCGGAGCGGGAGTCGATCACCTTGTCCTCGAGGTGGCCGCAGGCGGGACACTTCACCGCATGATCCCGGCGGTCAATGTCTCCACGGCGCCCGTGCTCGCATTTCGCACCTGGAGGGCTCCCGTCACGGTGAGCGACACGTACTCCCCTTCCACGACTCGATCGGGCAATACGACCCTCACCGGGGAACCCGGCTTCGGCATGCGCGATCCCAGGAATCTCAGGAGGTCGATCATCCCTCGTTCCTCCAACATCGCGAGCTCATGGCCGAAGTGCCCGAGAATCTTGGAAAGGAGCCCCCCCATGTCCGGACGCGATCCGTCACGGGTCGTCAGAGAGGTGGCGGTCGCCCGGAACTCCGGCGGAAAGTCCTCCTCGCTGTAGCCCACGTTGATCCCCGCGCCCAGAACGAGCACGGGGGGATCGCCGGGACGGAGCGCGCGCGATTCCGCCAGGACACCACAGAACTTCTTCCCGTCCTGAAGGACGTCGTTCGGCCATTTGATCGTGATGGCCGAGGCCAGCATCGATGCCGCAGCGGCGATGCTACTGGCCAGCGTGAGCGAAAGGAGGGAATACGACGGCAGCGGAATCGTGGGCTTGAGGAGGATGGAGAACATCAGGGAGCGGTCGGGTTGGTCGAACCAGGTTCTCCCAAGCCGGCCCTTGCCCGCGGTTTGGTGGCGGGCGAGCACGACCAGCCCTTCGGGAGCGCCTTCCTCGGCGCGGCGGAAGGCTTCGTCGTTCGTGGACCCAAGGCTCTCATGGAACTCGGCGGGGACGCCGAGGAAGCGCATCCCGCGCGCTGTGCGGATCAGATCCGATTCCACGACCGGCACCGCGCGGGGGGCGGCATCGGGCGCCGCTCAGATGACATCGACCACCAGGAGCGAGAGGTCGAGTGAGGGGGCGGAATGCGTGAGCGCCCCGACCGAGATGTACTTCACTCCCGGGATCGCGAACTCGCGAACGTTCTCGAGGCGGATCCCGCCCGAGACCTCGATCTCCGGCAGGGTCTCCGGGGAAGCCACGGCGGTCCCGCCCCCCGCCTTCCCGGAGCCGCCCTTTCGTGCGCTCGAGGCGCCGGGACCGGGCTCCAGCTTCCCCGCCTTGGCCAGGGCCCGGATTCGCCGGACCGCCATCGCGACCTGTGCGGGAGTGAAATTGTCGAGGAGAATACGGTCCACGCCCAGCGTCGCAAGCAGCTCGGCGTCCTCGACGGTGCGCGCCTCGGCCATCACCGGAAGCCCGAGGGAGCGGGCGCGCGCCTTCTCGACCGCGCGGGTCAGCCCGCCGGCTACCTTGGCGTGGTTCTCCTTGATGAGCATGCCGTCGAAGAGCCCGAAGCGGTGATTGAGCGCGCCGCCGACCGCGGTCGCGTGCTTTTCGAGCATGCGGAGGCTGGGCGTCGTCTTCCGCGTATCCAGGATCGGAACGCCCGTGCCCTCGACGGCCCGGACGTAGGCGCGGGTCAGCGTCGCGACGCCCGACAGCCGCTGCAGGAAATTGAGGGCGACCCGCTCGGCGCTCAGGATCGCGCGCGCGCGGCCGCGGATCTCGGCGATCCGGACGCCCGACTTGACCTCCGTACCCTCGGCGACGACCCAGTCGATCTCCACCTCGGGATCCAGCTCCGCGAAGGCCAGCTGTGCGACCGCGTTCCCCGCCAGGATCCCCTTGCCGCGCGCCTCGATATGCGCGCGAACGCGGGCCTTCGGGTCAACGACGACTTCTGTGGTGGCGTCCCCCCCGCCGATGTCCTCGGTCAACGCGATCCGGACCAGAGGCGCGGCGATCGATTCGAGGCGCATCCGAACGCTCCTTTCCGGCTTCCAGCCGGAGTTCGTCGAGGCGATCCCGCAGGGAAGCGGCCACCTCGAATTCTTCACGAGCCGCCGCGGCGAGCATCTCCCGCTCGAGCAGCTCGATCAGAGATTCACGATCCAGGCGAAGCGCATCGCTCGGGAGGAGGTCCTCGGGAACGACCGGCTGGGCGGCGTCCGCCACGGCGGTGCTCCGGAGCACCTCGTCGAGCGATTTGACGATGGTCTGGGGCGTGATTCCGTGCTCTTCGTTGTAGTGCACCTGCGCCTCACGCCGGCGGTTCATCTCCTCGATGGCGCGCTGCATCGACTTCGTCATCTGATCCGCGTAGAGGATCACCTGGCCGTTGACGTGGCGCGCCGCGCGGCCGGAAGTCTGGATGAGCGAGGTCTCCGAGCGCAGGAATCCCTCCTTGTCGGCGTCCAGGATCGCCACCAGCGAGACCTCGGGCAGGTCCAGTCCCTCGCGCAAGAGATTGATCCCCACCAGCACGTCCACCTTCTGGAGGCGCAGGGATCTCAATATTTCCACGCGCTGGATGGCGTCGATGTCGGAGTGGATGTAGCGCACGTTCACGCCCGCCTGGAATAGGTACTCGGTCAGATCCTCCGCCATACGCTTCGTGAGCGTGGTCACAAGCACGCGCTCCCCGACGTCCACCGTGAGCCGCTCGAACTCATCGAAGCGGAGGGGCCGGTTGTCCAGCGCCGACGGCAGCCGGAATCCGTAGTCCACCAGCACCTGCTTCCGGGAGCGATCCCCTTCGTACATGCCCCCGATCTGCGGGATGGTGACGTGGGACTCGTCCACGATGAGGAGGAAATCCTCGGGGAAGTAGTCGATCAGGCACTGCGGCCGCTCCCCGGCCTTCCTGCCGGAGAGGGGGCGCGAGTAGTTCTCGATGCCGGAGCAGTAGCCGATCTCGTTCAGCATCTCGAGATCGTACTCCGTGCGCATCTTGAGCCGCTGCGCCTCGAGGAGCTTTCCCTCGGCGCGGAACTGCGCCAGGCGCTGCTCCAGCTCCTCGCGGATGAGCCGCGTCCCCTCCTTGAGCCGGAGGGGCGTCGTGACGAAGTGCTTCGCCGGGTAGATCGCGGCCCGGGGGAGCGGCTTCAGGCTCCGGCCGGTCAGAGGATCGAAGACCGCGATCCGCTCCACCTCGTCCCCGAAGAGCTCGATCCGGACGGCGGTCTCCTCGTAGGCCGGATGGACCTCGATCACGTCCCCGCGCGCGCGGAAGGTCCCGCGCCTGAGATCCACGTCGTTCCGGGTGTAGAGGTTGTGCACCAGCTGCTGGAGAATCGCCTCGCGCGTGATCTTGTCCCCCACCGCCACCATCAGCATCTCGCGCCGGAAATCCTCGGGTGAGCCCAATCCGTAGATGCAGGAGACGCTGGCCACGATGATCACGTCCCGCCGCTCGAAAAGCGCGCTCGTCGCGGCGAGGCGAAGGCGGTCGATGTCGTCGTTGATCGAGGCGTCCTTCTCGATGTAGGTGTTCGTCTGCGGGACGTACGCCTCGGGCTGGTAGTAGTCGTAGTAGGAGACGAAGTAGCCGACGGCGTTCTCGGGGAAGAAGCTCTTGAACTCGCCGTAGAGCTGCGCCGCGAGGGTCTTGTTGTGCGAAATGACAAGCGTCGGGCGCGCGGCGGCCTGGATCACGTTCGCCATGGTGAAGGTCTTGCCCGAGCCCGTCACGCCGAGCAGCGTCTGGTAGCGGTCCCCGCGCTTCAGCGCCTCCGTCATCTCCTCGATGGCGCGCGGCTGGTCCCCGATGGGCTGGTAGGGCGCCACCAGCTTGAATTCGGCCGGGGAAAGGTCGCGTTCGAGGATCACGGGAGTCGCGTGCGGATGGTATAGGCGACCGTGACGGGCTTCTCGGGCTCGCAGCGGACCGCGAACTCGAAGGTCCGCGAATCCTTCTTCTTCTGCGGGACGCTCGAGCGGACGATGTCCCACTGGCCTTCCGCGTGCTCGATCACGGTGACTTCCACCGCATCCTTTCTATGGTTCGTGAGCAGGATCTCGTAGGAGACCTCGTTCACCTTGGAGCTGATCTGGCGGACGTCGGTCTGCTTGCGCTCGGCGGCGACGTCGAAGGCGTCCCCGATCGCCACCCGGACGGTCTGGTTCTTCGGCGTATGTTGGATGCGATCCTCGCCCACGAGCTCCAGGGAGCCGTCGGTGTCCCGCTGGAAGGCGCGGATGGTCCCCTCGGGCAAGGGCATGCCCAGCCCCGAAGCGGCGTCGTTCTGGAACTCCATCCGGACCTGGACGTGGTCCTGGTCCACGGAGCCGTCGTAGGTGAACTTCCGGACCGCCTTGATCCCGGTCGCGTGCATGAGCCCGACCTGCTTCACCTCGTTGTTCGAGAGCGTGGCCCGCTGCGGCAGCTCGTAGAGGTGATACTCGAAGAACCCGCGCTCCTCGACCTGGGCCACGCCCTCGGCTTTCATCATCCGCGCGTCCAGGGCGTAGGGCATGGGCCGCGCCACCGGCGCGCGGTGGATCGTGCCCGCGATCAGCTTCAGCTTCGCGTCCTCGTAGGTGGCGCCGGAGTGGTTTTCCACGGAGGCCCAGCCCTGAAGCTCGAGTGCCAAGCCGCTCTCCTCCAGCACCGCCACGTACTCCGCGTGCCAGTCCATGCCCCCGGTCATGTAGGAGACTTCCAGGTCGCGCTCCCCGCCGCCGGTGGCGCGCACGCGCCAGACCAGGGTCGGCCGCGTGATGAGCCCCTTGGGAAGCTCGCGCACTCCGACCTGGCGCACCTCGGCGCGATTCAGGAGCGAGACGCTGCCGCCCGGCTCCTGGATCACGAGCGAGCTGGGATCGAAGGCGAGAAGGGTCCCACGCTTCACCTGATCGTCCTTGGTCGCGACGTCGATTTGCTGGTCGACGTATTTCTCGAGCAGCTTGTCCGTGCTCGCGAGATCGTAGCGGTAATCCTGGTAGAGGATCGCCACCTCGCCCCCGCGCCCGGCGGGGCGCAGGTGGACCGAGGTCGGATCGATGAGCGACGCGACCTCCGTGAATCGGATCTCGGATTCGCCGGAAGGCACCCCGAAGCGCCGGCGATCCTTCACGACGCCGAGATTGTCCTTGTACACGGTGACCGCGACGTCGCGCCCCGCGACCGTGGCGGTCGTATACGGAATCGGCCGCTCGGGAGGGGGCGGATCGATCAGTCCGTCCTTGAAGTAGGTCTTACCCGTCTTTGCGTCGTGGATTGTATCCGCCCAAGCGGCGAAGACCAGAATCCCCGAAACCAGCACGGCGCCGAAGATCCCCACCATGAGCGCGAGCGCGATCCTCACCGCGAGCTTCCGCGCGGCGGGGTCCGGGAACAGCTCCGTCAACGTTTCCGAAGCCCACGCTCTCATCGCAGCACCTCGAGGTTCCGCTCCAGCTTCTCCTTGGTCACGCCGAGCGATTCCAGCCGGTTCTTCTCGCGCTCCACCACGTCCTTCTTCGCCTTACCCAGGAAGTCCTCGTTCTGGAGCTTCCGCATGGACTGGTCGAAGTCGCGCATGACCTTGTCCAGCTCGCGCTCGAGCCGCTTCCGCTCCGTTTCCACGTCGATCAACCCCTCGAGCGGAAGAAAGATCTCGTGGCTCCGCACCACGGTGGAGGCCGCGGGCAGGCGGAATGTTCATTTCGGAGCGGAGATTCCGGATCGCGCCCACCACTTCCTTCATGAGCTCAATCTTACTCTCCACCTCCTTGTTCGAGGCGCGTCCTGGCGCGGGCCACTCCGCCACGCACACGTCCCCTTCCGTCCCGGGCAGCGCGTGCCAGAGCTCCTCCGAGAGGTAGGGCATGAAGGGATGCAGGAGACGGAGCACGGTGCTGAAGACGCGGTGGATCGTGAACCGCACTGCCAAGGCGCCCGGAGCGTCCGGTCCCGCGTAGAGACGCGGCTTCGCCATCTCGAGGTACCAGTCGCAGAGCTCGCGCCAGGTGAAGTCGTAGATGTCCTTCGCGGCGTCCCCGATGCGATAGGACTTGAGATCGCGCGTCACCTGACGGACGGCGGTCCCAAGCATGCTCAGGATCCACTGGTCCGCGTCGGTCAGGAACGGACGCGCGGCCTGCTCGTCCGGCGTGTAGTCCTTGAGGTGCGGCGCCACGAGCCGGAACGCGTTCCAGAGCTTGTTCGCGAAATGCCGCCCGAGGTCCACCCGCTCCTCGGAGAAATGGATGTCCGAGCCCTGCGGCGAAAGCAGAAGCAGCGTCAGCCGCAGCGAATCGGCGCCGTACTTCTCCGAGATCTCGATCGGATCGGCGGAATTCCCGAGCGACTTGGACATCTTGCGCCCCTGCGCGTCCCGCACGATTCCGTGCAGGTACACCACCGGGAAGGGCGCCTTGCCCATGAATTCGTACCCGGCCATCACCATGCGTGCCACCCAGAAGAAGATGATGTCGGGGCCCGTGATGAGGACGCTCGAGGGATAGAACCGCCTCAGATCCTCCGTCTGCCCGGGCCAGCCCAGCGTGGAGAACGGCCAGAGCCAGGAGGAGAACCAGGTGTCCAGCACGTCCTCGTCCTGCTTGAGATCCGAAGCGCCCGCGCCGCACTTCGGGCAGCGCTTCGGCTCCTCCACCTCCACGATGGCTTCCGCGCACTTGGCGCAGGTCCAGACCGGGATGCGATGCCCCCACCAGAGCTGGCGCGAGATGCACCAGTCGCGGATTCCCTCGAGCCAGCGCAGGTACACCTTCTCCCAGCGGCGAGGAAGGATGGTCAGCTCCCCCTTCTCGATCGCCTCGAGCGCGGGCTTGGCGAGCGGCTTCATCGACACGAACCACTGGAGCGAAAGGTAGGGCTCCACGACCGAGTCGCAGCGCTGGCAGTGCCCGATGGAGTGGCGGTGCGGCTCCACGCGCGCGATGAGCCCCCGGTCTTGCAGCGCCTCCACGATGCGCGTCCGCGCTTCCTCGCGCGTCAGCCCGCGGAAATCCCCCGCGTTCTCGTTCATGGTCGCGTCGGGGTTCATCACCACGATGGGGGTCAGGCCGTGCCGCTGGCCCAGCTCGAAGTCGTTGGGATCGTGGGCCGGCGTCACTTTCACCGCGCCCGTCCCGAACTTTGGATCCACCGTCTCGTCGAAGATGATCGGGATCTCGCGGCGGAGGAACGGCAGGATGGCCGATCTCCCCTTGAGCGGGGCGTAGCGCTTGTCCTTGGGGTGCACCGCCACCGCCACGTCCCCCAGCATCGTCTCGGGGCGCGTGGTCGCCACCACGATGTGCTTCTGCGTCCCCTTGATGGGATACATCAGGTGGTAGAGCTTGCCGTCCGTGTCCTGATGGTCCACTTCCTCGTCGGAGAGCGCGGTGAGGCATCGCGGGCACCAGTTGATGATCCGGTTGCCGCGGTAGATGAGTCCCTTGTTGTAGAGACACACGAACACTTCGCGGACCGCGCGCGAGAGCCCCTCGTCCATGGTGAAGCGCTCGCGCGACCAGTCCACCGAATCGCCGATGCGCCGCATCTGGGCGGTGATCCGTTCGTGATAATGTGCCTTCCACTTCCAGACTTCCTTGAGGAAGGCCTCGCGGCCCAGGTCGTGCCTCGTCTTTCCTTCCGCCGCGAGCTTGCGCTCCACCACGTTCTGGGTCGCGATCCCGGCATGATCGGTGCCGGGGAGCCAGAGCGTGGGGACCCCGGTCATGCGCTGCCACCGGGTGAGGGTATCTTGCAGGGTGTGGTTGAATGCGTGGCCGATCGTCAGGCTGCCGGTGACGTTCGGGGGCGGAATGTGGATGACGAAGGGGGGAGCGTCGCCGTCACGGGGCTTGAAGTAGCCCTCCTTCTCCCAGTGGTCGTACCACCGGCGCTCCACCTCGGTATGGTCGTAGATCTTGGAAAGCTCGGTCTCTGTCATTGAGATGGGTAGCCTCGGGTGCGGATGGATGGGAACGCCTGGGGATCGCTCCGGCTCTCTAACTGCCGCGATGCCAAGCGAATGAAAGCTATCACAAGGCTGCCGCACGGTCAAACGCGCCACCCTCCGGCCCGTTCGATGCGCAGGATCACCGAAATGGTGCACGGCTCAAGGACCGCGTTTCGATTGCCGATGCATGGCCGAGCCCAAGGCGCGGCCATGGAGGCCCGCCGCCCGAGGCGAATCCGGGGGATAACTCCAATGACCAAAGTGACTTCTCTGACGATCGCCGTGATCGCCTGCGCGCTTTTCGCCGGCACCGCGGAGAGCCAGACGCTGGACGCGCGGCGGCTCGGGATGGGCGGCGTGGTGACGAGCGACGTGGGCGACTTCAGCGGCTCCAACATTGCGTTCCGCGCGGTGCCGAAGGGGGCTGGCGGAACGGGATCGATTCCGCTCCCGCTCGGACTCATCCAGTACCTGAGCGACCACCCCGTGTACGACTCGAAGGACTCCCTCTTCAATATCTACAAGATCGCGAACGTGCTCCTGAACCCGCCCCTCACCATCCAGCTCGTCAAACCGAAAGAGGTCTCCGGAGACATTTCGATCTTCATCGCGCAGGATTCCTTGAAGGTGGATCTCGCCGACGTGAAGCGCGTGATTCCGGAGAACTCGATGAAGCAGGGCGGGGTCATGCATCTCTTCGGGATCCACCGGAACTTCGGGAAGGGGTTCGTCCAGATTGGGTCGCTCGTCCATCTAAGGAACGAGCTCACCCTGAGCAACCAGCTCCGGGACGCGCTCCGTGACGCCAGGCCCTTCACCAGCAACACCCGCTACGGATTGACCGACGAGGGACGCGCTCAGGCCGCCATTGCCTTCCAGGTGGGATACGCCGCCCGGGCGCTCTACCGGGCGCCCGCGAAGGAGAGCTCGACCGATCCGCGGCAGAACCGCGCCACGGCGCTCTACCTCGGCGCGGCGCCCAAGTACCTCCTGGGCCTGGCCTACGGGGACGCCCGCGGAGAGGGTGGTGTCACGACCGGGGACACGCTCTTCGCGAGCAGCAACCCGGTCACGATCGACATGGACTCGCAGACCCGGAACTCGGGGATCGGCGGGAGCGGGGGCCTGGGAAGCGGGATCGGCTCCGACCTCGGCGCGGTCCTCTACTGGAACAACTTCGAGCTCGGCCTCGGACTGAACGATTTCGGCAGCCAGATCAAATGGAACGTGACGCGGCGCCGCCATCTGTACGACGACGTGACGAACCAGTTCACGACCACGGTGGTCGCGAAGGACGAGAAGTACACGAGCCGGATCCCGGTCACGACGACCATCAACGTCGCGAAGCGGATCGGCCGCACGACCCTCGCGGCGGACCTCGTGGATGGAGATCTCCGCACCACGATGCACGCGGGCGCCGAGCTCTGGTTCGGGATGTGGGCGGTCCGGAGCGGGATCTACCGGGATCAGAACCAGATGGCCCAGTTCGCGGGCGGGGGAGGCTACCGCTTCGGGAAGCTGGGACTGGATCTGGCCATCGCGACCAACAGCCGCAACATTTCCCGTGAGCGCGGGGCGGAACTTTCCGCTTCGCTCTCCTTGTACTAGGAGGCCTATCGTGCGCCGACTGATCCCGTTTGCGCTCCTCTTCCCGCTGCTCGCGGGCTGCGGCAACCGGAACCTGATTCTGACCGTCGATATCCTGAGCTTCCTCAATCCCTCGTCCAAGGTCGTGAGCTACAACATCCCCGTGCCGGCACCCAGCGACACGGTCGAGGTCTTCTCGGATAGCCTGAACCTGCTCCAGGGCGTGAGCGACGTGACGCGCGCCGTAGCCGCGAGCATGGACATCGCGGCCTCCTTCGACAACACGAGCGGCGCCGCCACGGGCAGTTTCCTGATCTACATCGCCTCGGCCGACTCGTCCAGCCCCTTCACGACGACCCCCATCGCGAACGTGCCCTTCACGCTGCTCGCGGGACAGGTGACCAACGTCAGCACGCACGTCGACGCGTCCGCGTCGCTGGCGGAGGCGCTGACCCACGACAAGGCGCAGGTGGGCTTGCGGGTCATCTTCAACGGCACGGCCTTCCCCATCCAGGGCACGGAGACCCTGACCCAGCTCACCGCCACTGTGATCATGAAGAAGGACCTCTAGGAAATCTGGTACCATGGTCGCGCGCTCAGAGCGCGCGATCATGGACGTACTCGCCGGTACCCATACGAAGGGGCTCCCGCCCCGCGATGAGATCCTGGCGCTTCTCCACGAGCACACGGAGACGCCGGGTCTTCGAAAGCATGCCCTCGCGGTCGAGGCCGCGATGCGCGCCTACGCGCGGCGCTTCGGCGAGAACCCCGACGTCTGGGGCGCGACGGGACTGATCCACGACTTCGACTACGAGAAGCACCCCACCCCTGAGGAACATCCCCGATTCGGCTGTGCCATCCTGAGAGAGCGAGGGTTTCCGGACCCCGTGATCGAGGCGATCCTGGGGCACGCCGCCTACACGGGCACGCCGCGCACGACCCCGCTTGCCAGGGCGCTCTTCGCCTCGGACGAGCTCTGCGGCATGATCACCGCGACGGCGCTGGTCCAGCCGGGAAAGACGCTGGCCGAGGTGACTCCGGATTCGGTGCTGCGCAAGATGAAATCCAAGAGCTTCGCGCGCTCCGTGAACCGCGACGAGATCGAGCAGGGCGCGCGCGAGCTGGGGGTGCCGCTGGAGGAGCACGTCGCGTTCGTGCTGGCGGCCCTGCAGGCCGAAGCGGAGGCGCTGGGACTATGAGCCCGAGAGGACGCAGAGGCGGGAGAGGCAAGCGCGGGCGCCACGGACAAGGGGACCTGCACGCGCCGGGCCAGGACACCCCGGGCAACGGCCAGGGGCTCCCGGAGGACGGCGAGCAGAATGCGCCGGAGCAGGCGGGTGCGCAGCCGCCGCCCGCGGGGCGCGGAGACCGGCCGCACAACGGACGGTCGGACCGGCGCGGCGGACGCGGACACGGGGAGCGCGGCAGGCGCGGGAAGCGGGAGCGGCCGGAGGAGCGCGGCAGCCCCGAGGAGCATGGCGGCAACGAGGAGCGCGTGCAGGAGGTCGTGGTCGACGAGGAGGACCTCCACGAGGAGGAAATCGCCGCCCACCGGGAGACCACGGCGGACGCGCGGAGCGGAGCGGCCGCCAGTCCCCAGTCGGTCGCGGCGCTCACGGCATTCCTTCGCTCGATGGGCATCGATCCGCGCCGGGATCCCCAGTACACCGTCACGGCGCAGCTCACCGCGGATTTCCTGGCGGAGCGCACCGCGGGGCTCCGGCGCGAGCCCGGTCCCCTTCGCCCCACGCGCTACCAGGGCACGCCGGGCGAGGCGGTTCGACTCGAGCGCATCCCGGTCTACGGCATGTGCCCGCACCACCTCGTCCCCTACTTCGGCTCGGCCTCGGTCATGTACATGCCGAGCGACCGGATCTGTGGGATCGGCGCCATCGCGCGGCTGGTGCGTGAGCTTTCCTGCGTGCCTCGACTGCAAGAGAGCCTCACCCAGGCCGTGGCCGACGCGATCGAGCGGGACCTCGAGCCCACTTCGATCGAGGTCACGATCAGCGCCAGGCATCTCTGTCTCGAGATGCGCGGGGTGGAGCAGCGCGCGCTCTTCGTGACGGAGGCGAAGCGTGGCGGCCCCGGTGCCCCCAGACCCAGACAGGATGTCCGCCGACACCACTGACGCCCTGATCCTGGGGGGCGGCATGACCGGGCTCACGGCGGCGCTCTGGCTGCGCGGCTTCGGACTCACGCACCTCATCCTCGAGGAATTCCAGCTCCCCGGCGGACAACTGCACGAGATCCACGCGCCCATCGACGACTACCCGCTCGCGTTGGGGCGCGACGGTCCGCGCTTTGCATCGCTCGTGCTCGAGGAGGCGGGCCGCGCGGAGCTATCGATCCTGGTGGGATCCCCGGTCGTGCGCGTCTCCGCGCGTACCAAGACCGTGCGATCCGGAAAAGAACGGTTCCGGGGCCGGACGCTCCTCCTTGCCACGGGGCTGAGGCGTCGCTGGCTCGAGATCCCCGGCGAGCGGAAGCTCATGGGTCGGGGGGTGAGCCGCTCCGCGAACCTGGACCGGGAGCGTTATGCGGGAAAGCCCGTGATGGTGATTGGGGGTGGGACGGCCGCGGTCGAGGATGCCCTCCTTTGCGCCGAGGTGGGATGCGACGTCACCCTGCTCCACCGCACGGCAAAGTTCCGCGCGCGGAGCGATTACCTCGCGCGGGCGAGGAAGGATCCCCGGATCAAGATCATCCCGAACGCCCAAGCACGGCAGATACTCGGCGACGAGGCGGTCGAGGAGGTTCAGTACCGTGTCCGGGGCTCAGGAATGACCCGGGCCGTGAGGGCCAGCGCCGTGTTCGTGCGGATTGGCTGGGAGCCCAGGACAGAGCTGGTGCGCGGTCAGGTCGGGCTGGACCGCGCGGGCTACGTGCGCGTGCGGGCGGGGGGCGCCACGACGGTCGCGGGCGTGTTCGCGGCGGGGGACGTCTGCTCGCCGCGCTGGCCCTCCATCGCGAACGCCGCCGGGCAGGGCGCGGCCTCGGCGCGGGAGATGGCGGGGTTCCTAGGCAGACTCGGGTAGACTGGAGGGCATCCCATGGTGCGGCTCAGGGTTCGCAGAGAGCTACACGCGCTCGACGAAAGTTCCGTCCCGGGTGTCGATCTTCACGCGGTCGCCAATCCCCATGTGCTGCGGCACCTTGGTGACAAGCCCCGTGTTCATCTTCGCGATCTTGGGTGAGGAGGAGATCGTGGCACCCTTCAAGACGGGGTCCGTTTCCACGATCTCGAGCTCGACGAACATGGGCACGTCCACTCCGACGGGCCTTCCCTCGAAGTAGGACATCTCCACCATCATGTTCTCGACGAGATAATTGACCGCCTCGCCCAGGTGATCGCGCGGGACGTTCACCATCTCGTAGTTCTCCGTGTTCATGAACGTGAACTCGTCGCCGGAGCGGTAGAGGTACTGGAGCGGGTGGTGATCCAGGTCCGCGCGCTCCACCTTGTCCTCGGAGCGGAACCGGTACTCCACCTGGCTCCCGGTGACCAGGTTGACCATCTTGGCGTGCACCATCCCGCGCCAGTTCCCCGGCGTCACGTGGAGCACGTTCGTCACGCGGCAGGGCTTCCCGTCGTGCAGGACCACCATTCCGACTTTGATCTGAGTCGCTGGAATCACAGCGAAATCTCCTTCACAAATGGAAATGCGATTGGCAGCCGCTGAGTATAGCGAAGAAATCGGGGTCCTACAACTCGATCTCATCCCCCCTTCTGAGCGCGCGACGTGATGACGCCGATCGCCACCCCGATCGCGACCCCGAGTCCAACGCCCATCGGGATGTTGTGCGTCGCGACTCCCACGCCGCAACCGATCGCGACCCCGATCGCGATCCAGAATCCCATCTTCTGATTCATCGCGCCCCCCGCTTCGTCGTGCGCGGCACCGCATGGCCGGTTGGCGCCCGGGCGGCCGCTTTCACCCTTCCCGCGCCGTATCGATAGACCAGCTCGCCCCCGAGATACCCCGTGTAGATCGTCAGCCCCGCCGCCGCGATCGCGACGATCGTCGAGAGCCAGAGCCCCCGGCCGCTCATGCGCACCGCCCAGGACAGCAGCGTCGCGAGACCGAGGGTCCCAAGCGCCCAGAGACACGAATCTTGGTGTTTCTCGATCGCGGAATGAGGCACCCCTTGATCCACCGCCTTGTCGTGGACCGCGTTGCCGCTGAAATACGCCACTCCGGACCCCGCGAGCGCGAGGGTGAGCAGCAGCGGCCCGAACCACCGGACCCACTGCCTGTGGACTACCAGATAAATCAGCTCCACGAGCGCGCCCACCGCGGCAAGCGCGACCGGGAAATGGACCACCGCCGGATGAAGATCGAGACCGAACATCAGACTCCGTACGCGCGACGCAGGATTGCCATCGTGTGCACGACCTCCCTCTTCGCGCCATGCGCGATCTGGATGTTGCATGTGCCGCAGCCGGTGAGGATGGCTTCGGCCTTCGTGCGATGGAGCTCCTTGAAGAGCGGCGCCCCGATCTCCATCGCGCGCTCGTAATTCTCGGACTTCATACCGTAGGTGCCCGCGATGCCGCAGCAAGAATCGTCGATCGGTCGAACCTCCACCCCCGGGACCAGCTTCAGGAGCTTGATGGGCTCTTCGGTGATCCCCTGCGCCACCGAGTGGCACGCGTTGTGGTACACGACGGAGATCGGCACCTCCTTGAAGTCGGTGCGGAGCTCCCCGCGCTCGTGGAGCCGCCACAGATATTGATGGACGTCGATCGTGTGCGCGGCAAGATGCCTCGCCTCCTCGGTGCCAAGAATGCGCGGATAATCCTCGATGAGGGCCAAACCACAAGAAGGCGCACTGGCCACCACCGTGAACCCGCGGTCGACCAGTGGCAAGAGCGTTTCCAGATTCCGCCGCGCGTCCGCCCGGATGGAGCGCTCGGCCCCCATGGTGATGAGCGCGATCCCGCAGCAGCGCTGCTCCGGCACGACGACCTCGATGCCGTTCGCCTCGAGGACCTTCACCGTCGCCTCGGCTTCGCCCTGAGGATCGTGGAACCGCGCGAAGCATCCCGCGAAGTAGGCGACCCGTTTCGTGAGCGGCACGTCGCGGTGCGGCATGGGGCCAAGGCGCGCGTGAGGGTGCGCTGCCGCGACCGCCACCCCCTTCCTCGGTCCCGCCTCGAGCGGGAGCGACAGCGCCCGCTTCGCGGAGGCGCCCCCCGTCGCAAATGGCCTGCGGAAACGCGGCAGGTCCAGCTTCCCCGCGACCTTTCCCACACTCTCGCGCGCCGCGCGCTCGAGGGGCGAGCCCACCACGAGATTCACCGCGGCGGGCGCCAGACCGGCCACCGCGGCGACCTTGTCCGCGTGTCCCAGGATCCAGTTCCGCACCGGCATCCCGTGCTTCTCGACGAATTCCTTCCGCGCGGCGATGGCGAGCCCCGGAATGTCCACCTGGCTCGGGCATTCACTCAGGCACATCTTGCAGTTGAAGCAGGAATCCATGACTTCCTTGAGCGGCTTCTCGGTGAGCGAATCGCGCGAGAGATCGCCCCGGATCATCTCCATGAGCAAAACCGCCTTGGCCCGCGCGGTGTGCGGCTCGAGCGCCGTGGTCGAGCCCACGGGGCAATAGTCGCGGCACGTCCCGCAGCCGTGGCACATCTCGATCATGTCGCGGTACTCGGGCTCGTCGAACACGGTGCCGGTCTCGACGTAGGTGTTCGTGTACCGGGAGAATCCCTCCGGGAAGGTGCGGGCGTCCGAGATCACGTTGCCCGGATTCAGGATTCCGGTGGGATCCATGGCGTGCTTCACCCGCGCCATGACGGCGTACGCCTTCGGATACTGCCGCTCGAGGTAGGGTGCGCGCAGGATGCCGTCCCCGTGCTCGCCCGTGATCGTGCCGCCCAGGCTCCATGTGAGCTCGAACGCATCCTCCGCCATGGCGGCCATGCGGCTCTGGAAGGTACCGTCGTGCGGATCCAGGAGCGGCATCACATGGACGTTTCCGTTCCCCGCGTGCCCGAAGATCGCGAATCGCGTGCGGTGCTTCTGGAACATGGCGCGCAAACCGTTCACGTAATCGCCCAGGCGCTCGGCGGGCACCGCGGTGTCGTCGATGAAGTTCATCGGTTTCTCGATGGGTGAGGCGCGGTAGATCAGGGGAAGCGCCGCCTTCCGCACCGCCCAGAGCGTCGCCTGCTCGGCGGCATTTCTGGCCGCGCGGAAATCGAGCACCTTCCCCCGCCGGGCCGCGGCCCACTCCTCCACCGCCGCGATTCCCGCGCGCGCCTCCTCGGCGGTCTCCCCCTCGAACTCCACGAGGATCGAAGAGTCGAAGCGTTCGGGGATGAGCGGGCGGAGGTCCGCGCGATCGGCTCGAACGAAGGCAAGGAAGGTGTGGTCCATGGCCTCGATCGCGGACGCACCCAGGCGGCGCGCCTCCAAGACGGCCTCCGTGGCGTCCTCCCACGAGGCGAAATAGAGGAGCGCCACCGCGGTCGCCTTGGGCTTGGGAACGAGCCGCATGGTGACGTCGGTCACGATGCCCAGCGTGCCCTCGGAGCCCACGATCAGGCGCATCGGGTCGAACCGGGGCTCGATGGAGCTGACCTGATCGCCGGGAGCCCAGGCGCCCCACAGATCGAAACCACAAGAATTCTTGTTGGATCGCGGGCGCTCGGGGAGGAACGCCGGAGCGCCCTCGCGGAGGATGTGCGTCAGCTCGGAGGAGAGTTTGTGCCACGTAGTCCCTTCACCACCACTCCCCGCGTGCGTGCCCAATCTCGCCACGCTCCCGTCGTGGAGCACGACGGTCATGCCCAGCACGTGGTCCTTCGTCGAGCCGTGCCGCAGCGTGTGCGCGCCCGAGGCGTTCGTGCCGACGTTCCCGCCGATCGTGCAGAAATCGCCGCTCGAGGGATCCGGTCCGAGCCTGAGCCCCACCCCGCGCGCCGCCTTCTGCACGCGGGTGTGGATGGCGCCCGGCTCCACCCGCACCGTCCGCCGATCCGCGTCGACGTCCACCACCCGGTGCATGTGCGCGGCGAAATCCAGGATGATCCCCGGGCCCAGAGCCTGGCCCGCGAGGCTGGACCCTCCTCCCCGGGCCGTGACGGGCACGCCTGCGGAGGCCGCGTACTCAACGACCCGGGCTACATCGGACTCGTTCCGTGGAGAGACGACGGCGAGGGGCTTGCGGCGGAAGATGCAGGCTGCCGTGGAGAAGAGCGCGAGCGCGATGGGATCGGTGCGCAGGTCGCCTGCGAGGAGAGGCCCCAGGTCGCGTTCGATCTTTTGCTGTCGTGGATCCATGAATCCCCCCGGGCGCGGGGGTACGTCAAGCACGTCGCGCTAGGAAGAACCGATCATAGAGAATGGCTGCGGCCCCGGCGCCTGCCAGGGGCCCTGCCCAGTATAACCACTGGTCCTGCCAATAGTGCGAGACCAACGCGGGTCCGAAGGCCCGGGCGGGGTTCATGGCGGCCCCCGTCAGCGTGCCTCCCATGAGGATATCCGCCGTGATCGTGAATCCTATCGCCAAGCCGGCCAAGCTGCTATGGGCTCGCGTATCCACCGCCACGCCGAATACGACCGTCACGAGGAAAAAGGTGAGAATCGCCTCGATGGCAAAGCCCGTCATGGGCCCGATGGTAGGGTCGATGAGGGGTGTGCCGAGGTGCACATCGACCGGTCCGCCCTGGTAGATGGCGCTGACGATCCACGCTGCCATGCAGGCGCCCAGCAGCTGCGCGACCCAGTAGGAGAGCATCTTCTGGATGCTGATCCGGCGGGTGACCCACATCCCGAAGCTGACGGCCGGGTTGAAATGACCGTCCGAGATGTGCCCGAACGCGTAGATGGCGATCATGATCGCCCCGCCGTGCGCCAGGGCGATCCCGGTCGTGCCGAGCGATTGGGTGGCCTGCTGCTGCAGGATGGCGCCGACGCCGAAGAAGACGAGCCCGAAGGTGCCGATCGCTTCCGCGAGGAGACTCCGCGCGCCCTGGATCATTCCTACCCCCCCTCCTCCCTTTCCCAGACCCTCCCCTGTTACAGCGCTTCGACGGTCTTCTTGTCCAGACGCTTCGACAGCTCCACCAGCAACTTCACCGCGGCGTCATAGTCCTTGCGGTCCATGATCGTGGAATGGCTGTGGATGTAGCGCGTCGGAATGAAGATGACGAGCGAAGGCACGCCCGTGTCGTAGATGTGGAAGCGCCCCGCGTCGGTGCCGCCGCGCTCCACCGTCCCCAGATGGTAGGGAATCTTCTGCTTCTCGCAGATGTCGATCGCGAGGTTGCGCAGCTTCACGTTGGGAATCATCGAGGCGTCGTACACGAGGATCCACTCGCCGCCGCCCAGCTTCTCTTCGCCGTCCGCCTGGGTGCCCGGCGTGTCATGGGCGATCCCGACGTCGAGCGCGATCGCGACGTGCGGCTTCACGGCCGCGACGCTGGTCTGCGCGCCGCGCAGGCCCACCTCTTCCATCGTGGTCGCCACGCCGAAGACGGCGTTCGGATGCGGCGTCTTGGAAAGACGGCGCATCGCGTCCACCACGAGGGCGCAGCCCACGCGGTTGTCGAGCGCCTTCGCGAGATAGAGCCGCTCGTTCCCCATGACGGAGAAGGGAGCGTCCGGGATGATCGGATCGCCGGGGCGGATGCCGAGACGCTTCTTCACGTCGAAGTACGAGGTCGCGCCCACGTCGATGAACATGTCCTTGATGTCCATCACCTTCCGGCGCTCCTCTTCCTGGAGCTCGTGCGGAGGCTTGGATCCCACCACGCCGATGACGTCCCCCTTCGCGGTCCGGATCCGGACCTTATGGGCGAGAAGGACATGTCCCCACCAGCCGCCCATCGGAAGGAACTTGATGAATCCTTCCTTGGTGACGCCCTTCACCATGAAGCCGACCTCGTCCATGTGGCCGGCCATCATGATCCTCGGCTCGTCGGCCTTTCCGTTCTGCCGGCAAATGACGCTGCCCAGACGGTCCTGGGTCACGTTGCCCAGACCCCGGAGGTGCTTCTTCATCAAGCCCGCGATCTCGCTCTCGTGCCCGGGGGGGCCGAAGGCCTCGGTGAGCTCTTTGAGTAGTGAGTGGGTGGCGTCCATCGGGGACTCCTCATGTGAGATAGGGTAGATTGTGCGGCGAGAGTATCCGCCCCGGGGGGCGGGAGTGTCAAGGCGCGCGAGGGTGGGGCTAGGGGGTCCGGCGGGGGATCCCTCGGATGCGGTGATGGGGCCGGATTCCGGGCTGCACCTCGTCCTCCTTGAGCACGCTCACCGATCCGTCCACCTCGAGGACCGCCGAGCGCACGTCCTCCACCGTCTCGACCCCGTGCTCCCGGAGCGCCCGGAGAAGATCGTCCCGGGTGATCCCCTCCCGGACCAGATTGGGAGTCAGGATCTGGCCGTGGCGGATCAGAATCGTGGGAGTCCCCTCGATCAGGTGCTCGGATTTCGAGACGTGCCGCACGATCCAGGAGATCACGAAGTTCGCGCCGAAGAGCGTGGCCGCCGCGACGAGGCCACCGGCGAGGGTGGTATCGGGACCGGTCATGGCGTTCTGGACGGCGTTGGCGAGAAGAAGGAGGAGGAGAAAATCGAAGGGGGTCAGCTGTCCGACCTGGCGCTTCCCCGTGAGGCGTAGCCCCAGGAGAAGCGCCAAGTAGACGACGGCGGTACGAACTGCGATATCGATCAGCGTGCTACCGCTCGGGAGCGGCATTCGCCGCTTGGATCATCAACGCTCGACGATCATGATCGGCCTGTCGACGTGGAGCGAGACCTTCCCGCCTTCGGGAATCGAAATCTCGTGCCCCTTCGCCATGAGGACCGCGCCGGTGCCGGCGGCGGCTCCTGCGACCGCGCCGATGAGGGTGCTCTTGGTGCTGCCTCCTGCGACCTTTCCGATCACGCCTCCGACGACCGCGCCTCCGCCGATGAGGAGCTTGTCGCGCGTGCCGGTGCTCTTCGCCTCGAGCTTCCCTTCGGCGTTATCGACCGTGGCGTGGAGCGTCTTCGGTCCGTCCACCGTCTCGATGCTGTTGAACTCGAGCGCGATGGACGCGCGGTCATCCTTGCCCTTCGCCTTGGACGCACGCTTCAGATCGGCCACCTGGCCCGTCACACGCGCGCCGGCTTCGGCGACCACCGTGCTTCCGACGACCATGGGCGCGGCGAGCTTCGCCTCCACCCGGTCACCGGTGTTCGAGGTCCGGGTGTCGACCGGCGTGACCATTTCCACGTCGAATTTGGTGCCCGCGGGGATCTCGATCGTCCGGTGCTCGGCATAGGTTCCCTGCGAACCCTGCGAGGAGGAGCCTGAGGAGCCGCGGGTCGTTGTGTGCGTCGTGTGCGTCGTCTTCGTGCTCTTCGTGGTCGTGGACTTGCTGTTGTTGTCCGGAAGCGTGGCTCCCTGAGCGCCGGGCTGCGTCTGGTCCGGCGGCATGGTCCCGCTGCTCTGGCTCACCTGGGTCGTGTCGGTCGCCGCCGACATGTCGGTCTGGGAGTTCTTCTGGCAGGCCGAAATCACGAACGCCATGAGAGACGCCAGCGCGACCGTAACGATGATTCTCGGGGATCTCATCAGGCTCACCGTCCTTTGGTTAGTAGATGAAGTTGTACGTGAAACC
This sequence comes from Candidatus Eiseniibacteriota bacterium, assembly GCA_005893165.1. Lineage (GTDB taxonomy): Bacteria > Eisenbacteria > RBG-16-71-46 > SZUA-252 > SZUA-252 > WS-7. Next base: position 18,649 of record VBOR01000055.1, on the reverse strand, counting down.
GCCCATGATCTTGAGCTGGTTCACATCAGACACGAACACGTACTTCACCTCTCCGAAGATTCCGAGGTTCGGCATCACCTGATTCTTGATTCCGCCCTGAATGTTCAATCCCAGCTTGGTCTTGGAATTGTCGAATCCCGGGGGAGCGAAGGGATTATCGAACTTCACGAAGTGGAATCCCACGCCGCCTCCCGCATAGGGAACGACGCGGCCGCCCTGAACCGGAAAGTCGAGATTCACGTCGCTCGCCAGCGTGAGGTCGCTGACGTCGATGCCGCTCACGCCCACTTTCCAGTACTCCACGAGCGGCATGACGTGGACGTTCCTGACGAATTCGCCCAGATCGACGTGAAGGCCGAGCGCGACCGTGCTGCTCGCATTTTCGGGATCGACGAACCCGATCCGCGCGCCCATGCCCTGGAAGCCCATTCCGTGACCTTCCGCCGGCGCCGCCGCTCTGGCCGGCGCGCCATGAAGAGAAAGGCCCGCTGCAACGATGAGTGCGAGAAACAATCCGTGTCGATTCATCGCGGAAACCCCCTCGTTGATGTATGCGGCGCGGGTCGTCCCGGGCCGGAACTCACGAACACCTTTTTCCGCAACGAACTTAGCCTAGAGACGCGATGTTCTCAACTAGAACATGAGGCGAAGGCCACCGTGGAAGCCCAGCCCGTCGAAGTCGACCTCCTCGCGCACATTCTGCCCGATCGTCGCATCGTAGAACTGGGCTTTCGGAGTGCTCGCGTTCCAGACCGCTTCGCCGTAGAGCCCCGTGGTTGGGCCGACGTTCAGGTTCACTCCTCCGAACACCTGCGCGCCGAAGCCGTCGTAGTCATTCTGGAAATCGAGTCCGGTGTTGTCGGTGCCGGACACGCTGAGCCATTCCCAGCCTGCGGCGCCGCCGACGTAGGGCTGCACCTGTGATGTCACGGGAATCCGAACGCGCAGGGTACCCATGACGGGCACCAGATCGGTTTTGATGGACTGAGTCGTCATCACCCGGCGGTAGTGCGTTCCGTCCGGAAGATTTCCCTCGCGGACGAACTGATCGCCCCCTGTCGAGCGGCGGTACCAGGAGATCTGGACTCCGAGATCCAGCTGCTCCGCGAGCACCGATCCCAGGCCTCCATTCACGTAGAGCCCGTTCCCCGGCTGATTCGAAGGATCGAACGTTCCAGCGCCCAGCATCGCGTAGTACTCGGGCTGGCTGCGATAGCCGTAGTCGTCGCGCTCGCGATAGCGGTCGCGGGGTCTCCGGTGGCGGATGGGGCCGCTGCTCTCGAAGAGCGTCCTGGATCCGGCGGAGTTGTCGAGCTGGGATGCGCTCGGGCCGACCAGGCTCGGGGTGAAGTCGAGTTGAGAGGCAGACGCACTGCCCGCCGCGAGGGCGAGCGCTAACGTTGCAACGAAGACACGCATGTTCCTCCTCCTCCCGATGGGGGACTGCCTAAAGGCCAAGCCCCTTATCAGCAGCACCCGTGCCACCAATCATCGTCTTGCATTCCAATGACTTACGCGGGTCCACTCGCACGCGGCGGGACCATCTGAGGACCCCGATCTACATAGGTGTAGTAATCCGTCCACAGTCGCCTAGGATGCGCCGCCATGCGCCGCGCTCTCGTTCCGCGTTCCAAAATGGCTGGAGTTTTCCTCGCCGCGTTCCTGCTCGCCGTGGGCGCGCCGGCGTTCGGGGTGCGGGCCGCGGCCGCTCAGCCGGCGGAATTCCTCCCTCCCTACCACGCGCTCTACGAGGAGCTGGAATCTCTGGTCGCCCGCGGCCTTCTCCCCTCCTTTCCCATTCACACGCGTCCCCTCGCGCGCGCCGACATCGCGCGGGCGCTCCTCGATGCGCGCGAGAAGGACCCATCCATCGAATCGGATCTCCACTACCAGCGTCTGGAGCGCGAGCTGACGCGCGAGCTCGAGGATCTGGGGGGAGGGCCTCGGAAGGAGACGGGACCGCTCCTGGACGTGGGGGGCCGCGAGGAGCGCTTCCGCGTCGCGATCGCGGGACACGCACGCGGAGATTTCGAGGACAAGCGCCGCATCCACTACCGGCTCCTCGACGAGTCTTCGCTTGCCGCGAGGATGGGGCTCCAGCTGTGGCCAGGCTTCGGAGCATACGAAGAGCTTGGCATCACGAGGATCCGCGGGCAGCGCGAGTTCATCGATGCGATCGCGGCCCACACGGATCTCGAGGCGACGGTGCTGCGCGGGGAGCTGACCGGACGCGTGGGCAAGATCACGGGCGCGCTCGGCTACGACACGTTTCGCTGGGGGCCGGGGCGCCGCGGGACCCTGCTCCTATCCGACGCCGCGGGTTCGATGGGATTTCTGATGCTGCAAGGCAGCGCGCGCGGGAAGGTGGGCGTCACCGCGACCGCGCTCAACGCCGTCATCTCGGTGGCGGACCATCACTATCTGGCGGCGCACCGGCTCGAATTCGAGATCGCGCCGCGCTGGAACATCGGGATTGCGGAGGCGGCGCGCTACTCCTCGGACGGAATCGACCTGCTCTACGTCACGGGCCTCCTGCCCTACACCGTCGTCGAGCGCATCCGCATTCGCGAAGTATCCAACGACTCGCTGCGCTCCCTCGAGCGCGCGAACGTGATGGCCTCGGCGGACGTTTCCTTCCGCGCGCTGCGCGCCCTCACGCTCTACGGCGAGCTTCTCGTAGACGACTACGCGACCGAGAGCGCGAGCATGCCGAACCGGATCGGATACCAGCTGGGGTTCCGGAGCGACCGCCCGTGGGGTGCCCGCGCGGTGCATTTCCTCGGCGAGTACGCGCGCGTCCGGAATTTCGTGTACAGCGTCTACTATGGAGAGAACTACATCTACCGGAACCGGTCCCTCGGGTATTCACTGGGGCCCGACGCCGAGAACGTGTTCCTGGAAGCCGCATTCGACCTCTCACGCGACTGGCAGCTTCGATGGTCGGGTGATTTCACGAACCACGGCGAGGGCCGCCTGGGTGTCCCCTGGCAGCCCTCCATGGGCCCCGTCTCCACGGCGGGCCTGTCCGGCATCGTGGAGGAACGGCGCGAGGTCTGGGGGGACGCCCGCTGGATGCCGCGCGACAACGTGGATCTGAGCGTGGGCGCAGGCTTTCGCCGTCTTCGGAACGAAGGCAACGTCTCGGGCGCGGATCGCGAATCCTGGCTCGCGCGGTTCGCCGCCGACGTGCGGTACTAGAGAGGTCGCGGCGCGTGACAGGAAAGGTCGTCTTGAGCGTGTCCATGTCGCTCGACGGATTCATCGCGGGACCCAAGGACGATCTCGTGCGGCTTCACGATTGGATCTTCAGCGGGCGGGCGGACCGGAGCGGCGGCAAATCCGACAGGACCGGGGGCTCGTCGCGCTCCTCAGCGGGTGATCCCAAGGATGCTGAAGTGATCGACGAGATGTTCCGCACGACCGGTGCCGTGATCATGGGGCGGCGGACCTACGACATCGGAGAGCCCTTCTGGGGATCGAATCCCCCGTTTCGCGTCCCCTGTTACGTGCTCACGCATCGCGGCCAGGAGATCCTGATCCGCGGCGAGACCACCTTCACCTTCGTCACGGAGGGAATCGAGAGCGCGCTGAAGCAGGCGCGCGCGGCCGCGCGTCACAAGAACGTGTCGTTGATAGGCGCGGATACGGCGCAGCAGTTCATGAAGGCGGGGCTCTTGGATGAAATCCAGATCAGCCTCGTGCCGGTGTTGCTGCGGGAAGGCATTCGGTTGTTCGAGAACATGGGGACGAAGCAGGTGGAGCTGGAACGGGAGCGCGTGGTCGAGTCCCCGGGCGTGACCCACCTCACCTTCCGCGTCGTGAAGTAGCTAGGGTTGCAAGGTTTCTGCTCGGCCGGGTTACCCCAGCGCCGCGGCACGGTCCATGAGCAACTTCCTCTCGCGCTTGTTCCGCGTGAGGGAGGCCGCGTGCAGGAGCTCCTTCCGCGCCTCCTCGACCCTCCCCAGCTTGATCAGCAGATCCCCGCGCACGCTCGGCAAGAGGTGATAGTTCCCCAGCGCGGGCTCCGCCACCAGCGTATCCACGATCTCCAGCCCCGCCTCCGGACCGAACGCCATCCCCACCGCGACGGCGCGATTCAGCTCCACGATGGGTGAGGGCGTGAGCTGCCCCAGCGCGTCGTAGAGCGCCACGATGCGCTCCCAGTCCGTCTCCTCGGGCGTGCGCGCCCGCGCGTGGCTCGCGGCGATCGCCGCCTGGAGGGTGTACGGGCCCAGCGCGCCGCCGGCCGCGCGACACAGCCCCTCGGCGCGCTCGAGCGCCTTGAGACCGCGCCGGATCAGGAGCTGATCCCACATCGCTCGGTTCTGGTCGAACAGGAGAACCGGCTCCCCCGACGGTCCCACCCGGGCGCGCGAGCGCGAGGCCTGGATCTCCATCAGCGCCACGAGCCCATGAACCTCAGGCTCCTCCGGCATCAATCCCGCGAGGATGCGCCCGAGGCGAAGCGCGTCTTCGCAGAGCTCGGGCCTCAGCCAATCGTCGCCGGCGGTCGCGGAATAACCCTCGTTGAATACGAGGTAGATCACCTCGAGCACCGAGGAGAGCCGGACCGTGAGATCGGCGCCTCGTGGAATCTCGAAGGGAACGTGCGCCTCGGCCAGCGTGCGCTTGGCCCGGACGATCCTCTGGGCCACCGTGGCCTCGGGCACCAAGAACGCGCGCGCGATCTCCTCGGTGGTCAGCCCACCCAGGAGACGCAGCGTGAGCGCGACGCGCGCCTCCGTGGAAAGAACCGGGTGGCATGCGAGGAACACCAGACCGAGGAGGTCGTCCCCCACCGGGTCATCGATCGCCGCATCCAGATCCGACACCGCGCGCTCCTGCCGTTCGTCCATCTCGCGCCCCAGCTCCTCGTGCTTGCGGTCGAGGCGCTTCCTCCTGCGCAGGAGATCGATCGCGCGCCGCTTCGCGGTCGCCATGAGCCAGGCGCCCGGGTTCTCCGGGACGCCCGACTCCCGCCAGCGCTCCAGTGCCACGAGGAGTGCGTCCTGCGCCAGATCCTCGGCGAGGGCGACGTCCCCCACCATGCGCGCGAGCCCGGCGATGAGCCGGGCCGACTCGATCCTCCAGACCGCGTCGATCGCGCGATTTGTCTCGGGAACCGCCACCGCCATCGCCGCGACTACCGCTTCGCGCCGATCTGCCGGCGGATGCGCTCTTCCTGCTCCCGGAGCTCGGGAGTGAACTCGGCGCCGAAGTCCTCCGACTCGAACACCTGGCGAAGCTCCACCTCGGTCCCACCGCCGAACGGAGCGCGCTTCAGCCACTCGATGGCCTCTTCCTTGGACTTCACCTGCCAGAGCCAGAAGCCAGCGACCAGCTCCTTCGACTCCGCGAAGGGACCGTCGATGACCGTGCGCTTGGCTCCGTCGAACCGGACGCGGGCGCCCTTCGAGCTGGGCTGAAGCCCCTCGCCAGCGAGCATCACGCCCGCCTTCACCAGCTCCTCGTTGAATTTCCCCATGTCCCCGAGAATCTTCTTGTCCGGGAGAACGCCCGCTTCCGAGTTCTTGTCCGCTTTGACGATCACCATGAACCGCATTGTCGTATCTCCTTGTGATTTCGGGTCTAGGGCCGGGCGTCCGGCCCTCGTGGCCGGCTCTTCTGTCCCTGGCTCCAACATCACGACGCATGAGGGTGGGTCAGATCGACACGCTGAGGAAAGATTTTTACTCCGGGGCGCTGCGCAGCGGAACGAAGATACTCCGGTCCGACTCGCCACGCCCCTCGGCACGGGCGCGCGCTTCCTCCCAGAAAACCTCCTGGGCGCGGATCGGGCGCCTGCGGCTCGCCCGCTTCCCCAGCGTCCCGTCAGGCCGCAGCTCCCGCGCCTTCACGTTGTCCGCGAAGAGCACGTCGAGGATGTGCGCCAGCCGCGCCTTGTGCTCGGGCTCCACCACCGGGAAGGCCAGCTCCACGCGCCGGTCGAGGTTCCGCGGCATCCAGTCCGCGCTCCCGACGAAGGTTTCCACGTCTCCGCCGTTCCGGAACTCGAAGATGCGGCTGTGCTCGAGGAACCGGTCCACGATCGAGACGACGCGGATGTTCTCGCTCAGCCCCTTCACGCCCGGGCGCAGCACGCACGCGCCGCGCACGTTGAGCGCGATCCGAACGCCCGCCTGCGAGGCCTCGTACAGGGCATCGATGATGGGCTTGTCCACGAGCGAGTTCATCTTCGCGCGGATCTGCCCCGGCTCCTCCGGCGTGGATTTCTCGATCTCTCGCCGGATGAGCTGGAGGAAGCGCGACCGGAGCCCAAGCGGCGCCATCGCGATCCGGCGCCAGGGCAGCGGCTCGGAATAGCCCGTGACCACGTTGAAGAACGCGGTCAGGTCCGCGCATACATCTTCGTTGCAGGTCAGGAGGCTCAGGTCGGAGTACTCGAGCACCGTGCGCTCGTTGTAGTTCCCGGTCCCCAGGTGCGCGTAGCGCTCGATGCCCCCCGCACCCCGCCTCACGATCAGGAGCGCCTTGGCGTGCGTCTTCAAGCCAGCGAGCCCGTAGAGCACCTGGGCGCCCGCCTCCTCGAGCCTGCGCGCCCACGCCGCATTTCGCTCCTCGTCGAAGCGGGCCTGCAATTCCAACAGGGTCGTGACCTGCTTTCCGTTCTCCGCCGCGCGCTCCAGCGCCCGCACCACCTCGGAATTCTGCGCGGTGCGATAGAGCACCTGCTTGATCGCGAGCACGGAAGGATCTTCGGACGCGAGCCTCAGGAGCCGGAGCACCGGCTCGAAGGTCTCGTAGGGATGAAAAAGGAGATAGTCGCGCTGCGCCACCGCCTCCCAGATCGCCTCTCCGGGAGGAATGTCGGGAACGGGCTGCGGCGGCCAGGGAACGGCGCGCGGCGCTGCCAAGGAGGGAACGCGCGCGAAATCGATCAGGAATCTGAGGTCCAGCGGCCCGGGGACGTGATAGACGCTCAGGCGGTCCAGATCGAACGAGGCCATCAGCCGCTCCGTGATCTCCTCGCTGGTCGTCGATTCCATCTCCAGCCGCACCGGATCTCCGCTCCGGCGCTGTTTCAGCACCAGCTTCACCGCGTCGACCAGATCCTCCGCCTCCTGATCGTCCGTTGCGAAATCGGCGTCGCGCGTGACCCGGAAGAGCACCGCCTCCTTGATCTCGTGCCCCGGGAAAAGCTCTCCCAGCCGCCGCCGCACCACGTTCTCCAGCAGCACGAAGCGCGAGCCCCCGTTGCTTCCGACCTGGATCCAGCGCGTGTACTGGCGTGGCATCTGGAGCAGCGCGAAGCGCTCCCCCACCCCCTCGCGCGCGAGGCGGATCGCGAAGCACAGGGTGAGGTTCGTGACGTGCGGGAAGGGCACCTCCGGCTCGACCGCGGCCGGAGTCAGGATGGGCAGGATCTCGCGCGTGAAGAGACGGTCCAGGAACGCGCGCTCCTTGGGGGAGAGGTCTTCGTCACGGACGAACTGGACTCCGTTCTCCTCGAGATCAGGCAAGATTTCGCGCTCGTAGGTGGTATAGGCGACGCGCACCATGCCGTGGGAACGCTGCCCGATCTGGGCCAGCACCGAGGAAACCGACTCCTCCCCCTCAGGGCGGTCGAGGCCTGCCTCCATGGCTTCGCGCAGGCCCGCGACGCGCACCATGAAGAACTCGTCGAGATTGGAGAAGAAGATCCCCAGAAAGCGCAGACGCTCGAGCGCGGGGAGGGACGGATCCTGGGCTTCCTCGAGGACGCGCCCGTTGAAGCCAAGCCAGGTGAGGGCCCGGCTGAGATAGCGAGGCTCGGCGGTCGAGCCGTTGCCCCCGCGCCCGTCCGTCACGCGGTCACCTCGCGGAGCACCGGCTTCAGTCCGAACACCTCCTCGAAGAGGCTGCCCTTCTGATCCAGGGTCAGGCGCTCGAGCGCGATGTCCTCCGCCGTCTCCACGTCGATCCGGAGCTCCCCATCCTCGACCGTGATCTTGGGGTTCTGGATCCGCTGCGCGTGCGCCTTGTCCAGCGCGTCCGCCACGCGGATGATCGCGCTGAGGCGGTTCACGCTGAGCCGCGCCGCCCTCGGAAGCGCCGCGTAGGCGGGGTGATCGGATTGCGGGGTGCCCTTCCGGTGATAGCGCGCCACGTTCGCCACGATCTCGAGATCCATCTTCGAGAGCCCGAACACTTCCGAGTTCACGAGAAGGTAGTAGGCGTGCCGGTGATGCCCGCGCGCCGCCACGTAGTTTCCGATGTCGTGCACGATGGACGCAACCTCGAGAAGGAGCCGCTCCCCTTCCCCCATGCCGTGCTGCGCCCGCGTGGCTTCGAAGATGGCGCGGGCGAGCCCCGCGGTATGCAGGCCGTGGCGCTCGTCGGCGTGATATTTCCGCGCGAGGTTCAGCGCGGCCGCGATGGTCTGCTCGGGGAAGAAGATGGCCGAGCCGCTCTGGATGGAGCGCAGCACTTGCAATAGCAAGCCGTCCCGGATGCTCGCGCGCGCCACCAGGAGGCGATCGACCGGATTCAGCTTGATCAGCTCCGCATACACGAGGAAGGCCGGCGCGAGCGATTCCGCCTCGGGCGTCGGGATGGAGTACGCCGCGGCCACATCCGCCGCGGTCATTCCCAGAATCTTGTCCGCGAGCGCGCGCAGATCCTTCGCCGACACCGCCGCCAGATCCCCTTCGCCCTTCAGCGCCCGGGCCGCGAAGCGCGCCTCGGGGCCGATGGCGATCAGGTTCGCCACCTTCTCGAAGGGAAGCGTGCGCTTCACCTCGTTCATCATCTCCTTCACGTTGTGCTGGATGAGACGGGTCATCGCGCGCTTGTCCCCGCTCTCCGCCCGCAGGAGATCGCGGACGCGCAGCGTGCCCAGCTCGTAGGTGAGGGAGCCCGCGACATCCCCGCCGCCCTGGGAGCCCTCGATCACCTCGACCTCGATGCCGGTCGCGAGGAACACGCGGTCCACGAAGGTGTCACGGTTCAGCGCGGCGCGGACGGCGCTCGTGGCCACCGCCCGCGTATGCGTCACGCCGTAGCCGTCCATGATGGCGCGGTACTGGCGCAGCATGTTCACCGATTTCTGGATGCTGGCGGCGGAGAGGGTCCCGGTCCGGAACGTCTCGCGGCCGAGGGCCAGAGGTTTCTGTACGTCCTCCAGCTCCCGGACCGAGCCGTCGGGCTTGAGCTCGGCCAGGAGCATGCGGACCCCGCTCGATCCGATGTCGATGACGGAAATGACCGGGGTCGCGCCTGCGGCGCCCACAGGGACCGCACCCGCGATCGCAGGCGTTGTCGTCGTGGTCTCAGGCATGGGTCTTCAGCACCGGTTTCAGGGCGAACTCCTGCTTGAAGAGATCGCCACCCTTTTCTCCGACGGACCACTCGTCCAGGGTGACGTCCCCCCGCGTGCGCGCCTTGAGCGTGAGCTGGGAATCCTTGGTCTTGGCCGAGACCCCGAGCACGTGCTGGCGGTGATCGTGATCCAGCGCGTCCGCCAACCTCAGGATTGCCGCCAGAGCGCGCACCTGATCGCGGGCGCGCTCCGAGAGCGCCGCGTAGTTCTCGTGGCCGGGATCGGGCGGCGCCTTGCGATGGTAGCGGGCCACATTGGCGACCACCTGGACCTCCTCGTCGTTCAGTCCCAGGATCGGAGTCTCCGAGATGATGTAGTGGGCGTGCCGGTGATGCCCCGGACCCGAAATGAAATTCCCCACCTCGTGGAGGAGAGCAGCAATTTCGAGCAGGAGCCGCTCGCGCTTTCCCAGCCGGTGCACGTCCTTCAGCTGATCGAAGAGCGAGAGTGCGAGGGAGGCGACGTGCCGCGAGTGCTTGGGGTCGGGATCGTATTTCTTCATGACCGCGTGGGCCGCGTTCAGGGTCTGCGAGGTCTCGAGCTCCTTCTTGCCCTCGGCGCCCGCCACCCTCGCCAGATCCAGGAGCACGCCGTCCACCAGCCCCACGAAGGGGACCATGATCTGGCGCACGCCCGCGCGCTTTGTAATATGCTCGAAGATCACGCCGGCGGGAACGATCACGTCGGCGCGGTCCGGCCGCAAGTCGTATTTCTTGGCGCGCTGCTCGGGCTCCATGCCGGCCAGCTCCTCGACCAGCTTCTTCAGGCGGCCCAGCGGCACCGCGACCGGCTTCCGCTCCAGATCGTCCTTCTGAGTCTCGCTCTTGCCGCTGCCCGCGACCAGGGTCGCGAGCGCCTCGATGTTCCCTCCGGTTCCCACCATCTGCGACATCCGATGGCCCCGAAGCGACTCGAGCATCGGGAAGCGCGACGCGCGCAACCGCTCGCGCAGGATCCGGAGCAGTTTGTGCCCCGTGGCGCTTCCCACCTGCTCCAGGAGACGGACCGTGCCCAGATCGTGCGATTCGACGAGGAGAATCTGCCCCTTTTGCAAGAGCGCGAGCTCGGCGGATCCGCCTCCCACGTCCACGATCAACGCCGTCCCACGCAGAGTCACCTTCTCGCGCACGCCGAGCGCGACGAGGCGAGCCTCCTCGGTGCCCTCGATCAGCTCGAGGTCGATGCCGGTCTCCGTGTGCACGCGCTCCAGAAAGGAGCCGCGGTTCTTCGCCTCGCGCGTCGCGCTGGTCGCGACGGCCCGGTGGAGCACCACGTCGTACTGCTTCATCATCGCGCGGAATTCCCGGAAGGCGTCCAGCGCCTTGTCCAGGGTGTCGGGATCGATGCGGCTGGTCTTGAACACCGATTGCCCCAGCCGCACGGGAACGCGCTTACGCTCGAGAATCCTGTAGTGTGTGGGGCTCTTGAATTCGGCGATGGCCAGGCGCAGGGCGTTGCTCCCCACGTCCATTCCGGCGCACCGGATGGGAAAGCGCGTCTTGTCGGCTCTCATCACCCCATCTTACGCCATATGTTAGACTTGAGGTAAGTAGAGGAGGTGCGCCATGGAGTTACTGATCGTACGGCATGCCATCGCCGTGGAGCACGGCGATCCCGCGTACAAGCGCGACGATGACCGGCCGCTCACGCCGGAGGGAATGCACAAATTTCGCCTGGCCGCACGCGGACTGAGGGAGTTCACCGAGAAGCCGGACCGGATCGTCTCGAGCCCCTTGATCCGGGCCCGCCAGACGGCGGAGATCCTGCGCGACGCGCTCGCTCCCGACGTGAAGATCGAGTTCTGTGACGACCTCGTGCCGGGCGGGGATTTCGGCCGCGCGGTCACGTTCCTGAGACAGCTCGGCGCCGAGCGCGTCGCGATCGTGGGACACGAGCCGCACCTGAGCGGATTTACTTCCTATCTTCTCGTCGGAGAGAAGTGCAAGGCCTCCGTCACGTACAAGAAGGGCGGCGCCGCGCTCATCACGTTCCCGAACGGTCCCGGCGCGGGACACGGAACGCTCGAGTGGCTGGTCCAGCCGAGCGCCTTGCGCGAGATCGCCGCCACGCACTCCGCGTAACGGGCGAAGCGAGAAACGGATGCTCGAACGCGAGCTGAAACTTCGAATCTCTGAAGAGGTCGGTCCCGGCCAGATCAAGGACGTGCTGGAGGTGCGCGCCGCGCTCGAGGACGCCGCGGGAATCCAGGTGCCGGAGCTGGACGAGAGCCCCTTCACGCCGCACCAGAGCGACCGGCTCGCCGACGTGGCGGTGAAGAACATGGGCCGCCAGCTCGCGCGGATGTTCTGGTACGAGCCCGGCACGCGCGTGGGCGTGGATCCCGAATACGTGCACGACATGCGCGTGGCGACGCGAAGGCTCCGGACCGCGCTCCTCGTGTTCGCCGACGTGATTCCGGAGAAAGCGCGGCTGGAATGGCAGCGGGAGCTGCGCTGGATCGGGCGAGGGCTCGGTCGCGTGCGGGACTGCGACGTGGAGCTGGACCGCGTGAAGCGGATGGCGGCCGATGCGCCCAATCCCGAGCGCTCGGCGCTTCTCATCTTCGCAAACAAGGTCCAGATCAAGCGCGCGCGTCGCAGGGCGAAGCTCTTGAAGCAGCTCGATTCGACGCGCTTCATGGCGTTGAAGGCACTCGCGCGTCCCTGGATCGAGATGCGCGCCGACTCGGCGCTGGTGCGTAACGGCGACGGACCCGCCTACATCGCGGGGCCGCGCATCGTGTCCGAGTGGGACGCCAGGATGCTGGCGGCGTGCAGGACCGCGGAACAGCTCCCCACGGCCGAGAACGTGCACGCGCTCCGGATCTCGATCAAGCACCTGCGATATGCCGTGGAATACTTCGCGGATCTCGAGGGGCACGGCGCGAGGCATCGCGCCAAGCAGCTGGGGAGGCTCCAGAACATTCTCGGCGCGCGCCAGGACGCGGCGATCCTCCTTCGTCACATCCGGAGATATGAGGCGACGATTCCGGAGGAGGATCGGGATCTTCTCCTGGGCGCGCGGTCGGCGATCGAGAAGATCGACCGGGCCGCGCGCGTCAAGAAAAGCGAGCTACAGCAGGTGCTGAAGCTCGGCGCGGATCAGGAGTTGCCCTAGCCGCGCCGGTGGTGCCATCGGAACACTGGCCTAAGCCCAGACGGAAGCCTTCTTCGCCCACTCGCTGTCGGGATACTTCTGCTGCTCCGCTTTGGCGGTTTCCTTCAGCTTCCCTGGATCGTTCGTTCCTTTGTACGCCGCGACCCCGGCCCAATAGAGAGCCTGAGGTGCCGCTTCGGTCTTGGGAGATTTCTCGACCACGGCCCTGAAATGCTTCTCCGCCTCGGCGTATTTCTCCATCTTGAAGAGCGCCTTCCCCAGGCCCAGCTGAAGCTGCGCCAGCATGTCGTCCACGCCCAGGAAGCCCTCGATCCGGTGGGCCTCCTCGCCGTTGGGCGCCATGATCAGGAGGGTCGGGGTCCACTGCGCTCCGAAGCGCTTGAATGTCTGCGGCTGTTCCTTGATGTGGATCTTCGCGGGGATGAAGTGCGTGCTGATGAAGTCAACCACCCGCTCGTTCGGATAGACCTCGGCTTCCAGCCGAGCACATCCGCTTCACTGCGGTGCGGCGCTGAAATCCAGAAGTGCTGGTTTCCCTTGGTTTTTCGAGGTCTGTAGCGCCTGATCGGCGTCCTTGAGCCAGCTGATTGCCAACGCGACCATGGGTCCCCTCCTCGTTCGTGCCTTGCCCCCTAGACGCACCCTGTGGGTATAATTACGCGCTCATGGGGGGGACCATGGCAAGACAGATTCACGGTGTGATCGAATCACCTCGGCGGCGGCCTGCGGCGGCGGTCGCGCGCCCGAGAACCGCGCCGAGCAGGAAGCGGCGCCGGTTGCGCTGGGCGCTCGCTCTCTCCACGACCTTGGCCTGGCTGATCGTTCTCGCAGATCTCAATCAGGCTCCCCCATGGACCGCCATGCCGAACGCCGGATCCGGACAGGTGGTCGTGAATGGTGTTTCCGTTCCGGTCCGCGATTACCACCAGGTGACCCGGCGCTTGATCCCGGGGGCGCGCGTCCGGCTCGAGAGCGATCAGGATCTCGATATCCTCAGCTCCGGTGTGCTCGCCCTCCAGCTCACGCCCGGCACCGAGGTGGTGCTCCCCGCGGCCCCGGGACGCTGGCTCGGGCGCGACGGAACGGCCAGGGTCGATCGCGGATTGCTCCGGGTGACGACGGGGCTGCGGTTCGACGGCGCCCACCTCGCGATCACCACCCCCGACGCGACGGTGCGTCTCACGGGCACGACGGTGGCCGTGATCGCGGAGCCGGCGGGTACGTGCGTGTGCGTGCTCGAGGGCACGGCGGATGTGAAGGCGGGCAGGGGCGAGGTCGTGCACGTGCCTGCGGGAACGCAGTGCGATATCGCGAGGGGTGGAAGGAAGGCTCCCCAGGCGGGCGAGATGCGCGAGATCGAGCGTCCGAAGCTTCAGGACTTGAGGGATCGTCTGCAGGCGGTAATGAATTAGCTGCCGTGATGTAGTAGGTGTGGGGGGCGCGCACGGCCCGGACGGCCCGTTCAGTCGCGGGTTACGCCTTAGTTCGACGCCGGTCGCGCCCACTGCTTTCTGGTATTGTGCCTCCTCGATGCGGCCTCTCCCCGGGACGGCTCTCTTCATTCTCCTTCTGATCTGCTTTTTCCCCCGACCCGCGCTCGCGACCTACGATTCTCTGGAAGAGATCCCTGTCGAGAGCCCGATCTACGCGGATCTCGAATCGCTCGCGCTGAGGTTTGGGGCGAACGGCAACTTCATCAACAGGCGTCCCTGGACGCGCGGAGAGGCGCTCGCATACCTCGATGTCTTGAAGGGGCAGGACCCCTCGGTCGCCGAGGACCTTTCGTTCGCGCGCATCTATCGGGAAGCGTCCCTGGACGCGCCGGGAGCGAGGAAGCCGCTGTTGGTGCGCGACGAGGATGAGGACCGGCGCCTGGAGATATCCCCGTACGTACAGGCGCTCTATCGAGAGAACCGCGACCGCCGGCCCACCGTGAATCGCGACTACCGGCTCGGAGCGAGCGCGAGCGCTCGTGCCTCGAGTCGCTTTCTCCTTTTCGGGGACCTCTACGCGGGCACGGCCTCCCAAGGCGGCCACGGCACGCCTAATTTCGGGACGAAGTTCGCCTTGGCCGAAGGGATCGATTTCAACGCCTGGCTGGATCGCGCTTACGTCGCGCTGGAAGGGTCCCCCAAGCCCCATCGCATTCGAGCGACGCTCGCGCATTCCTGGGTGAGGTGGGGTCCCGGCGCCACCGGGACGCTCGGCGTCTCCGACGCCGCGCCGGCGCTCGACAGGCTCGGATTCGACGTGGGTGTGCTGCGGGAGCTCGAGCTTTCGTGGTTCGTCGCGAGCCTGGATCCCGTGGAACGGCGGTACTACGCCGCATCTCGTATGAGCGTTCGCCTGGGCGACCGTCTCGAGATCGGGATTGCCGAAGAAGCTCGCTTCGACGGATCGGATCAGATCTTCTACTACTTCATTCCTGCGTTCCCGTACACCTTCATCGAGAAGCGCGTCGACGCCTTTGCAGGGGGTCCCGACAGCACGAACAAGATCACCAAGAACAACGTCATGGCCTCAGCCGATTTCAGTCTGGACCTCACGCGGGGGCTTCGCTGGTACGGCGAGTTTCTTCTCGACGACTATTCGATCTCCTCGACCTTCAAGCCCAAGCAGATCGGATGGCAGACGGGCTTCCACGCGGCGCGCGAGATCGATCCGCGGAAGATTCTCTCGGCACGCGTCGAGTTCACGCGCATCTACGACTACGTCTACACCGTGTGGCACGGCCACGATTTCGAGCTGAAGGGCTATCCGCTCGGATACGTTCTGGGGCCAGACGCGGAGCAGGCCTGGGGACGAGTCCAGCTGGATTGGAACGTGCCGTGGTCCGCCAGCCTCGAGATTGCGAGGATCCGCAAGGGCGAGGGCTCCATCGGGAACCCCTGGGATCCCGCCTCGGGTAAGGTCGACAACGTCCCACTCTCCGGGGTCGTGGAGAGAACCCTGAGCGCGAACGCCGGTCTCGAGTACCGTCCCATGGCGGGGCTTGCGCTCGAGGGAGCCCTGGGCTATTCGGATATGCAGAATGCGGAGCACGTATCCGGCGCAGACAGGAATCACGTCACCGGAGAGCTGTCCCTTCGCGCGAGGTGGTGAGAGTTATCCGCGGGCGGTGCTGACCGCGCTCGCCGATTCGCGCAGAACGCCGAGCTGCTTCATCCGATCGTGCGCGGCAGCGGCGGCGTTGTGAAATTCAGGATGTGATGTAGCCCACTCCACGTACCCTCGGACCACGTCCTCCAGCGTTTCTTGCGGCGCCCAGCCGTGACTCTTGAGCCGCGAAACATCGGAGCGGATGTGTCTGGTGTCGCCCACGCGGTAATGGCCGGAAACGCGCGGCTCACTTGCGCGACCGAGCGCTCGCCCCACGAGGCCCGCCAGCTCCAGCACCGAGACCGACCGGTCCCCTCCGACGTTGAAGGAGGACCCCTGCATGGCGGGCCGATCCAGCGGAAGGAGGGTCGCGCGCACGACGTCCCGCACCCCGACGTAGTCGCGGAGCTGCGCGCCATCCTCGTACACGAGAGGCTGGACTCCAGACCCCAGCTGCACGGTGAAATTGCGCAGCGCGCCCGAGTAGGCGTTCCGGAACGACTGGCGCGGGCCCTGCACGATCGAATAGCGAAGAGCGACGCTAGGAATCCGGTATCGGGCCCCCAGCTTTACGGCAATCTCATCCTGATCCCTTTTGGAGAGACCGTACGAATTGTGGGGAGCCATGACCGATTCACCGGTCCATCCAGGCTCGAGCGTTCCGTCACACTCAGGGCATTGGTGATCCCATTCGGCACGTTCCAGCTGCTCCTCGGACCGTGGCCCCGGGTACACGTCCCCATCCCGACCGCACCGGTATCGGCCTTCGCCGTAGACGGCCTGCGAAGAAGCCACCACGACGAGCTCCACGTCACGGCGCTCCGCCACGATCAGCTCGTATAGGAGGGCCGTGGAAGCTGCGTTCGTCGTGAAAAAGGTGCTGAAGTCGGGCAGATAATCCTGATAGGCCGCCATGTGGAAGACGTAGTGCGCGTCCCGGAGGGCGCTTCTCATGCAAGCCGGATCGCGAACGTCACCGCGGATGAACTCGGCATCGGTCGAGACATAGTCGGGCAGCTTCCCGTCATGGACCGGCGGGGTCAGGAGGTCCAGGATGCGAACCTGGATTCCGCGCCCAAGCAGCGCGTCCACGACGTGAGACCCGACGAAGCCCGCGCCGCCCGTGACCAGGGCTCTCTTCAAGCTAGTACGCTCCTCTCGAGCGAATCACCGCAACGCCCGTCGCAAAAAGGATCTGAACATCCAAGAGCAGGCTCCAGCGCTCGATGTACTCGATGTCGAGCTTGACCCATTCTGTGAAATCCTTGATATCGGACCTGCCTGAAACCTGCCACAAGCAGGTCATTCCCGGCTTCACGGAGAGCTTCCGTCGCTGCCATGGCTCGAACCGGCTCCACTCGTGCTGCAACGGCGGACGCGGACCGACCAAGCTCATGTCGCCCTTGAGCACGCTCCACAGCTGTGGAAGCTCATCCAGGCTGAAACGCCGAAGGAACCGGCCGACACGCGTCACGCGCGGGTCGTCGCGCATCTTGAACACGGGGCCCGTCATTTCGTTCATGCCTTCCAGCTGGGAGCGGCGCTCATCGGCTTCGGGAACCATGGTCCTGAACTTGTACCCGGTGAACGGGCGGCCACGCAGCCCGACGACCTTCCAGCGATAGAACACCGGAGCGCCGGAATCCAGAAGGACCGCGAGGGCAATCAGGCCCAGGATCGGGCTCAGGAGCATGAGTCCCACCGCGGCGCCCGCGACATCCACGCAGCGCTTGATGGCCAGCTGCGCGGCGGCTGCCCTGCCGGCATATCGCGCAGGCAGCTCGAAGGCAGCCCCGGTCCGATCCTCATCACGACGCCCGGCGGCCGGAAGCTCCTGCAAGCCCGGTGAAATCTGCGTCACCGGACGATCTCGTGGACCGCGCCGTTCGAAACGAGGTGTTCTTTCATCGCCTTTCGTACGTAACACGTGAGCACGTGCTCCAGAACCACGTGCGCCGATTCGACCCATCCATAGTCGTTGCTGGAAATGACGACCGGGTGATCCACGAGGTGCGCTGCCCTGCCGCCGTCCTTTCCGAGAAGCGCCACGGTCGTGAGATTCATCTCGTCCGCGACCGCAAGGGCTGAGAGCAAATTCGGAGAGGATCCACTGACGGAGAACAGAACCAGCCCGTCGCCCGGCGACGCGAGAAGACGGAGCTGTTCCGCGAACACCTCATCGAACGAAAGATCGTTTCCCCAGGCTGTCAGGAGCGCCGTGTTGTCGCTCAGCGAGATCGCCCGGGTTCCTCGGCCTTCGATCGCGGTCGCCTTCTGGAGGTCGCACGCAAAATGATTCGCGGTGCTCGCGCTTCCCCCATTGCCGATGACGAAAATCGTCCCACCCCGGAACCGGACGTTCGCGAGAGCTTGTCCGGCGCGCGTCACGGCGGTCACGTCGACCGTGTCGAGCGCTCTGCGCGCTCCCGCGAGCCATTCCTCCACCTCGTCGTACATCATCCCCGCTCTCCCTTCCCCGTAGCCCCGATCGGGACGCCTTCCACTACATCGTCCCACTCCGCGGCGTCTGGAAATTGGGACCCCCCCTCCACCACGACAGCCTTCGCGCTCTTCGTGATCTTCCAACGCGCGAGGAGGCTCCTCCGCCCCATCGATCGACGAATCAGCTCTCTTCCCGTCTGGTACAAGATCTGAAGATCCAGCGTGAGCGTGCAGTTTCGAACATAGTAGAGATCGAGAGCGGCGCTCTCCTCGATCCCCGCGTCCGCCTCCCGGAGCCGCCAGAGTCCCGTGAGGCCCGAGCGCAATGCGAATAGGCTTGCGCGCCATTTCTCGTGGTCCGGCAGCTCCTCCACACGGCTCGGCCGCGGCCCGACGAGGCTCAAATCCTGCCGAAGCACGTTCCACAGCGCAGGGAGTCTTGCGAGCACGGGCGAGCCCGTCAGGCCCGCGCGCAGGCCCACGAGCCGGAATTGTTTCCCGCGCAAGCCCAGAACCCGCTGGCTCTCCAGCATCGAGACACCACGGGAGGAGGCCTTGAGCTTCCAGTAGGCAAAGAGCGGACTGAGCGCCAGAAGCATGAAGCCGGAAATCACCTGATCGAGGAATCGCTTCGTCGCCGCGTTGAGTCCGGACAGGCGTGTTCGATTCAGG
>VBOR01000098.1 GCA_005893165.1 Candidatus Eiseniibacteriota bacterium | reverse complement strand
ACTTTCCGGGATGGAGCCGCGCGGGCACCACGTAATCCCGCGCGCCCTCGGGCGTCGGCTTCACGAGGAGCGGCGTCTCGATCTCGAGAAAGCCCTGGTCCGAGAGATACTCCCGCACGCTGCGCGTCATGCGGTGGCGGAAGACCAGATTGTCCCGGAGCGGCTCGCGGCGAAGATCCAGGTAGCGGTAGCGCAATCTCAGATCTTCGGACGCGGTCGTGCCGTCGTCCAGCGGAAAGGGGGGCGTGCGGCTGGGGTTCAGGATCGCGACCAGATCCGCCTCGACCTCCATGGACCCCGTCTTAAGCTCGGCGTTTTCGCTGCCGGAGGGGCGCGCCTTCGCCATGCCCTCGATCAGGACGACGTATTCGCTTCCGATCGAGCGCGCCTTCTCGAGCACCGGCGGGGCGATCTTCTCCGGCCGGAAGACGACCTGCGTGATCCCGTAGCGGTCGCGCAGGTCGAGGAAGAGGACGCCGCCGTGGTCCCGGACCCGGTGGGCCCATCCCATGAGGCGCACGCGCTCCCCGGCGTGCTCGGGCCTCAGGTCGCCGCAGCGGTGCGTGCGCTTCCGCCCGCGCAGGGGCTCGATCGTCACCGCGCCGATTCCACCGGCTCCCGGCGCTTGAGCAGCCAGCTCCGGAGCTCCTCGATGGAAGGCTGCCTCTGCTCGTCTTTCCCGGCCGCCATGTCCCGCACCGCGTATCCGTCCTCCCCCTTCGGAACGAAGACCGCCCACTTGGCGCCCATCTTGGACGCCCACTTCATCTGCGAGTTGGCGCTTCGTCCCGCCACGTCGGTAAGAACGCGAAGCGGGCTCCGCCGCTCGGGGGCCTCCTGCTGCCCGCGCAGGGTGCGCGCGAGCGCCTGCGCCTCGATTCCGGCCTCCGGCTTGAGCGCGATCACGACGACGTCCGCCTGAGGCGCCGCCGGGGCCGCGTCCGCCCCGATGGAGAGGAGCAGCCGCTCCATGCCGATCGAGAATCCGATCGCGGGCGTATCGGGTCCGCCGAAATCCTTCACGAGCTGGTCGTAGCGCCCGCCGCCCCCGACGGCACTCTGCGCGCCGAGACCGGCCGCGTGGATCTCGAAGACGGTGCGCGTGTAGTAGTCGAGCCCGCGCACGAGGCGCGGTGCAATTTCGTACCGGATGCCCAGCCCCGTCAGCGCGCGCTTCACCGCCTCGAAGTGCTCGGCGCACTCGGGACAGAGGGAATCCAGCACGCTCGGCGCTCCGGCGATCACGGGCGCGCAGGAGGGAACCTTGCAATCCAGGATTCGCAACGGATTCGTCGCGAGGCGCTCCTTGCAGTCGCCGCAGAGCTTCCCCTCGTGCTGCTTGAAATACGCGCGGATGGCTTCGCGATAGGCCGGCCGGCAGGTCGCGTCGCCGAGAGAGTTGAGGAGCACTGTCACCTCCTCGAGACCCACGTCGTGGAGCACCGCGCGGAAGAGGTCGATCATCTCGGCGTCCGCCTCCGGCCGCGCCGAGCCCAGAAGCTCCGCGCCGATCTGCCAGAACTGCCGGTAGCGTCCGGCCTGAGGACGCTCGTAGCGGAACATGGGGCCCATGTAGTAGAGCCGCGCCTGGGAATCCTCGCGCAGCGGGGCGTTCTCGAGGAACGCGCGCACGAGAGGAGCCGTGCCTTCGGGCCGCAGCGTGAGCGAGCGCCCCTTCCGGTCCTGGAAGGTGTAGAGCTCCTTCCGCACGATGTCGGTCGATTCGCCGACGCTTCGGACGAAGAGATCGGTCGACTCGAAGATGGGAGAGCGCACTTCGCGGTAGCCGTAGAGCGCCATGACCCCGCGGGTCCGCTCCTCGAGCCACTGCCACCGCTCCACTTCTCCCGGCAGGATGTCGTGGGTGCCTTTCGGCGCCTGGAACTTCACGTCCTTCCCTTCTCCGTGGCCGCGTCCGTGGAGGGCCCCCTCCTGCGGCGGATCGGGTGGATCCGAATGTACTGCGTGAACAGAACCGCCAGGGTGACCGCGATGACGTCCATCACCCAGTCTCTGATGTCGCTGATCCGTCCGGGCGTGAACCGCTGATACAGCTCGTCCATCCCGCCCACGAAGCCGCCCAGGAGCACGGTGGCCAGGGACCAGAATTTCCCCCGCCCGCCGCCGATCGTGAACCGAAACGCCCGGCCCAGCAGAAGCCCGAACAGCGCGTACTCCGCCAGATGCTCCAGCTTGTCGCTGTTCGTGAAGAGGGTCGGGATGTCCCGTCCCGGAATCGAGGACGCGGTGAAGATCAGCGCGACGTAGACGATCACCGGGAGCCAGTAGCCCAGAAAGAGCGACGCCCCTTGGGGGGGAGTCCTGGGCGGGGCCTCGGTTGGGTTCATTTGGAGACGGGGGAGACCCGCCGACGGGGCGGATCTCCCGCGCCGGATCTACGGCAGGTCAAACCGGCTCACGCTCCAGATGTTCACCCCGCGCCGCTCGGTGTCGAACACCCCGTCCGCGCCGTAGGCGTCCGTCCGATTGGACAGGAAGAAGATCTTGGAGCCGTCGCTGGAGAATCGAGGATGAAACTCGTCGGCGGGTCCGGTGGTGACGCGCACGGCCTGGCTTGGATTCGTGGCATACGCGTTGATGATCCAGATGTCCCGGTCGGTCCGGCCCGGTACGCGCCTCGAATATGCGATGTGCGCGCGGTCCGGAGACCAATCCGGCTCCCCGGCGCCGGAATCATTGAGCCAGACCGTGAAGGGAGGCCCAGGGTTGTTGGGCGGCGAGGTGCGGCTCGCCGAGAATTTGAACAGACCGCGCCGGAGCTGGTTCAACTGGCCGAAGTTGGCGAAGGACTCCACGACGATGGAATCCCCGTTGGGATTCCAGGAAGGATTCAAGTAGGCATTCTGCTCGCTCGTCGTGTTCGCGCCCGGAAGAACGGGGATCGGCTGCGCCGGCACCTCCAGGTCTCGAATCCATGGTTTCGGTCTGGTGAGATTTAGCCCGATCGTATCGGTCGAGTAGGCCAGGAACGACCCGGTCGGCTCGAAGCGCGCCGGACCGAGGACGGTATTCGTGCTGATGCCCACCGGGATCACGATGCCCGCGCTCGTCGTATCGCCACCCGTCGAAGGCACCCAGTAGAGGGATGCCTTTTGAGGGCCCCGATTGGATTTTCCCAGAAATACGATGCGCGACCCGTCCGACTGCGCGGCGGGCGCCGTGGCCTGCCAGAACTGCGACGTCACCTGCGTCGGTGAGCCGAGCGGAGCATCCAGGGACCAGATATCCGATTCGTTCGTCGACGAGTTGCGGATCTGGCTCGTCACGGAGTAATTCCCGATCGAGTCCGGCGGAGTCCAGTGCACCGTGGCGGTGGTGGAATCGGCCAGCGTGCCCGCGCTGGTGCTCCAGTGGTACTGCACGGCGTAGTTACGTGGATTGGTGACGAGCGCGGTGAGCGCGTTCGGGATCCCCCTGACGGGCGGCTGGTGATCGGAGCTGATATTCGTGATCACGGGCGTGTAGGCGCCCTCCACGTTGAGCTTCTTGTCTCCTTTCGAGCAGCCGGCGAGGATCAAGAGCAAAAGGATCCCCACCCGGAGCCCTCGTTGACGATTCATGGAAGGGAAATGCTCCTTTCTGGGGGACACGGCGGTTACGGCCCGAAACCCTAGCAGCTTAGCGGGATTCCGTCAACCCGAGGAGGCGGGGGGCGTCACCCCGGCGGCTGGGGGGAGGTGGGCTCCATGCGGAGGAAATGGGCCTCGGCTTCGCGCAACGTGGCGAGGAACCCGGCCGGCGACTCGCTCGCCCGGAGCGCATCGCGAACCGACTCTTCCTTCAAGAGACGGGACACGTTGGCCAGCGCCTTCACGTGGGGACCGCGGAGATTCTCCGGGGAGACGAGAAGGATGAAGAGCGTGGCAGGCTCCCCGTCCATGGAATCGAAATCGATGCCGGCCCGGGAGACGCCGCACGCCGCGACCAGCTGATCGAGGAGACGCGTCTTTCCGTGCGGGATCGCGACGCCGTTTCCAATGCCGGTCGACATCATGGACTCGCGCTGGAGCACCTTGCTCAGGATCTCCCCCTTCGTATCCACGTGGTGCGCGGATTCGAGGAGCTGCACCAGCTCTTTGATCGAGGATTCCTTGTCGCGTGCCTTCAGCGAGAGCGAGATCGCGTCTTCGTTCAACAGATCGGACAGGTTCATCGGCTCTCCGGCCGGTCGGGGGCTGCCCGGAGAAGCGGGCGGGGAGATCGGCGCGAAACGCTTGTCGGCACGCTACCTGCGCCCGCAGCCGACCGTCAAGCGGAAAACGCCTTGGCGAGCCGCTCGAACCTGAGTTTTCCCTGGTCCTCGTCCTCCACCGTGATCTGCACGACGTCTCCGGGACGGAATTCAGCGCGGAGGAGTCCCTCCGCGAGCGGATTCTGGATGTTCCGTTCGATCAAGCGCCGCAGGGGGCGCGCGCCGAAGACCGGGTCGTAGCCCTCGCGCGCGAGGAGATCCAGGACGCGATCGTCCGCCTGGATCGTGATCTCCCTGTCGCGGACGCGGCGCTCCACCTTCCGCAGCTCCAGCTTCACGATCTCGCGCAGTGCTTCTCTCGAGAGGGGCTCGAAGATGATGATCTCGTCGATCCGATTCAGGAGCTCGGGCCGGAAATGACTCTGCAGCGCCGCCGTGAGGCTTCTCCGGATGCCCTCTCCCCCCTTGCCTCCTGCCTCGAGGATGAGGTCGCTTCCGATGTTGCTCGTCATCGTGATGATGGTATTCCGGAAATCCACGGTCCTTCCCTGTCCGTCGGTGAGGCGGCCGTCCTCCAGGATCTGGAGCAGCACCTGCGTCACGTCGGCGTGCGCTTTTTCGATCTCGTCCAGGAGGACGACCGAGTACGGACGCCGGCGCACCGCTTCGGTGAGCTGCCCTCCCTCCTCGAACCCCACGTACCCCGGAGGGGATCCAATGAGGCGCGAGACGGTGTGCTTTTCCATGTATTCGGACATGTCGATCCGGATCATGGCTTTCTCGCTGTCGAAGAGGAACTCGGCCAGGGCGCGCACCAGCTCGGTCTTCCCCACGCCGGTCGGGCCGAGGAAGAAGAAGGAGCCCAGAGGACGGTTTGGGTCTTGTAACCCGGCGCGGGCGCGGCGCACCGCTTCCGAGACCGCGCGCACCGCCTCGTCCTGCCCCACCACGCGCTCCTTCAACCGCTGCTCCATCGAGAGAAGTTTCTGGAGCTCGCTCTCGAGGAGCCGCTGCACCGGGATGCCGGTCCACCGCGCCACGACCGACGCGATGTCTTCGGCGTCCACTTCCTCCTTCAGAATCTTGAGATCCTTCTGCAGCTTCGCAAGCTCGCCGCTCAGCTTCTCCAGCTCCTTCTCGAGCCCCGCGATCGATCCGTAGCGGATCTCCGCCACGCGCCCCAGGTCCCCGGCCCGCTCCGCGCGCTGCTCCTCGAGCTTGAGCTGCTCGACCCGCTCCTTCGTCTGGCGGATCTTGTGGATCAGGTCGCGCTCCTTCTCCCAGTGGACGCGCAGCTTCGCCAGCTCCTGATCGACGCGCTTCACCTCCTCCTCGATCTCACGCTTCTTGCCCTTGGTCGCCGGGTCGCGCTCGCGATCGAGCGCCTTGATCTCGATCTCGAGCTGCCGCTTCCGCCGCTCCAGCACGTCGATCTGCTCGGGCTTGCTGTCGATGGCGATCCGCAGCCTCGAGGCGGCCTCGTCCACGAGATCGATGGCCTTGTCGGGAAGCTGGCGGTCCGCGATGTAGCGGCTGGAGAGCTGGGCCGCCGCGACGAGGGCTTGATCCTGGATCTTCACGCCGTGGTGGACCTCGTAGCGCTCCTTGAGTCCGCGCAGGATGGCGATCGTGTCCTCGACCGAGGGCTCCCCGACGAGGACCGGCTGGAACCGGCGCTCCAGCGCCGCGTCCTTCTCGATCCGCTTCCGGTATTCCTCGATGGTCGTCGCCCCCACGCAGTGAAGCTCTCCGCGCGCGAGCGCGGGCTTCAGGAGGTTGGAGGCGTCCAGCGCTCCCTCCGAGGCTCCGGCGCCCACCAGCGTGTGAAGCTCGTCGATGAAGAGGATGACCTGCCCTTCCGACCGCGTGACCTCTTTCAGGACCGCCTTGAGCCGCTCTTCGAATTGACCGCGATACTGCGCCCCCGCGAGAAGAGCGCCGAGGTCCAGCGCGACCACGCGGCGGTCCTTGAGCCCCTCGGGCACGTCGCCGCTCACGATCCGCTGCGCCAGCCCCTCCACGATGGCGGTCTTTCCCACGCCGGGCTCGCCGATGAGGACCGGATTGTTCTTGGTGCGCCTCGAGAGCACCTGGATGACGCGCCGGATCTCCTCGTCGCGCCCGATGACCGGATCGAGCTTTCCCTTGCGCGCGGCGTCCGTGAGATCGCGCGCGTACTTCTCGAGCGCCTGATATTTCTCCTCGGGATTCGGATCGGTCACCTGCTCTCCTCCCCGGATGCTCACGAGGGCTTCGTACAGACGCTCCCGCGTGGCGCCCGCCTCGCGCAGGATGCGTCCCGCCTCGGAGGTCACGGCGGGATCCACCATCGCCAGGAGCAGGTGCTCCGTGCTCACGAACTGATCTTGTAATCGCTCCGCTTCGCGCTCGGCGTTCTCGATGATCTGCCGGAGTGCCGAGGAGACGACGACCTGTTGCCGCGCTCCGGTCATCTTGGGGAGCTGCTTCAGGCGCGCGTCGATCGTCTTCGCGATCCGGGCGGTCGAGACGCATCGCCTGATTATACCGCCGCGTCGAGTTCGGCCCGCCACGGCAAACTTGAATCCGAGCGCCCCCGGCCCCTACAGTCGACGCACCGTGTCCCACGCGCCCCCTTCCTACCAGCAGCCGGATCTCGTCGACGTCTGGGACCGGGTCTCCGAGAGCTACAAGGGCATCGATCTCTCCGCCCCGGACCATCAGGCTTCCATGCGGCGTTTCCTCGAGGTGACCGGGGACCCCCGGGGCCGCTCCTTCTGCGAGGTGGGGTCGGGCTCGGGGACCACGAGCGGGGCGCTGGCCGCGATGGGAGCCCGGATCACGCTGGTGGACCTTTCCCCCAAGTCGCTCGCGTTCGCGCGCCGCCACTTCGAGGAGCATGGACTCGAGGCCACCTACGCGCTCCAGGACGGGCTTCGCCTCGGGTTTCGGGACGGCTCCTTCGACGTGGTCTGGAACGGCGGGGTCATCGAGCATTTCACCGATGAGGGGAAGGTCGCCTTGATCCGCGAGATGTACCGAGTCACCCGGCCGGGCGGGCTCCTCCTCATCATCGTGCCCAATGCGCACGACTGGCCCTTCCGGCTGGGGAAGTGGATCGCGGAACGGCGGGGGAAGTGGATCTTCGGGTTCGAGGATGATCTCGCGGAGGGGCGGTTCCGGAGGCTGGCGGCGAGCGCGGGGATTCAGGGCGCCGCGTTCCAGGCGCACAATCCGATCGTCGGGTGGTGGTTCCTTCCCTACGGCCGGCGGATCACGGGCCTGTTGGGGCTCAACACGCCTCGGTGGCACGCGAAGCGCTCGCGCTTCGGACACGCGCTGGCGATGTCGGCGCGGAAGCCTGGGTAGCGGATCTGCGGGGGAGCGCGCTACTGCACCTTCTTCGCCTCCAAGAGCCTTTCGCGCGCGAGGCGGGCCTCGTCCGACTTCGGATACCGCTGGATCACCAGCTGGTAGTACCGCTTCGACGCCGGATAGTCCTTGATGCGCGCCGAAGCCATCCCGGCCTTGAGCAGCGCCTTCGGAACCATGTCCCCCTGCTGATAGTTCTCCACGACCTTCCGATACGCCTCGATCGCGCCCCGAAAATCGCCCGTGTTGTAAGCGCTCTCTCCGATCAGGTACTGCGCGTCGTCGGAGACTTCCGTGTCGGGATATCTGTTGAGGTACTCCGTCAGGGCCGAACGGGCAAGCGGGTAGCGTCCGGCGGCGTAATCCGAAGATGCCGCCCGGAACGCCTCATCGGGATCCATGACGGCGCTGGTCGAGTCGCGGGTCGTCCGCGCGCTGTCCGCCGCCATCCGCTTCACAGCCTCCACCTTCTGCGCGAGCTGGGTGAAGCGAAGCCCCGACTCCTCCAGCTTCCCCTGCAGCATGTCCATCCGCCCATTCAGCTCCGAGAGCCGCGTGTCCGAGCTGGCCCGGGAAGCCTGGACCTGCTCGCGCGTGGCCGATATCTCTTGCTCCAGAGCCGCGATCTTTCTCTGCTGCTGCGCCTGCAGGCTGAGGAGGCTATCGAGGGAGCTGCTCGTGGAGCGGTAATAGCCCGACGGCGCGCATCCGGCAGCCGCCATGGCCAAGGCGGCTCCGAGGAGCGCGACCCGCGGCAAGCGCACGGCCTGCCGCGGGGAGAACGGCCGCCCCGTCATTTCGAGACGACGTGCGCGCGGCGATTCTTGGCCCAGGCATCCTCATCGTGCCCGGTCTCGAAAGGACGCTCCTTGCCGTACGAGATCGTCGTGAGCCTGCTCGTGGGAATGCCGTAGCTCACGAGATAATCCTTCGCGGCACGGGCGCGCTTCTCTCCCAGAGCGAGGTTGTACTCGACCGAGCCGCGCTCGTCGCAGTGTCCCTCGATGACGATCCGCGTGCGGGAGTTCTTCTCGAGATACTTGCCGTCCTTCTCGAGCGCGGACTTGGCGTCCTGGCGAAGCGAGTAATCGTCGAAGTCGAAGAAGGCATCCTGGAGCGCGAGCCGTTCGGTGCTGGTCTCGACCGGCGGCTGGGCCTCTTCCTTCTCAGGCGGAGCCGGGGCGGTCGATTCGGTCTCGGGGGGCGGAACGTTCGCCTCGGGCGTGACCCTCTTTCTGCTGGCGCAACCCGGGGCAAGGGCGAGCACGAGTGCCAGCCCAAAGAGCGTGGCGAAACTCATCCGTGTCGTCAGGCGCATGGCGCGTCTCCCATCCGGTTCAGGTGATTGGACCACAACAACTTCCATATTCGGAACGTAGCACAGACGGGCGCGGAGGGTCAACCGTCGCAGCCCTGTTTGTCACCTTGCTCATCGGCCTCTTGGGGGGCCGGCTGCACCCCTGATTTCACCCTCTTCGCCCCGATGGCGCGTATCAGCCAGGACCCTTCCCTCCGGACGCCTCCCCGCGAACCGTGAGGCGGCTCTTGGGTCGAGGGCCCCAGGAGGGATTGAAGCTCTCGCTGCCCTGGGTGAGCCGCACGACGTCACTCCCGTCCGCGTTCATCACGAAGATCTGCCGCTTTCCTTCCCGGCTGGAGCTGAACACGATCTTTCGCCCATCCGCGGACCAGTGCGGGTTCTCGTTGTGCCCCGCGTTGGACGTGATCTGGATGGGGTTGTTGCCGTTTGCATCCATGACGATCACGTCGAAGATGCCGTCGTGACGTGCCGCGTACGTGATCTTGTCCCCCTTGGGAGACCACTGCGGGGAGTCGTTGTAGCTGCCCTCGATCGTGAGCAGTCTCTGGTTCAGTCCCTCGGCGTCCATCACGAATACCTGGGGCGAGCCCGTCCGGTTCGAGGTGAAGACGATCTCGCGCCCCGTCGGGCTGAAGGACGGTGAAGTATCGATGACGGTGTTGCGCGTGAGGCGCTTCGCCGACTGGGCGTCGCGGCTCACGAGGTACACCTCCGAGTTCCCGTCGCGCGACAGCGTGAGCGCGATCCACTTTCCGTCGGGCGAATAGCAGGGAGCCGTGTTGAGTCCCGGGCGCGTCGAGAAGGGATAGGAGGCCCCGCGGGTCAGATCGAAGAGATAGAGATCGGGATTGCCGCGCTTGAAGGTGGTGAAGGCGATCTCCGTCCCCCACGGCGCCCACGTCGGGGAGAGCGACAGGCTCCGGTCGTGCGTCACCTGCCTCGGGTTCTCTCCGTCGTAGTCCATCATCCAGATCTCCTTCTCGCGTCCATTCTGCTGCACGTAGGCGATCTTGGTCTCCGCGACGCCGCGCTCGCCGGTCAACGCTTCCAGCACGTCGTCCACGAACCGGTGCATGGTCTCCCGGAGCGAGGCGTCGGTGAAGGGATAGGTGCGGTCCAGCGCGATCTCCCCCGTGCCCACGTCGATGGCCTGTCCCCGGAACTGGAAGAAGGAGGCGCTCTGCCCTTGCTCCACCTTTCCTTCCACGCGGACCGTGCCCGTCAGGGTGGGATCGGCCACCGGCTTACCCTCCAGCGGCTCCACGTCCCCCACGTTGAATACGCCCGAGAGCTCGAAATCCTTCCGCGCGATCGCGCGTCCCTGGCTGGGAAGCGACCCCACGGGACCGTCTGCGCGGAAGCGGGCGAGCATGAGGGGAGTTTTCATCGTCCCGCTCGCCTTCGTGTCGAGTTTCACCTCGGTCTGGGCGCGCGAAGGCGCGGAATGGAAGATCGCGCTCGAGAGGAGCGCGAGAAGCGTGGTCGCGGCGTAGAGCCACAGGAGGCGGCCCCTCTTACTGGAGCTCGAAGGCAAAGTGGACTCCCAGGTATTGGTCGCTGTAGCCCGCCGGCAAGGGCGGCAATGGCGTCGCGCTCAGCAGCGCGCGAAGCGTGGTCTGGTCGTAGAAAGCGTACCCCGATGTGCTCTCGACCTCGGTCATCGAGACCTGTCCGTCACGGCCGATCCGAAAATGGATCACGGTCCGTATCGGGCCGCTCATCCCTTGTGGCGGTACCCACCGGGAGCCGATCTTGTTCCGGAGCGCGGCGAGGTAATAGGCGAACCGGAAATCTCCGTCGGTGCGGGCGCTCGCGGTGTGCGAGGAATCCGCGGAGTACCAGCGCGGCGTGAGGTCCGCGGCCGGCGCGGGCGTGACCTCCTTGGCGGTAGGCTTCGATTCGCTCTTCACTCCCTTCTTGGGGGGAACGCGCTCCTGATGGATCACGACCTTCGCGCCGGGCTGGTACCGCTTCATGAGCGCCGGCTTGGGGCGCGCCTTCGGGGCTTCCTCGGGCGCATCCGGAGACGGGAAACTGCGGAGCGGCGCGATCCGGATGAGCCGGGTGCGCGTGTGAGGGCCCAGCCCGCCCGCGACGGCATATTCTTTCGCGGGCTTCAGCTTGATCCAGAGCGCGCTCAGCCCCACGGCGTGGAGCGCGCACGCCCAGGCGAGAAACCAGAGACAGCTCCGCGTGGAAGGGGGCGCGGCCCCTCGCCGCAGAACCGCGGGGCGATCACGAGTCGCCATCGATCGTCCATCCTCGCGTTATGGCTCCCGCTCCAGCTCGAGGGCTTCGTGGAGCGATCGGACCGCGCGCTCCGCATCCGCCTGCCGGACCACGCACGTGATCGTGATGGACGAGGTGCTGATCAGGTCGATGTTCACGCCCGCCTGCGCGAGCGCCTGGAACACGCGCCCCGCCGTTCCGGGCGACGTCGCGAGCCCTTCTCCCACGACCGAGAGCATGGCCACGTCCGGGTCGTAGAGAAACGCGCGCGCCCCGATCTTCTTCCGCACCTCTTCGAGGACCGGCAGCACGTGGTTCACGTCGTGCGATCCCACGGTGAAGGTGACGTCGTTCTTTCCGTCCTGACCGCTCGCCTGCACGATCATGCGCACGTTCACGCCCTGGCCGCCGATCGACTGAAAGATCTCCGAGGCGACGCCGGGGCGGTCCGGGACGCCGACGAGGGCGACCTTGGCCACGTCCTTGTCGTGCGCGATGCCACGGATCACGACCTGTTCCATGGTGCTCCCCCTTGCGACTCGCGAACCTTCGTTCCAGTTGAAGCTCGACCTCACGTGGATGGGCACCTGAAAGCGCCGCGCGATGTCCACGGAGCGGTTGTGCAGCACATTGGCTCCGAGCGAGGCCAGCTCCAGCATCTCGTCGTAGGAAAGGCGGGTGAGCTTGCGCGCCCCTTCGACGATTCGCGGGTCTGCTGTATATACACCGTCGACATCGGTGTAGATCTCGCATTCGGACGCCTCGAGCGCCGCCGCCAGGGCGACCGCGGTCGTATCCGACCCTCCGCGCCCGAGCGTCGTGACCTCGCGGTCCTTGCTCACGCCCTGGAATCCCGCCACGATCACGACCCGTCCGCGCTTCAGCTCCTCGCGGATCCGGTCCGCCTTCACCTCGAGGATCTTGGCCTGCGTGTGCGAGGCGTCGGTCACGATGCCGCTCTGCGAGCCGGTGAAGGAGACCGCTTCCTGGCCTCGGTCGTTCACCGCCATGGCCACGAGCGCCATGGAGATCCGCTCGCCGGCCGTCAGGAGCATGTCCATCTCGCGCGGGTGCGACCGCGTCGACACCTGGCGCGCGAGGTCGATCAGGTCATCGGTCGCGTCCCCCATCGCCGAAACCACCACGACGAGATCCGCGCCGCCCCGGCGCGTCCGCACGATGCGCTCGGCGACGTTCTGGATCCGCTCGGGCGATCCTACCGAGGTGCCGCCGTACTTTTGCACCAACAACGTCATGAATGTGGAGATCGACTCCCGGAACTAGAGAAGGGTTGAAGCGAAGGCGCCGTTCGTCGCGACGCGGCCCGGAAACGCTTCGGCCCGGATCCGGCGGCGCGTGAAGGCCCGCACCATCGCCTTGCCCACGCGGCTTCCGAGTCCGGGAGGATGGAACGCAAGCAACGTGGGACCGCTCCCGCTGATCGTCACGCCATAGGCTCCGGCGCGGCGCCCCGCCTCCACCACTCCATCGAACCCGGGAATGAGCCGCGCCCGGTAGGGCACATGGTACACGTCCCGGAGCGCTTCGGCCAAGAGTTCGAAGCGGCCGGACGAGAGCACGTATCCCAGCGCCATGGCGCGGGCGGTATTCGCCGCGGCCTCGTGCAGGGGGATCGATCTGGGGAGAAGGGCGCGCGCCTTCGCGGTGCTCACGTGGATCGCGGGCACGGCGAGCGTGATCGCGAGGGCGCGAGGCATCGGAAGCGGAAGGGCGCGGACGCTTCCGTCGTGGAGCGGCAGCGAGAGCGTCAGCCCGCCGTAGAGCGCGGCGGCCACGTTGTCGGGATGCCCTTCGAGACGGATCGCCTCGCGGAAGAGCTCCTCCGTGCTGAAGCGCTCCCGCATCCAGTGATTCGCGAGCGTGAGCCCCGCCACGATCGCGGCGGCGCTGGAGCCCAGGCCGCGCGCGATGGGGATCGCGGAATGAATCGTGAGCGCGATCGTGGGCACCGGCTCCTTCGCGACCCGGAAGAGGTGCCGGTACGCTCCCAGCACCGAGTCCCGGTGCGGATCGACGGCGAGCTCGCTCCCCTCGCCGGTGCGGCGGATCGAGAAGCCCGAAGGAATTCTGGCGGCGACGGCCTGGAGGGAGAGCCGGAGCGCGAGTCCGAGAGAATCGAAGCCGGGACCGAGGTTCGAGGTGGAGGCGGGAACGACCGCCCTCCAGCGCTGGGGCTTCCGCGTGCCCCCAGGCCGCGCGCGATGGGGATCGCGGAATGAATCGTGAGCGCGATCGTGGGCACCGGCTCCTTCGCGACCCGGAAGAGGTGCCGGTACGCTCCCAGCACCGAGTCCCGGTGCGGATCGACGGCGAGCTCGCTCCCCTCGCCGGTGCGGCGGATCGAGAAGCCCGAAGGAATTCTGGCGGCGACGGCCTGGAGGGAGAGCCGGAGCGCGAGTCCGAGAGAATCGAAGCCGGGACCGAGGTTCGAGGTGGAGGCGGGAACGACCGCCCTCCAGCGCTGGGGCTTCCGCGTGCCGCCGCGCCGCGCGCGGGCGCCCGCTTTCTTCATTCGAGGATGAACCGGCGCAGGGCTCTCGGTTCGGCTTCCACCTTCTCGATCACGTCGGAGACCGCGACCGCGCGCTCGGGATCCTTGAGCCCGTGCCCGGTGACGGTGCATACGATGGTGTGAAGACCCTCGAGCTTCCGCTGCGATGCCAGTTTCAGCACGCCCGCGACGCTCGCCGCGGAGGCGGGCTCGACGAAGATTCCCTCCACCTCCGCGAGCGCCTTGTACGCGGCCAGGATCTCCTTGTCGGTCACGGTGTCGATGAGACCGCCCGAGTTGTCGCGCGCTTCGATGGCCCCTTTCCAGGACCTCCGCGCGTGGCCACGGCGCGGGCGGCGGCGGATCGCTCCTCGTATCCTTTCCAGGTCGCGGTGATGTTGCCGGCGTTTCCGACGGGAAGCGCGTGCGCGTCGGGAGCGCGCCCCCCGAGCGCCCCCGCCACTTCGTAGGCCACCGTCTTCTGCCCCTCGATCCGGTCCGGATTGATCGAGTTCACCACCGCCACGGAGCCCTCGTCCGACATCGCGCGCACCAATTCGAGGGCGCGGTCGAAGTTCCCCTGGATCGCGAGCACGCGCGCCCCATAGATCATCGCCTGCGCCACCTTGCCCAGCGCGACCTGTCCGTCCGGAATCACGACCACGCACCGGATCCCGGCGCGCGCCGCGTAGGCCGCGGCGGAGGCGGAGGTGTTCCCGGTGGAGGCGCAGAGCACGGCTTTCGCCCCGCGCGCCTTCGCGCGCGAGACCGCCACGGTCATGCCGCGGTCCTTGAAGGATCCCGTCGGGTTCTGTCCCTCGATCTTGATGAAGAGCCGGATGCCCGTGCCCAGGCGGCTCGCGAGTCCCGGCGCGGGCACGAGAGGCGTCCCTCCCTCGAGCAGCGTGACCACCGCCTCGTCCGGGATCTCCGGCAGGATCTCCCGGAATTCGCGCACCACCCCGCGCCAGGGCCCGTCCGAGCCCGCGGCGCGCGCACCACGTTCCGCCGCGCTCATAGATCGAAGATCCTCACCGCCCGTGGGGTTTTCCGGATCGCGCCGAGCTTCGCGATCCCCTTCACCGCCTCGCGCACGTCGCGATCCACCGCCTGGTGCGTGAGGATGGTGATCGAGGCCTCTCCCCGCACTCCTTCCGCCTGGAACATCTGCGCCACGCTGACGTTCGCGCTTCCGAGACACGCCGCCACCTGGGCCAGCACGCCCGGACGGTCCTCCACGAGAAGTTTCAGATAGTACTTCGTCCGGATCCGGTCGAGCGGCACGCGTGTTTCCGGCTTGTGGTTGGGGGGTGATCCCAGGAGCTTCACTCCCGCGACCACTTCCCGCGCGGTGACCATGACGTCTCCCAGCACCGCCTGCGCGGTCGGAAGGGCGCCCGCTCCCTTTCCGTAGAAGAGCATGGAGCCTGTGGCTTCCCCCCGCAAATAGATGCCGTTGAATTCGTCGCGCACCGAGGCGAGCAGATACCGCTTGGGAATGAACGCCGGATGCACGCGGACGTCCAGCCCCTCCGGATGGCGGATCGCGACCCCAAGGAGCTTCACGGTATAGCCGAAGCGGTCCGCCTGGCGCAGATCCTCAAGCTCCATTCCGATGATCCCCTCCGTCGGGATGGAGGCCAGCGCCACGTCCGTCCGGAACGCGCGCCGGACGAGAATGGCCAGCTTCTGCGCCGTGTCCTGGCCGGAGAGATCGAGCGTGGGATCGGCTTCCGCGAAGCCGAGCGCCTTCGCGGCCTGGAGCGCTTCGGCGAAATCCCGTCCGTCCCGCTCCATGGTGGAGAGGATGAAATTGGTCGTCCCGTTCAGGATCGCGACCAGGAGGTTGCAGGTCTCGGTGCGGAGGCCGTGCTCCAGCGCCTGGAGCACCGGGATTCCGCCCCCGGCGGAGGCTTCGTAGCGGATGGTGGTCTTCGATTCCGCGGCGATCCGCTCCAGCTCGTCCCCGTGGAGGGCGAGGAGCGACTTGTTCGCGGTGACGACGGGAACGCCGCGCCGGAGTGCCAAACGCACCGGCTCGAGCATCGACTCGCCGCCGCAGAGCTCGACGAGGAGATCCACGTCCTCCGCCTTCGCCACCGAGAGCGGGTCGCTCTCGACGTGCGCTCCGGAGAGATCCACGCCGCGGCTCTTGCCGGGATTCCGGACCGCCACGCGCGCGAGCTTGAGCGGCGCCCCCACGGATTCGCGGATCAGGCGCTCGCGCTGGCCCAGGAGGGTGAGGAATCCCTGACCGACGACGCCGCAGCCCAGGAGTCCGATGCGAACCACGGAGGGGGGCATAGACGCGGCAGGCTAACGAAGGGGTGAGGTCGTGTCAAACGAAGGCCCGTGGGCGGGGGGAGCGCTGTCTCCCGTGGAAAATTTATCTTCACCATTTTCGAGGGAGACAGCGCTCTCCCCGACAATGGGCCTTACGCCGACAGCCTGCGCAGCTCGTCGTCGCGCTTGGAGAGGGACCACCGCTCGCGAAACGCCTTCAGCGAGAAGGAAGGATCGACCCGGCGCAGCTCGCGCGCGGCGCGCGCCAGGCCGCGGAGCGACTCTTTGCTATGCGTCTGGCGCCACTCGACGTAGCAGTCGAGGAGCGCGTCCCAGGAATTCGTCTTGTGGGATTTCTCGAAATGGCCCTGCGTGTCCTGCTCCAGGTGATACATCTCACCGGAGCTGATCTGATTCATGAGGTGGAGATACTCGCCGCTCATCCAGATCATGACGCGCGTGTAGGCTTCGAAATTCCGCGAAAGCTTGTCCATCACCTCCGCGATCGCGGCCCCTCGCCCGAAAAGCCGCTCCGCGTAAGCGGATGCGAATTGATAGTAAGATTTACCACGCCCGGTGAAACGGCCCTGCGCGTCATCGTCCGTTTCCGGCACGTCACCGGCCAGAGACGATTCGCCGAAGATTCCGAGCGAAACGTAGAGAAAATCCGCGTTCGCCTTGTAAACGCGGTAACGCAGCCTCTGGTTCTTCGTCTCCTGCACCCGCGCGAATACGTCCGCGTCGCGCGTGGAAATGAGCTCCGCCGAGAGGAGATCGTGCTGTCCCGTGACGACGCCCGCGAGGAGAGACGCGGTGTAGACGTTCACGTCCTCGTCATATTCTTTCAAATCCGACGGCATGTCGGAATCGATGCGGGAGAGCAGGAAATTGTTGATGAAAAAGTAGCCGACGTTCTCCCGCGAGGGATTCGCGATCGCGGCCAGATCGGTGGCTAACCTAATGTAGGACTTATCGCTCACAGACCCTCGCTCGTCTGCCCCTATGCCCCCATGGCACTGGTCAACCTGTGCTATTTGCACGATCCATGCCATCAGGCGATTATCATGTAGCGCCCGGAGCGCGGCGGCCACAGATCGCGGTACCTTCTTCGCCAGCAGCGGGTTATAGCCCTCCATGGATGGCCAACCCCCCTGGTGTGGCGCCAGGATTACGGCTCAAAGATGTTGTGGAAGCAACATATAGAGGAAACTCCGCATCACGACCGTGACGTAGACCGCGAATACCGTCACCACGGCGCCATGAATCCAGCGAACACGCCTGCGGTAGCGCCAGAGCAGCACGCACCCCAGCGTTGGAACGAGCGTCTTGTACATCCAGAAGATGTAGGGCGAGTGGTCGAGGAGGAACGCCATCAACCGGTTGGCCTCGACCATGAATCGCACGTTCAGCAAGTAGACGGTCTGCGCCGCGTCGGTGAAGTTGAGGAATCCCACCAGCCAGAGGAGCCAGAAAAGGCGTGCCTCGGCGCGTGCCTCGGCGCGGCGATCCCTGCGCCGGCGCTGGAGACCCCGCCGGTCCGATCCCTGGAATTTGGCCATCGGCTCTGCCCCTAGCCCCCCTCGGCACGCAATGCGTCCGGCGCAAGTATCGGCAACGCCCAGACGAACTTGCGCCCGATTTGACAGCCCCGGAACCCGATGCTACTGTGCGTCCTACTCGGGGACGGAGGATCGGGTCAGCATGGAAGTTTTGATCGGGAGCGAGGCGATCCAGGGCCGGGTACGCGAGATCGGAAGGCAGATCGCGCGGGACCATCCGGAGGGCGCTCCGCTTTTGATCGGGGTTCTGCGCGGGTGCGTCATCTTCATGGCCGATCTCATGAAGTGCCTCCCCATTCCGCACGAGATCGACTTCATCAGCATCTCTTCCTACGAAAGCTCTTCCACCTCCTCGGGAGCGCCACGACTCGTGAAGGACATCGGGCGCGACATCCGCGGGCGCGACGTCATCATCGTCGAGGACATCGTGGACACCGGGCATACGCTCGATTTCCTGCGCCGCACGTTCCTCGCGCGCGGGCCGGCATCGCTGAAGACGGTGGCGCTCCTGGACAAGCGGTCGCGCCGCGAGTGCAACGTGCCCATCGAGTACGTTGGATTCGAGATCCCGGACCGTTTCGTGGTCGGGTACGGACTCGATTTCGCCGAGCGCTTCCGGCACCTGCCGTACATCGCCGCGCTCTCCCCCGAGGAGCTGATCCCAACGCCGGCCATCCGCTCCGCGGGAGTGGCCTAGCCTTGGCCCAAGCTCCGCAACGCCGGGGACTCCTCATCGGGATCGCCGGCGGGACGGGAGCCGGCAAGACCCTCGTCGCTCAATCCATCGCGCAGGACCTGGGATCGAATTCGGTCCTCTTGATCGAGCAGGATTCCTACTACAAGGACCTTCTCCACATCCCCCTCGGCGAGCGCGAGAACCGGAACTTCGACCACCCCGACGCCTTCGACCGGGATCTCCTTCGCAAGCACCTCGAGGCCCTGCTCGAGGGGCGCGAAGTGGAGATGCCCGTCTACGACATGCGCACGCACACGCGCGTGAACGAGCCGCTCCGGATCAAGGCGCGGCCCATCATGCTGCTCGACGGCCTTCTGGTCCTGGAGGACCCGGGCCTTCGGCACTTGATGGACATCAAGATCTACGTCGACGCCGATCCGGACATCCGTTTCATCCGGAGACTCAAGCGCGACATCACCGAGCGAGGCCGCACCCTGGATCAGGTCATTCGTCAGTACGAGTCGAGCGTTCGCCCGATGCACCTCCAATTCGTCGAGCCTTCGAAGCGCTACGCGGATCTCGTCATCCCCGAAGGCGGATACAACTTCGTCGCGATCGACCTCATGAAGACGAAGATCCGCTCGCTCCTCGCCGAGACGAAATGACCCCGGCCGCGCCACGGATATGATCCCGGCGGGTCCGCTCTGGGCTCCGCTCCTGGGATTTCCCCTCGAGTGGGCGGCGATCGCGCTCCTGACCGCGGGGGCGATCTACTGGGAGCGCGCCGCGCTGAGCGGCATCGGCATCGAGGGCTGCGTGCTCTCGGCGATGCTGGGCCTTTGTCTGGGATACGAATGGAGCGGGAGCTACCTCGTGGCCGCGCTCGCGGGTGTGGGCGCTTCGCTCGCGTTCGCGCTCGCGGCGTCGGTCCTCCTGCTCGGGTTCCGCTCGGATCCCGTCGTAGGAAGCTTCTGCCTGAGCCTCATCCCCGCGGCCGCGCTGGTTCTCTTCTCGCGCGCGGGGCCGCTGCGGCTCCTGCACGAGACGCCTCCGCCGGGGCTCATCCACGGAACGATCTTCGACGGGACCTATTCGGAAGATCTGGTCCTGAATCCCTGGCTCGTCGCGGCACCCTTCGTTCTGGCTCTCGCCGCCTTGATCATGCTGAAGACGCCCTTTGGGCTCCGGCTCCGTGGCTATTCGGAGAGCCCCGCGCTCGCCCGGCACGGCCCCTGGCAGGTGGTGCGGACGCGCCTCTGGGGCGCCTTGCTGGGCGCGCTCTGGGCGGCGCCGGCCGCGGGGATCCTGCTTCGCTCGGATACGGAATTCCCGACGCTCGGTCTCGGGTACATCGCCCTCGCCTGCGCGGTCGCGGGACGCTGGGCGTTCGTGCCCGGAATCCTGCTCGCGATCGGTCCGGCCTTGCTGCGAACGGCGCGTCCCTACGTCGCGGACGATCTCGCGGGAACGATCGCGCTCGAGGCGGGTCCCTTCCTGATCGCGGTCCTCTATCTCGTGTTCCTCTCCAGGCGCGCGCTCCGGGCCGCCACGACGAGCCAGTCGCGTCTCGACCCGGACGTGCTGTGACGCGCCCGGCCACCGCGGGGGTGCTGCCTTTCGATCCCGGCGAGGCGCTCCAGATCATCCGCAAGCGCACGACACTCGTGCCCAAGACCGCGCTCGTGCTGGGAAGCGGGCTCGGCGTGCTGGCCGAAGGCGTGGCGTGGGACCGATCGCTCTCCACGGAGGAGATCCCGGGGCTGCCGCGCTCCACCGTCGCCGGACACTCCGGCCGGCTGCTCTTCGGGCGATGGGCCGGGCGCGCCGTGGTGGTGGCGCAGGGGCGCTCGCACCTCTACGAGGGGTACACCGC
>VBOR01000097.1 GCA_005893165.1 Candidatus Eiseniibacteriota bacterium | reverse complement strand
CGCGGCGAGAACCTTTCTGGGATCGAGCGCCCCGTTATGGGAGAGGACTTCGTGGAGTCTCCAGAGCGACTGACGCAGGTATTTCCGCGACTGCTCGGGAGGGTGCTCGCTCCAGAGCAGGGTCGCGAGCGATTCACGACGATGCTGCCTGGCGCGAAACAGGACGAGATAGCAGAAGAGCTCCCGGTCCTTGGCGGGCAATCCGGCCAAAATCTCCGTCTCGTCGATGAGGACCGATGGTCTTCCTAATAGACGAATCGCCACCCGTGGAATCCTCATGTCCTTGCCCCCTGTCTTGAAGGCCATCACACAGAGGAATCGAGGACGCGAGCGTGGGCGAAGTTGCGCCGGAACAGGCGAGCGCGGTCAACTGCGAGGAATCGGATGCGAAGCGTTCCGCATGTCGGCAGGCGAATGCCGGCAAGCTTCCGAGCGGAACGTGGATGGATTTTCGAACAGGACCCGTGCTATGTCCAGTGGTTTCGGAGTCTAAACAAAAGGCCGCGGAGCTTGCGCCCCGCGGCCTTTGCGATTCCTGTTACCGAACCGTTACTTCGTGAGCACCGCCTTGATGACGTCGTTGGCGCCGTTGGCTCGCGCCCGAATGTAGTACACGCCGGATGAGGCGTGTCCGCCACTGACGGTAGAACCATTCCAGCTCGCGACGTGCTCACCCTTCGGGTACCAAGCGTCCGCGATCGTCTTCACCAGCTCGCCGCGCACGTTGAATACCCGCACATCGACCCTGCCCGGCTTGTCCATGGCCCACTTGACGTTGGTCGCCGGGTTGAAGGGGTTGGGATAGTTCTGGCGCATCACGATGCTGCCCGCCGCGAAATTGGCCGCAACCAGCTGGAGATAGCCGAATCCGAGGAACTGACGGCCCGTGATGTTCCCGTAGTGACGCTCCGTGATGGGCACGTACTTGTTCACGAGGTTCAGCGCCACGATCCGATTGTTGATGGAGCGGCGCCCCTCGAAGATGTGCAGGGCATGGTTGGTACCCGTTCCCCCGCCGGTGGTGTCGTATTCCACCGCCCACCACCCGTAGAGGGAGTTGGTGCCCGCGCCCAAGTTGTCATCGGTGCCCGCATCATGGCAGTTGATGGTGCCCGGCGGGTCGCAGGCGGGGCAATTGAAGAGCTCATCCACCATGTTGGTGCAGTCCTTCGTGGCGTCATCCGGAAATGGAGTGATCGCCATCCCCATGAGCGTCGGGCTCTTGAGGATCACGTAGTTCTGGCGCATCCGGATGCCCTCGCCGCCAGCATTGAGCGGCCGGCACACATAGCCCTGATCCCGAACGGACTGCGGATAGGAGACCCGGACGTCGTAGATGTCGGCATTCGTGACAGGAACACTGAGGTCGACGAGGAAGGGAGAAACCTGGACCTGGGCGAAGAGCGGCGGAACGCAATTGTAGACGGATTGTCCGCGCCAGATCTGGACGCCGCCCCCGTTGGCCTGAGAAATGAAGACGAACTCGTTATACGTCACTCCGTCCCCGGTAATATTGGTGTACTGGGAGACGCTCGGATCCACGTCGCCGGCCAGATCGATGAACATGGCGCACTTCTGCCCCGTGGCCAGATTGATCTTCCAGATGTCCTGCGGGTTCGCCGGATCCTCGTTCGAGGGCGCGTCGTAATAGACGGTCCCGCCGTCGCTGGACCACGCAGGATTGTCGTGGGTCACGAGCTGCGGGGTGGTCTCGATTCCCGTCGTCGACTCGCCTAGACCGTTCGACGTAGGAGTCAGGAGATAGATCTGGAACACGCCAAGCCGGTTGCTGACGAACGCGATTCGCGAGTTGTCGGGGCTGTAGGCCGGCTTGAACCATCTGCGTCGCGGTGCTGTTGAAGGCAGGATGGCGGTGGTGGATGCCGCCCGTGCCATCGGCGATCAAGACCGGGCTGCCGAGAGGCGCATTGCCGAAGGTCGGCGCATCGCCGGAGCTGCTTGACGTGTTGAACTGCTGCACGTAGATGCTGGATGCGGTCACGTTGTTGTCGGTCTGGACATAGGCAAGCCACTTACCGTCCTTGGACCATGCCGGATCGATGTAGGAGACCACAGCATTAGGATCCCGAAGCATGGGCACTGGACATATGTCGGAATTCCCGCAAGCCAAATCCGCATTTCGGTAAATCCAGATCTCGCCGACGCTCTCGCTTCCCACGGTGGTGCTCGGGGTGACGAAGGAGAACCAGCGCTCACGCCGCGGACTCAGCGGCGTTCCTGATCCCGTGGTGATTCCTCCGCGCAGCACAGGCTCGAACTTTCCTCGGATGAGAGGATCGCCCGATGAGATCGGGGCGAAGGAGCCTCGGAAGGCTGCCTGGGCCACGACCGGAAGCAGGAGCGAGGCCGCCAGCGCCAGGATCGCGACAACGCTTAGTAATCTCTTCATTCCATTCATCTCCTCTCTAACGCAGGTAAAAGCGAGAAGACACCCTCAAGAGGATAAGGATCACAATACCTCGAGTCCGATCACCTCCTTAGTCATCGTGATTCTAGCCAGCTAAATTGAAGTGTGGTCTCACAATGGGAAGAGTGAATCTGTAAATTCACTTGATAGAGTATACCCCTTGGACCCTTGCAGTGTCAAGGGATTTTTGGAACTTACGGCGATTCGGACTGTTCAAGATTGACCTTGACAGGCCTCGACTTGGACACCTAAATTCCGTCCATGGGACCCGGGCTGGGAGTGGGTGGCCGGGCCTCACCGGCCGAGCTTTCCCAACCGGTCGAACATTAGCTGTTCCCCCCCAACTTGCCAATTCAAAGGATTCCTGACGCCGGGGCAGATTTGCGCACGAAGGGATCGTTAATGCCTTTCTCAGCAAGGGGTTCAATCGCCGTACTCTGCCTTGTCGTCTTCACCTGCCTGCTTCCGGACCTCGCGGCGGCTCAAATTCCTCCTCCCCGAAACCCACATGACGTCCGCGCCTTCTTCACTCCCTTCAACGGAAAAACGGTCATCGTCGCCTGGATGGGGGGTGACGTCGAGACGGACAGCGTCTGGATGGGGTACCGCGTGAGGCGGACGATCCAGGGGATCACCCCCAGGCCGTTCGAGCTGGTGGGCGAGTACAAGGCCAAGGACACGGTCACGAGCGCCTGCCTATCCACCCAACAGCCCTGCGACCTCAGCCAATTCGTCTTCTATGGGAGGGGACTTTTCTTCAGGGGCTTCCGGAACAACTTCCTGAACGGCAAGTACATCATCAACTACCCGCCCCAGGCACCCGCCGTCGACTGCGACACCTGCTGGGTGTTCGCCGACCAGGCGAATCTCGCCGGGTTCACGTCGCAGTACGCGGTCACCTCCATCGACACCGTCCGCTCCTTCCAGAGCGACTTCGTGGAGAGCGCCATCGACACATTCGTCCTCGTGCAGCCTTCCACGGGTCCGACGACCAACCTGGAACGGATCGGCGTGGTCCCGAACCCTTACCACGGGTCCGCCGAGTGGGACGGCCCGGGTCAGAACACCGTGCATTTCATCCACCTGCCCGCGCGCTCGACGGTGAGGATCTATACGTCCAACGGCGAGCTGGTCCGTCAGCTGGTCCAGGATCCGAACGCGAATGCCGGAGGGGAGACGGGGGACCTGGCGTGGGACCTGAAGAACGGCCATGGCCGAAACGTGGTCTCGGGAATCTATATTTATCAGGTAGAATCGCCGCAAGGCCATACCATCAAAGGACACTTCGTCATCATTCGCTAGGCCGCCGGTCCCGACGGAGGGCGGCTCGGAGGAATTCATGAGCGCCCCCACGGCAACCCCCGCGACCCTGTCCGAAGGCCGCCGCGCCTCGGAGCCGGCGCGTCGCGAATACCTCAATCTGATCGGCGGGAAGTGGCTTCCGTCCCGCACCGGCAAGACCTTCGAGAACCGAAATCCCGCGAAGTCCCAGGACCTGGTTGGAACGTTCCCCGACTCCGGATCCGAGGACGTGGATGCCGCCGTGAAGGCGGCCGCACGGGCCTTCTCCTCCTGGCGCCTCGTGCCCGCGCCCCGGCGCGCCGAATTCATCTTCCGCGCCGCCGAGATCCTCCGCGACCGGAAGGAAGACCTGGCCCGGGTCATGACCCGCGAGATGGGGAAGGTGCTCGCCGAAACGCGGGGGGACGTCCAGGAAGCCATCGACATGGCCTACTACATCGCAGCCGAAGGCAGGCGCCTGTTCGGAGCGACCGTTCCATCCGAGCTGCCGGACAAGTTCGCGATGTCGGTGCGCCAGCCGCTCGGCGTGTGCGGCCTCATCACGCCCTGGAATTTCCCCATGGCGATCCCTTCCTGGAAGACCTTCCCCGCGCTGGTCGCGGGGAACACCGTGGTCCTGAAGCCGGCGAGCGACACCCCGGCCTCGGCGCACCACCTGATCGAGGTGCTGGTCGAGGCGGGCGTTCCGGAAGGGGTCGTGAATATCGTGCACGGTGGCGGGAGCACCGTCGGCACCCCCATCGTCATGCATCCGGACGTGAAGATGATCTCCTTCACCGGCTCCTCCGACGTGGGCAAGGTGATCGCGGAGCGCTCGGCCAAGACGCTGAAGCGGGTCTCGCTGGAGCTGGGCGGAAAGAACGCGCAGATCGTGATGGAGGACGCGGACCTGGATCTGGCGCTCGAGGGAGTGCTCTGGGGAGCTTTCGGAACGACGGGGCAGCGCTGCACGGCCACGAGCCGGCTCATCGTGATGCGCGAGGTCCACGACGAGATGGTCCGTCGCCTCGCGGACCGCGCTTCGAAGCTGCGCCTGGGAGATGGCCTGGATCCGGCGACCGAAGTGGGGCCGCTGGTGAACCGCGCCCAGCGGGAACGCGTGCATTCCTACACCGAGATCGGGAAGGCCGAGGGCGCCAAGCTCGTCGCGGGCGGAGCGTCGGCCACCGAGGGGGCGCTCGGCGACGGCGCCTTCTACAAGCCGACGATCTTCGACCAGGTGAAGCCGTCGATGCGCATCGCGCAGGAGGAGATCTTCGGCCCCGTGCTCTCGGTGA
Source organism: Candidatus Eiseniibacteriota bacterium (assembly GCA_005893165.1). Taxonomy (GTDB): domain Bacteria; phylum Eisenbacteria; class RBG-16-71-46; order SZUA-252; family SZUA-252; genus WS-7. The sequence goes on along the minus strand of VBOR01000097.1, from coordinate 3,947 downwards.
TCACGGTCTCCTCCATGGAGGAGGCGATCCAGGTGCTGAACGGCACCCCCTTCGGGCTCAGCTCCTCGATCTACACGCGCGACGTGAATCGCGCGATGCGCGCCATCCGCGACATCGAGGCGGGGATCACCTACGTGAACGGTCCGACGATCGGCGCGGAAGTGCAGCTTCCGTTCGGCGGCGTGAAGGAGACCGGAAACGGCCACCGCGAGGGAGGGCCCACCGTGATCGACGCCTTCACCGAATGGAAATCGGTGTACATCGACTATAGCGGCCGCCTCCAGAAGGCCCAGATCGACCGCTGAGGACCGCGCGCGCTCGGCGCTTTCCCCCCATGCCGGAGACCAAAGCGATCCGAAAGCCCGAGGTGGCGGGACCCGCGGCCCCCGCACCGCTCGTGCAATTCCGGCGCGGCGCGCACGCCGAGAGCGTCCACTACGGGCACGTCGCGGTCTCCGACACCCGGGGCAAGCTCCTCGCCCGGGCCGGCGATCCTCGCGCCTGGGTCTTCCCGCGCTCCGCCTTCAAACCGTTCCAGGCCGTTCCCCTCGTCGAATCGGGCCTCTTCGCGCGCTCCGGACTTCCCAAGAGCGCGCTGGCCCTGATCGCCGGCTCTCATGGTGGGACCGATGCGCAGGTCGCCCTGGTGCTCCAGATCCTCGCGGCCGCCGGCGCCGATCCCTCGATGCTCCGCTGCGGCGTGCACGAGCCCTACGACGAAGCCACGGCGAAAGCGCTCCGCGCCCGGGGCGAGGCCCCCACGCCGCTCCGGCACAACTGCTCCGGAAAGCACGCGGGCATGCTCCTTCTCGCCCGCGGGATGGGGGAGCCGCTCGAGAGCTACATCGATCCCGCGCACCCGGTGCAGCGGCTCATCTTCGAGCGCTTCGAGGAGCTGGTGGGGGCGCCCTTCGAGGATCCGGTGCCCGCGATCGACGGATGCAGCGCTCCGACCCCTCGAATGAAGCTCTCCACGCTCGCCCGGTCGTTCGCGCTCCTGGCGCGCGGCGTGGACGCCCGGGGCAACCCGGTGCCTGCGCTCGTCGAGATCCGGGACACCATGGCGGAATTTCCGGAGAACGTGGCCGGGGAGGGAAGGCTGGACACGCTCCTCATGCGCACGCTGAAGGGAGCGGTGGTCTCCAAGGCGGGAGCCGAGGGGATGCACGCGATCGCCTACCTCGAGCGCGGCCTCGGCATCGCGGTGAAGATCGCGGACGGGAGCCGGCGCGCGCTCAAGCCCGCCGTGATGGCGGTCCTGGACCAGCTCTCGCTCCTGAGCCCGGGGGACCGCGAATCTCTACATCCGGAGGAGGAGCGTGTGATCCGGAGCTACGCGGGACTTCCGGCCGGGGAAATCGTCCCGGCGCTCGAGCTTGAGCGGGTGGGCCGGTGAGCGAGCTGGAGCGGGTGAGCACCGGCACGCGTGTCGCGCCCCAAGGGGGCGTCGAAGGCGCCGGCGCCCGGCGGCGCTGGGTGTACTTCTTCGGCGACGGAAAGGCCGAAGGGAACGCCCGCATGCGCGATCTCCTCGGAGGGAAGGGCGCGGGCATCGCCGAGATGGTGAACGCGGGAATCCCGGTCCCTCCCGGCTACACGATCACCACGGAAGCCTGCAGGCAGTTCTTCGAGGCGGGAGGCCGCCTCCTCGACTCGATCGTCGAGGCGGAAGACGAGGCGCTCCGCCGTCTGGAGACCTTCCTGGGCCGCCGCCTCGGCGACGCCATGAATCCCCTCCTCGTGTCGGTTCGCTCCGGGGCCCCGGTCTCGATGCCGGGAATGATGGACACCGTCCTGAACCTCGGGCTGAACGATCAGACTGTCGAAGGGGTCGCCCGGAAGAGCCAGAACGCACGCTTCGCCTACGACAGCTACCGGCGCTTCCTCCAGATGTTCTCCGACGTGGTGCTGGGCGTGCCGCGGGAGGTCCTCGAGCAGGAGCTCCGGCTCGCCAAGAAGGGCGCGCGCGTGGAGGACGACACGGGCTTGAGCGAGCGCGATCTCCGGAAGCTCGTCGCGCGGATGAAGCAGGTGGTCCGGAGCGAGAGCGGCGGGGAGTTCCCCCAGGACGCCCGCGAGCAGCTCCGGCGGGCGCGCGACGCGGTCTTCCGCTCGTGGCACACGGAGCGCGCGGTCCACTACCGGCAGCTCCACGGAATTCCGGAGCATCTCGGCACGGCGGTCACGGTGCAGGCGATGGTCTTCGGGAATCTGGGCGATCGCTCCGCGACCGGCGTGGGGTTCACGCGCGATCCGGCGACGGGGGAGAAGCAGTTCTACGGCGAGTATCTCCGGAACGCACAGGGAGAGGACGTGGTCGCGGGGATCCGCACGCCGCGTCCCATCCAGGAGATGGAGCGCGAGCTTCCGGAGGCCTACGCCGCGCTGCGCGAGATCACGTCGCGGCTGGAGCGGCATTACCGCGACGTGCAGGACTTCGAGTTCACGATCGAGGAGGGACGCCTCTTCATGCTCCAGACGCGGCGGGCGGCCCGCACGGGGCAGGCCGCGCTCAGGATCGCGGTCGAGATGGTGGAAGAAGGGCTCCTCACGAAGCGCGAGGCGATCGAGCGCGTGGATCCGGAGCACCTGGATCAGGTGCTGCACCCCGTGCTGGACCCGGTGGAGCGAACGAAGCACGAGGTCCTCGCGCGCGGACTCCCCGCCTCGCCGGGCGCGGCCGCGGGCGCGATCGTCTTCACCTCGGAGGAGGCGGTGCGCCGGGGCGCCACGGAGCGGGTGATCCTGGTCCGGGCGGAGACTTCTCCGGACGACATCGCGGGCATGCACTCCGCGCGCGGCATTCTCACGGCCACGGGAGGGATGACCTCGCACGCCGCGGTCGTGGCCCGAGGCATGGGGAAGTGCTGCGTGGCGGGCTGCACGGCGCTCTCGATCGACGAGGAGAAGCGCCTGCTGCGCGTCAAGGGACGGACCCTGCGCGAAGGCGCCTTCCTGTCCCTCGACGGCTCGACCGGCGAGGTGCTGCTGGGGGACGCGCCCACCGCGGACTCCGAGGTCGTGCGCGTGCTGACGGGAAGGCTCCGCCAGGACAAGGCGCCTCTCTTCCAGTGCTTCCAGCGCCTCACCGAGTGGTGCGACGAGGTGCGCCGGCTGCGCGTTCGCGCGAACGCGGACGTGCCGCAGGACGCCCGGCTCGCACGGCAGCTCGGGGCGGAGGGAATCGGACTCTGCCGCACGGAGCACATGTTCTTTGCCGAGGAGCGCATCCCTCACGTCGTCACGATGATCCTGAACGCGCAGGAGGCGCGGGAGATGAAGCTCACGATCGAGCGAATTCAGGAAGCGCTGAAGGGTGCGGCGCGCTCGGAGCGCCCGAAGCTCCGGAAGCAGCTCGAGGAAGCGCAGCGCCGCGGACGGGGTCCGATCGGTGCGTTCGAGGGAGCCCTGAAGAAGCTCCTGCCGCTTCAGCGCGCGGATTTCCGCGGGCTCTTCCTCGCCATGGAGGGTTCCCCGGTCACGATCCGCACGCTGGATCCTCCGCTCCACGAGTTCCTGCCGAAGCGGGAGAGCCTCTTGCGCGAGCTGGCGCAGCTCAAGCGGGGGCGCGCCGGCGAGGCGAAGCGCGCCCGGCTCACCGCGACGCTCACGAGGGTGGAGGAGCTCCACGAATTCAACCCGATGCTGGGCTTCCGCGGGTGCCGTCTGGGAATCCTGCACCCCGAGATCACGCGGATGCAGGCCCAGGCAATCTTCGAGGCCGCGGCGAGCGTCATCCGCGACGGCAAGAAGGCGATCCCCGAGATCATGATTCCGCTGGTGGGCGATCCGGAGGAGCTGATCCGACAGAAGGCCGTCGTGGAGTCGGTCGCTTCGGAGGTGATGCGGCGGCTCGAGGTGAAGATCCCGCACACCATCGGCACCATGATCGAGGTCCCGCGCGCCGCGCTGCTGGCGGGGGAGATCGCGGCGAAGGCCGATTTCTT
>VBOR01000054.1 GCA_005893165.1 Candidatus Eiseniibacteriota bacterium | reverse complement strand
TCTGGATATCCTTGCATTGTGATTCCTCCTTGCCGGCCCCTCGGGCGGACGCACAGGTCGAACGATAGGCTGTAAGCTCATCTTGAAACGTGAACCGTGGAGAACGCGGCAGACGCCATTCTTACACTCCGGAGGGTGCTTCCGAAGGCCGCGTGTCCATGTAACCACTTGGCAAACAAGCGGATCGGGCACGAGACCGGGCGCCTGACGGGCCACCGCACAAGGACGAAAGCCAACCAGCAATATCAAGGCCCGCAGCCGGCCGGGGACCGGCCCGGGCGGTCGATTCAGTCTTTTTCCATTTTTCAAAAGGGTGGCTTGAAATGCTCGCCGGGACTCAGTCACAATACTGAGAGCCACGTCTGATCCCTGGTCCGCTCGTCCGCTCGACAGCTTGGGGTGCCATGATCCGTGCCATCGATGGTCCAAGGCCGTGATGACCGACGAGGCCACCCTCCGTGCGCTGGAGTCGGACCAGAGGCTTGCCGCCCACATGCGGGCCCTCTCCCGCCTCGCTCCTGCAACCGCCCACGACATGCGCACCCCGCTCCACACGGTGGTCCTCTATCTCGAGCTTCTCAGGAACACCCTGGCGGAGCCCTCGGGGGGCGACGTGAAGGAGCGCCAGGGACGCTATGTCGAGGTGATCGGCTCCGAGCTTCAGCGCCTGGAAGGGATGCTGGATTCCATCCTGAACCAGCTTCGCGTGACGGAGGATTCCGCGGAGCGGTTCGATCTGGTCGAGACGGTTCGGGATCTCGGCGTCCTGCTCGAGCCGTACTGCAGACGCGGCCGCGTGGAGCTTCGACGCGCGTCCCCGGACGGGCCCGTGCTCGTCGAGGGGAACAAGGATTCCTTGAAGCAGGCCTTGCTGCACATTCTCATCACGTCGGTCGAGGCCATTCCGGCCGATAGCGAGCTCTCCATCTCGGTATCGGCCGAAAAACGAGGCGCGATCGTGAAGCTCAAAGGCGCGCTTCCCGCGATCCCGTCCGCGCTCCAAGCCGGAAATGCCGACACGACCGTGACGCCGGGACCGGAGCGCGGGCTTCATGCGGCACGCCGGGTCGTGGAGCGCCACGGTGGCAGGATCCACGCTCGATCCGGCGCCTCGAACGCCGCCACTCTCGAGATTCAGCTGCCGCTCGCCGCAGCGAGGATTGGATAGGAGCCCATGCCTGTTGCCTTGATTGTCGACGACGAAGCCCGAGCCCTTTCCGCCATGACGGAGCTCGTGGAGAAGGAGGGATTCTCGGCGATCTCCGCCGGCACCCTCGCCGAAGCCCGCGGGCGCCTCGCACAGACGCGGCCCGACGTCGTTCTCGTCGATCTCATGCTTCCCGACGGAAACGGCCTCGAGCTGTTCCAGGAAATGGAGCCGGCGCAGCGCCCCGAGGTGATCCTCATGACGGGGTTCGCCTCGGTGGACTCCGCCGTGGCAGCGCTCCGCACCGGCGTGCTGGATTATCTGACCAAGCCGGTCGACATTCGCCGTCTGAAGACCGTCCTCGCGAACGTGTCCCGCACGCTGGCCCTGAAGGAGGAAATTGGCTCTCTGCGGGACGAGCTGAGAGAGCTTGGACGCTTCGGACGCCTGATCGGGAATTCCACGGTCATGCAGAAGGTCTACGATCTGGTCGTGAAGGTGGCCCCGACCGACGCCACCGTGCTCCTCGTGGGCGAGAGCGGCACCGGGAAGGAAGAGGTCGCCGCGACCATCCACGAGCTCGGCCGGCGGCGCAGCCAGCCGTTCCTCCCCGTGAATTGCGGGGCCGTACCGGCGAATCTCATCGAGAGCGAGCTCTTCGGGCACGAGCGCGGAAGCTTCACCGGGGCGACGCAGCTCCATCGAGGCTACTTCGAGCGGGTGTCGCGCGGAACGCTATTCCTGGACGAGATCACGGAAATGCCGCTCGAGCTGCAAGTGAAGCTGCTCCGGGTCCTCGAGACCGGGACCTTGTTGCGCGTCGGCGGTGACGAAGCGTTCCCGGTGGACGTGCGGGTCATCGCGGCAAGCAACCGATCCCCCGAAGCGGCCGTGAAGGAAGGGAAGTTCCGCGAGGATCTTCTCTACAGGCTGAACGTATTCCCGATCGTGCTCCCGCCGCTCCGGGACCGGAACGGCGACATCGATCTCCTGGCGGAGCACTTTCTGGGACAGATCAATCGCGAGGAAGGGACCTCGAAGAAGTTCAGCTCGGCCGCGCGGCGGAGGATGGCCGCCTACAGCTGGCCGGGAAACGTACGCGAGCTGAAGAACATGATCCGGCGCGCGTTCATCCTCTCCGACGACATGATCGAGATGGACGCGCTTCCGACCGGGCCGAGCACTCCAGCGCCCGCGGGCGCTTCGTCAAACCCGGACTCGATGCAGGTGGGGATGTCGCTCGCGGACATCGAGCGCCACTTCATCCTGGCGACGCTCGAGCACTACGGAGGAGACAAGCGCAAGGCGGCCGAGGTTCTCGGCATCAGCCTCAAGACGATCTACAACCGGCTGAACAACTACTCCGCCGCCGTCTGACCCGTGCGGCACGCCGCATGCCGGGGCGGGAGCGCGGCCGGGAGCCAAGGGTAGAACCGGCGACCGGGCCCGTATGGGCGAGAGTCGCGCCGTGTACTTTCTACAAGATGGCGGAGCACTGCTTACACAATCTTACGCGACGGTGGCAAGCCGTAAGCCCCGGAATGACAGGGGGCCGCGCCTCCGAGATGCGCCGCCCCACCCCGCCTTTCCTCTCTATTGAGATAGAGCAAACAGCACCCTTCCAGCTCACCGCCGTGGACCCCCGAGCCCTACCCGCCACATGTGGCACGATTGCTGCGAAGGCCGTATTCCGTAAGTCGGCCCCAAGAAGCAGATCGAGAGGGCGGGATTCTCGTGGGCGTTTACGCGCACGATGACCGGGTCGAACCGGCCCGAGACATTCTCGATTCCTCCGGCGACGAAAAGGTGACCGGAGGCTGATCCCGCCCCATTGGAATGATTCGCGCGCCGCGGCGGGCGCGCGTGAAGGTGGAAGCGAGCAGGAGCTGGGGGTCTGGACGTCAAGATCTGGCCCTATACGATACGGCAGAGTCTTCGGTCCGATCCTGTGGCCCTGCTCGCAAAACACTCGGCGCCCACGCGGGGCGCCAAACAGAGAAGCACGATGAGCTGAGGCCGAATCCCTAGTTCATCGAGACTCGAAGAAACGTAGCGACCCAGGGGCCCTCCACTGGCCTTCCGACGGGACTGGGCGGTTCCCCACCCAACCCACCCCCTTTAATGGAGGGCCCCCTCTTTTTCCTCCATGACCGCCGGCCGTCCGCGAGAGGCCCCTCATCCGAGATTCCTCCTCCGGACGCCCGCGCCCGCGCCGCCGCCTCCAGCGTCTGCACGAGCTCTTCGCATGCTCGTCCTTGCGATGGCGCTGCTCGCGCTGGCCCTGAGCGGAGACGTATCCGTCGCCTCGAGCGAGGCTGACATGATCACCAGGATTCCGCCGACATGACAGGACAGGTGTTGCATCCAAACGGCGGCGAGCTCGTGAACGGTAGACGCCGCGGCACAGCGGTTGCTCGCCATCTCGCGGTCGAGGACATCGTCTGGAGATGGGAGAGCCACGCGTGGATCGGGAGCCGGGAAATCGTGACGCGCCGCATCCCTCGGGACCGCGCCAGCCGCTGTCGATCCTGGTCGTCGACGACGACCGGGATTCGGCCGACGGAATCGCGATGCTCCTCGAGCACTGGGATCATCTCGTCCACGTCGCCTACGAGGCCGACCGGGCGGTCGAGCTCTATCGCGAGCGTTGTCCCGACCTCGTCCTCATCGACATCGGGCTTCCGCGTGTGGACTGCTACGAGCTGGCGACGCGCTTGCGGACCGAGAAGCATCGCGCCCATCTCGTCGCCCTGACCGGATACACCGATCGCGGCCGCGCGATCGAAGCGGGGTTCGAGGAGCACTTTCCCAAGCCGGTCGACCCGGACGCCCTCCGCGCGCTCATCGCGAAACTGTAGCCCGCGTCCCCGCGCGTTCCCACGCGCTCGATATCGCTCCCTTCCTGGCCTTGATGTTGCACCTCAGTCCGCCGCGACACCCGTGACCCCATTGTGCTCGGTACAACTCGAAGGCGCGTAGGTTGAACGGGGGCGAACCATGCCGGTACTCCTACAGATTTGCCTTGTAATTGTAACAATCGCGGTGGTGACGATCGCTGTGGCCACGATCAGGGTGATGCAGCACTTCCGCAAGTCTTCGGATGAGTTCTCGAGGCTCGCCGGGGAAGCACGGCAGGTGATCGATCAGCTCACGAATGTGGCGCACGACGCGCAGGAGATCGTCGGCACGTTCCGGGACATCGCGCCGCGCGTGCGTCGCGTGATGGATCGATTCGAGGCGGTGGGAGAGCGGGCGGTGACCCTCACCGACACCGTGATCCAGGAGGTGGAGCTGCCCGTGCGCGCGGCCGTCGCGATCATCCGTGGATTCCGATACGGAGCGAGGCAGTTCGTCGAGCGACTCACACAACGTTTCAGTGGTCGCGTGTCGACCAACGGAGGACGAAACCATGAGTGACCATGGGTACACGCACGAGAGGGGGGAGGCGGTCGCGACGACCGGAGTCACGCTGACGGGATTTCTGGTGGGCGCCATGATCGGGGCGGGCCTGGCCCTGCTTCTCGCGCCGGCCCGCGGCAGCGAGACGCGTCGCAAGGTGGGAGAGACGGCGCGCAAGCTCGGGAGCGCCGCGACCGAGGCGATGAATCACGCGCGTGAGGACTTCGCCGGCCGCGAGAGCGACTCCTTCGGCGCCGGCGGGCGGCGCGAGCCGATCTTCGGAGCGCGCACGCCGCAGCCAGGGACCCCGGGGGCGTCTTCCTAGAACCGCGGGTCTTCTCGTGGAACAATTAGAGGGCGTCCCGCTCACGGGAGCGCCCTCTACTCGTATCGCAGCGACTCGATCGCGTCCAGGGACGCGGCGCGGCGGGCGGGCCACACTCCGAAGAGGATGCCCACCGCCGCCGAAAAGAGGAAGGCCAGCAGGATCGAGGACGCTCCCACCGACGTGTTCCAGTGGAACGCGCTCCGCGCGACGATCGCCGCGCCCGCGCCGAACGCGATCCCGAATATTCCCCCCAGCAGGCAGAGCACCAGCGCCTCGATCAGAAATTGCAAGAGAATCGTCTTCTGCGTCGCGCCGAGCGCCTTGCGGATTCCGATCTCGCGCGTGCGCTCGGTCACCGAGACCAGCATGATGTTCATGATGCCGATCCCGCCGACGAGGAGGCTCACGGCGGCGATGCCCGCGAGCAGATAGGTGAAGACCTGAGTGGTCTCGCCGAGCGTCGTGAGGAAGTCCGCTTGATTCCGGATCTGAAAATCGTCCTCCTGACCCGGTCTCAGGCGGTGCTCCCGGCGGAGGATCCGCTGGACCTCCGCCATCGTTACGGGAATGTCGTCCTCCGTGGGCGCCAGCACGTTGACCGAGCGGAGGCGATCGCTGCCGAACAGCCGGTAGCGCGCCGTCTCGATCGGAACGAGGATCTGGTCGTCCGGGTTGGAGAATCCGCCTCCCTGGCCTTTGGACGCCAGCACTCCCACCACCTCGAACTGGACTCCGTTGATCCTGAGCGGAGCGCCGACCAGCGCCTCGGGTGAGGCGATTCCGAGATCGGTCACCACCTGGGAGCCGACGACCGCGACCGTCCGGCGCGCCGCGTTTTCGGGCTCGGTGAACATGCGGCCCGCCGCGATCGAGAACTTCCGGACCTCGAGGTAATTGGCCGTGGCCCCCACGATCGATGTGTTCGTGTTGCGGTTCTCGTACTGCGCCTGCATCTGACGCGTCATTTCGGGCTGGACCGCCGCCACGAACTGACCGCGATCCTCGATCGCCCGCGCGTCGCTCATGGTCAGAGGAGCGCGGTCGCTTCCGGAAGCCACTCCTCCCTGGCCGCGCGCCTGATTCGGCAGCACCGTGAGGAGCGTGGTGCCCAGGGAGGCGATGCGCTCCTTCACCGACTGCTGCGCGCCGCGGCCCAGCGCGACCATCGCGATCACAGCCCCGACTCCGATCACGATGCCGAGCATGGTCAGGAACGAGCGGAGCTTGTTCGCGCGAAGCGACTCGAGCGCGACGTTGATGGTCTCACCAAGCTGCATCCTGGGATCCATCTCAGCGCCCTCCTCCTCCACCGCCGCCGCCGCGTCCGCCGCCGCCCGCGCCCGGGACACCCGGCACGCCGCTGCCCATGCGCTCGCGGATCCGGCTCTGGGATTGAGCCCGATTCGCCTGCGCCTCGGCCACGCCCAGGAGCACGACCTGCTCGCCTTCCTTCACGCCATCGAGCACCTGCGCATAGTCGAAATCGCTCAGGCCGAGCCGGGTGACTCGCGGCTCGAGCCCCCGCTCGGTCTTCACGAAGGCGATTTGGACGCGATTCTGGCGTCCCCCGCCGCCTCCGCCTCCACCCGCAGCCCCGCCGCCCCCGCTCTGGTCCTGGCCACGGCTTCCGCGACGACCCCGCCCGCGCGCGGAGTCACCAGCGGTTTGGCCACGTCCGGCGCGCCACCTGGCGCGCGCCGAATCCCCCGCGGCCCCTCTCGCCTTCATCTGCTCGTCCACCTGCGCCTTCACCTTGGCGGGATCGAGACCCAGCGCCTCCGCGACGATCGGAAGCTCACGCACGCTCCGGACGGCATCCACGGGGATGGCCGGCACGTCGTCGCGCTCGTCCACCAGCATCGTGACCTCGCCGTTCATGCCGGGAAGGAGCACGCCGCTCTCATTGGACACCGAGATCAGCACGGGGAAGTTGGTGACCGACTGCTCCACGACGGCCTGGGGCTCGATCTTTTCCACGCTTCCCGTGAAGGTTCGCTGCGGAAACGCGTCCACGGTCACGGTCGCGGATTGTCCGGTCTTCACGTTGCCGATGTCGGTCTCTCCGACCATGGCCCTCATGCGCACCTTGCCCAGGTCCGCCATCTTGAGAAGCGTGGTCCCGCCGCTGGCCGAGGACGTGGCGGAGGTGATGACCTGTCCGTTCGCGACCGGCTGCTCTAAGATGGTGCCGGTGATCGGCGCGCGGACCGTGGCGTCGTCGCGGCGCTGCCTGGCGATGTCGAGATCGGCGCGGGCCTTCACGAGCGCCGCCTGCGCGTTGGCGTAATCCAGGGTTGCGGTCTCGTGTTCCTCGGCGGTGATGACCTGTTTCGCATAGAGCCCGTCGGAGCGCGCCTTCTGCGCGCGCGAGATCTCCACCTTCGCCTGCGCGGCCCGGAGCGCGGCCAGCGCCTGGTCGTACTGGTTCTGGACGTCGCGGGGATCGATCTGAGCGAGAAGAGCGCCCTTCGGGACGAAGGAGCCGACCTGGACCGGCATCCGGACGATCTGCCCCGACGCCTTGGATTTCACCTCGACGAGATCGATCGAGGGGGAGCGTTCCACTCGAGCCGGGGTGGCCATCAGAGATCCCTTCCCACGAGCGCCTCGAGCTGGGCCTTTGCGACACGGAGATCGTACCGGGCGCGGATCAGGTCCCGGCGCGCCTGATTGAGCTGCGTCTGGGACGAAAGGACGTCCAGCAGCGTGGAGGCGCCCACCGCGTAGCGCTGCTGTTGCACACGCAGGTCCTCTTCGGCCGCCGCGAGGGATGCGCCGAGCGAGGCCACGCGCTCCTCGGCGGAGCGGAAGGCGCCGAGCTGCGTGGTCAGGTCTTCGTCCGCGGCCAGACGCGCGTCGCGGAGGGAGGCTTCGGCGATCTCCTGGTCCACCTTGGCCTGCGTGATGCGCTGCTCGCGCTGGAACTGGTTGAAGAGGGGGAGGGCGGCCGAGAACCGGAGCGATCCCGAATAGGAAAAATCGTTTGCCACGAACTCGGGCGCGTTTCCGATCCCGCTCCCCGTTCGCGAATAGCTCGCCGAGAGCGAAGGCAGGTAGTCGGTCCAGGCGCTGCGCTGACCGGCCACGGCCGCATCGAGAAGCGCCTTCGACTGACGGACCGCCGGCCCGTTCTGCGCGAGCTGGCGCAGCGTCGCCTCATCCAGCGAGAGCCCGGGATGGCTGGTATCCGCGGGCGCCGCCGTGACCGGCTCCGGCGATCCGATCACGCGGGTCAGCGCGGCGTTGGATGTCTCCACCGAGTTCCGCGCGTCCACGACCGCGAGCTGAGCCGTCCGGTACTGGATCTCGGCGCGGAGCGAATCGGAGCGCGTCGCGGCCCGAGCCTCGACGCGGGCGATCGCGGTCTTGCGCTGGAGCTCCGCCTGCTCGAGCTGGGTCGCGGCCGCGGCCTGCGACTCGCGCGCGGCGAGCACGTTGAAGTACTGCTGCTCCGCCGCCAGGGTCGCGTTCCACTGCTGCGCCGTCTCGTTCACCTCCGCCGCGGCGTCGCGCGCGCGGGCCTGACGTAGATCGAAGAACCGCCGGCCGCCTGTGAAGAGATCGACGTTGGCTCCCAGGCCCGCGCTGGAGGACCAGGGCTGGGAGGGCAGGGTGACGACCTGCCCGTTCTCCACGCGCGTCCGCGCGCCCGAGGTGTACTGCCGCGTCGCCCCCGCCGTCAGGCTGACGTTGGGCAGGAACGCGCCGTACGCCGCGCGCACCGCGGCGGCGCTCGTCTTGGACTGTCCCCGCGCCTGGATCACCACGAGCGCGTTCCGCCGCGCCATCGCGACCGCCTCCTGCAGCGTGATGGGACGCGGCTGCGCGAGCGCCGGGGTCGCCAAGGCAGCGGCAGCCACCAGCACGATCGAAACGAAGCGTGGGGTCCAGACCTTCACGTGCTCACCCTTATGTAGGTTGAATTCCCGCGAGGGCCCTCGGCCCTCACGAAGCACACCCGTCACCACGAGTAAGATACGCCGCCGGTGTGGCAGAGTTGTGGCGGGCGGTTGGCATTTCACGCCGCGTTCGACCGGGGCCACCCGGCGGAGACGGTTGCCACACAGAGGGACGCGGGCGCCACATCTCTGCAAAACATCGCGCGTAGATTAAGGTGTGAATGGACCCGCGAACATTCCGGCGAAGCACCCGGTCCCAGCGTCGCACGGCGAGCGCTGGCCCGACACAGGGAGGGAACGTTTGATCCAGCGAATCCTCATCGTCGAGGACGACGCGCGCATCGCCGACCTGATCTCGAAGAATCTCGAGGCGGTCGGGTACGAGTGCCACCGGTCACCCGACGGCGGACGCGCGCTCGCCGATTTCGCGAGGCTCAAGCCCGCGCTGGTCGTGCTCGATCTCGGACTTCCGGGCATGGACGGGCTCGAGGTGACACGCCGCGTCCGGAAGGAGAGCGACGTTCCCATCCTCATGGTCACGGCCCGCTCCGGGGAAAGCGACAAGCTGCTCGGGCTCGAGCTCGGGGCCGACGACTACATCACGAAGCCCTTCAGCACCGCCGAGCTGACCGCCCGCGTGCGCGCGCTCCTCAGGCGCTCGACCGGCACCGTCACCGAGCGCGTGCTCGAGATCGGAGCGCTCCGAATCGATCCGGGCCGCCGTTCCCTCGAGCGTGAAGGGTCCGGGGTTCCCCTGACCACGCTGGAGTTCGATCTTCTCTACTTTCTCGCCTCGCGGGCCGGACGCGTGTTCAGCCGCGAAGCCCTGATGGAGCACGTTTGGGGCAGCGATCGCGTGGTGGACGACCGCTCGATCGACAGCCTGATCAGCCGCGTGCGCCGCAAGCTCGAGACCGATCCCTCCAATCCGCGCTACCTCCAGACGGTCTGGGGCGCGGGGTACCGGTTCGCCGACACCGCGTGAGCCCTCCGCACAAACGAAGTCTCTTCTGGACGATCGCGGCGATCTTCCTCCTGACCGCGATCATCGGGACGCTGCTCCAGGCGCTGGTGGCCTCGGCGGTCCTCCATCCTCTGGAGGTGCGGGAGGCGAAGGCCCGCGCGGAGCTCGCCGCCACCGCCGTGGCGACCGCCATCGCCTCATCGCCGGCTGCGCCCACGCCCGCGGAGGTGGACACCTTGCTCGATCGGCACCGGGAGTCGGTGCGCCCCGCCTGGATCCTCTTTCGCGCCTCGGACGGCACGGTGCAGAGCTCGCCGCCGGGACGCTTCCTGGGCCTCACGTTCCGGGACAGCGCCGGACCGGATTCCTCGCGACGCCTGGTTCCGGCTCCGGGACCTCGGGATCGCGGCGACCGGGGACGCATCGAGACGCTCGCGCGGCGCGACGTCGTGCGGAACGGACGCCCGGTCGGCGAGGTTCTGGTGGTTCGCCGGATGCGGCCTCGCGGCGCCATGGGATTTCTCGAGCCCCGGGAGTCGCTCTTCCTCTTTCCGGTCGCGATCGCGGCCTCCGCGTTCGCGGGCCTCGTGCTCATGCGTCTGCTCGTGCGCCGGCTCCGCGCCATGGAGGTGCTCGCTTCGCGCGTCGCGGAGGGGGATCTCTCGGTCCGGATCGCGGATCGAAGCGGGGATGAGATCGGCCGGCTCGCGGAGCAGCTCGATCGCATGACCGAGCGGCTCGCCGCGGCACGAAGCGAGCTCCACGAGACGGAGCTTCAGCGCCGCCAGCTCTTCGCGGACATCACGCACGAGCTGGCCACGCCGCTCACCTCCATCCGGGGATACGCGGAGACGCTGCTGGACCCGGGCGTCCCGGTGTCTCCCGAGGAGCGCACGACCTACGTGCGCGGCCTCCTCGACGAGTCGCGACGCATGGACCTCCTCATCCGCGACCTCTTCGAGCTGGCGCGGCTGGAGGCGGGCGCGACGCCGCTCCACAAGGAGCGCCTCGACTGGGCGGCGTTATGCCGGAATACGATCGAGAGGTTTCAGCCGCGCTTCCGAAAGGCGGGCCTGACCCTCCTCTGGCGCGAGCGAGGCCGTGAGGCATGGATCGAGGCGGACGGCCGCCGCATGGAGCAGGCGCTCGAGAATCTGCTCGTGAACGCGCTCCGCTACGTGCATGCCGGCGGACAGGTCGAGGTGACCCTCGAGCCGTCGGAGGAGTCCGGCTCCATCCATCGGCTCATCGTGAGCGACGACGGCCCGGGGATCCCGCCGGAGGAGCTCTCGCTCGTGTTCGGCCGCTTCTATCGCGGCTCCGTACCCTCCTCGAGCGCGGGGAACGAGGAGGGCCGCGAGGGAGGCTCGGGCCTGGGCCTCGCGATCGTCCGCGAGATCGTGGAGCGGCACGGAGGAAGGGCGACGGCCCGGACGAGCTCCTCTGGCGGCCTCGCCATCGAGATCGAGATTCCTG
Organism: Candidatus Eiseniibacteriota bacterium; assembly: GCA_005893165.1. Taxonomy (GTDB): domain Bacteria; phylum Eisenbacteria; class RBG-16-71-46; order SZUA-252; family SZUA-252; genus WS-7. The sequence continues at coordinate 20,173 of VBOR01000054.1, read as the reverse complement.
CCGCGGACCGAGGAGGATCGTGAAGTTCTCGGAGGTTGCCTCGACGTCGGGGCGGATCGCGACGACCCGCTCGCGCACGGAGAAGACGGCGCTGGTCGCCGGATTGCTGCGCCGGCTCGAGCCGGAGGAGGTGGAAGCGGCTGTGGCCTTTCTCTCCGGAGGTCCGCGCCAGGCGCGCCTGGGCCTGGGGGGCGCCGGGATTCGCGAAGCGGTCCGCGTGCCGAATGCATCGACCCCGACCCTCACGGTTCTGGACGTGGACGAGACCCTGGGCAAGATCGCGTCCGTCTCGGGACCGGGCTCGGCCGCGGAGCGTCCCCGCCTCTTCGCTTCGCTCCTTCAGCGCGCGACCGGGGAGGAGGCGGATTTTCTGATCCGCCTCGTGCTGGGCGAGCTGCGCCAGGGAGCGCTGGCCGGCCTCATGGAGGAGGCGCTGGCCAAGGCCACCGAGATCCCCGTCTCGGAAATCCGGCGCGCCACGATGGTGTCCGGAGACCCCTGCGGGGTGGCGCGCGCCGCGCTCGCGGAAGGGCGCACGGGTCTCTCGCGGTTCCGTCTCGGGCTCTTCCGGCCGCTTCAGCCGATGCTCGCGCAGCCGGGGGAGGACCTCGAGGAAGCGCTCGAGCGTCTCGGCGAAGCGGCGCTGGAATACAAGATCGACGGCGCGCGGGTCCAGGTCCACAAATCGGGAAGCGACGTGCGCGTCTACTCGCGCCTCCTGAACGACGTCACCGTGGCGGTGCCCGAAATCGTGGAGCGGGTCCTGTCGCTGCCCTCGCGCGAGATGATCCTGGACGGGGAAGTCATCGCGCTTCGTCCCGACCAGCGGCCGCTGCCCTTCCAGCAAACCATGCGGCGCTTCGGCCGCAAGCTCGACGTGGAGGGCCTTCGTTCCGAGATTCCGCTCACGCCGTTTTTCTTCGATCTCATCCACCTCGACGGGCGCGACCTGATCGACGCTCCGGCGGGGGAGCGTTTCGAGGCGCTGAGCGCGTCCGCGCCCGGCATGACGGTCCCCCGCCGGCTGACCTCGGACGCGGCCGAAGCGGAAGCCTTTCTCGAGGAATCCCTCGCGCGCGGACACGAGGGCGTGATGGCGAAGGCGATCGGGGCCCCGTACGAAGCCGGACGCCGGGGATTCACCTGGCTCAAGGTGAAACCGGCGCACACGCTCGATCTCGTCGTGCTCGCCGCGGAATGGGGGCACGGCCGGCGCACCGGGAAGCTCAGCAACATCCATCTCGGGGCCCGCGATCCGGTCCACGGGGGATTCGTCATGCTGGGCAAGACCTTCAAGGGAATGACCGACGCGATGCTCGACTGGCAGACGACGCGGTTCCAGGAGGTCGCGGTCGCCACGGACGGGTACACCGTGCACCTTCGCCCCGAGATCGTCGTGGAAGTGGCGTTCGGCGACGTGCAGGAGAGTCCGCACTATCCGGCGGGGCTTGCGCTCCGGTTCGCGCGCGTGAAGCGCTACCGCGAGGACAAGACGCCGGCGCAGGCGGATACGATCGAGACCGTTCGCTCGATCCGCGCAAGGCAGCTGGGGGAGGCGCTCTGATGGGTCCGCGCAGTGTTCTCCTTCACCGTAATCGCCTTCCTGTTCGCGCTCCTGTTCCGGTACATTCCCGACGCGGTCGTCGCCCGGGAAGGGCGGGCCCACGTGGGATCCGCCTTCGGAACGCCGTTCCTCTCACCTCGGAAGCCCGGGAGCAGCAGGGAATCCCCAGAAAGACATGACCTCGGATTCCAGAACGGACGTCGCCGCGCCCCCCGCGGAGTCCCGCGACGTGGTCTGCGGCATGCGGGTCCATTCCGATTCCTCGCACCACGCGGCTCATGGCGGCCGGACGTACTATTTCTGCAGCGCGGGCTGTGCGTCGAAATTCCGCGCGGCCCCGGATCGCTACCTCGTACACTCCACGGAGCCGGGGCCTCCGGCCCACGCGCCGCGGCGGGCTCCCCCGGTTCGCCCGCGCGCATCCACCTGGACCTGCCCGATGCATCCGCAGATCGTGCGCGATGGTCCCGGCGCGTGTCCCATCTGCGGCATGGCGCTCGAGCCGATGGGGGGCGAGGTGGAGGACGACCGGGAGCTCCACGACATGTCGCGGCGCCTCGCGGTCTCGGCGGCCCTCGTGCTGCCGCTCCTGATCCTCGAGATGGGCGGCATGCTGGCGGGGGGACACAGCGGAGGCGTGGGCGCGCGCGCGTGGATCCTCTTCCTTCTGGCGACCCCGGTCTGCACGTGGGGCGCCTGGCCCTTCTACGTCCGCGCGGTTGCGTCGGTCCGGAATCGAAGCCTCAACATGTTCACCCTGATCGGGCTCGGAGTATTCACGTCGTATGCCTCGAGCGCCCTCGCGATCCTCGCTCCCGGCATCTTCCCGGCATCCTTCCGCGACGCTTCCGGATCGGTGCCGGACTACTTCGAAGCCTCGGGGGTCATCGTCGCGCTCGTCCTCTTGGGACAGGTGCTGGAGCTAAGGGCCCGGCGCCGGACGCGAACCGCCATCCGGATGCTCCTCGGCTTGAATCCGGCCACGGCGCATCGTCTCGGCCCCGAGGGTTCCGAGCAGGAAGTCCCTTTGGGCGAAGTTCAGGTCGAAGATCGCCTGAGGGTCCGCCCCGGGGAGAAGATCCCCGTGGACGGGGTTGTGCTCGAAGGCGTGAGCACCGTGGACGAGTCCATGGTTTCCGGCGAATCCCTGCCGGTCGAAAAGAGGCCGGCGGCGCGCGTGGTCGGGGGGACGTTGAATCGGACCGGAAGCTTCGTGATGCGCGCGGAACGGGTCGGGAGCGATACCCTGCTCGCCCGCATCGTAATGATGGTGGGGGAGGCTCAGCGGAGCCGGGCTCCCATCCAGAGACTCGCCGACCGGGTGTCGGCGATTTTCGTCCCGGTCGTGATTCTGATCGCGATCGTCACCTTCGTCGCCTGGGCGCTGGCCGGACCGGCCCCTCGTCTCGCCTATGCGTTGGTGAACGCCATCTCCGTTCTCGTCATCGCATGTCCCTGCGCGCTGGGGCTGGCGACGCCGATGTCCATCCAGGTCGCGACGGGGCGAGGCGCCCGGATGGGAGTCCTGTTCCGGAACGCGGAGGCGATCGAGGCGATGCGTCAGGTGGACGTCCTTCTCGTGGACAAGACCGGGACGCTGACCGAGGGAAGACCGACGCTCGTCGCCGTCCTTCCGGTCGCGCCGTTTCAGGAGCCGGAGCTCCTGCGTCTCGCCGCCTCGGTCGAGCGAGGGAGCTCCCATCCGTTCGGCGAAGCCATCGTGCGCGGAGCGGAGGAACGCGGGATCCGCGTGGACGCTTCGGAAGGATTTCAGGCGCTGAGCGGGAAGGGCGTGCGTGGGCTCGTGTCGGGGCGGAGGGTCGCGGTCGGCACTTCCGCGCTTCTAGACGAGGAGGGGGCCGACGGGACCTCGCTGACTTCGCAGGCCGCGGCGTTCCGCGCCGAGGGACAGTCGGTCCTGTTCGTGGCGGTGGACGGAGCCCTCGCCGGGCTCCTTTCCGTGGCGGATCCGATCAAGCCCGGCGCCTCCCAGGCGCTCGAAGCGCTTCGTGCCTCCGGAATTCACGTGATCATGGTCACCGGCGACGGCCGCGCGACCGCGCTCGCCGTCGCGCGTCGGCTCGGAATCGAGGAGGTGCATGCGGAGGTGCTGCCCGAAGACAAGGTGGGAATCGTGAAGCGGCTCGAGGAAGAGAATCACGTGGTCGCCATGGCGGGGGATGGGATCAACGACGCCCCCGCGCTGGCGCAGGCTTCCGTCGGGATCGCCATGGGCACCGGCACCGACGTCGCGATGGAAAGCGCCGCGATCACCCTCGTGAAGGGAGATCTGCTCGGGATCGTGCAAGCGCGCCGGCTGAGTCTCGCGACGGTTTCCAACATCCGGCAGAACCTCTTCTTCGCGTTCTTCTACAACGCCATCGGCGTGCCGATCGCGGCCGGCGCGCTCTATCCCATGTTCGGAATCCTGCTCCGTCCGGTGATCGCGGCGGCCGCCATGAGCCTGAGCTCGGTCTCGGTGATCTTGAACGCACTCCGGCTGAACCGGACCCGGGTGTGAGCGCCCCGCGAATGCTCCGGGCTCCGGCGCGCGTGCTCCGGGCGCTGCCGCTCCTGCTCCTGATCGCGTGTTCGCTCCTGAGCTGCGCGAAGAAACGTGACGCGCGCGCGACCCGCGTCGCCGTGACCCTGGGGCGCGTGGAGACGCGGGACGTGCCGTTCGCGCTTTCCGCCTCGGGCAGCGTGGAGGCGCTCCGGACCGCGGCGGTCGGCTCGCAGGTCGGGGGCGTCGTGACCCGCGTCGCGTTCCGCGAAGGGGACCACGTGAGCACCGGACAGGTCCTGATCCAGCTGGACGAGCGTCCGTTCCGCCAGGGGTACGATCAGGCGCTCGCCGCGCTGGCGCGCGATCGCGCGCTCGCCCAGGCGGCCAGGAACGAAGCCGAACGCTCGCGGGTGCTCCACGAGCAGAACATCCTCTCCCAGGCGGAGTGGGATCAGAAGCAAAGCGATGCCGAGGCGACCGCGGCCACGGTGCGCTCGGACTCGGCGGCGGTCAACACGGCCCGGCTGAACCTCGAGTATGCCGCGATCCGCGCCCCCATCACCGGCAGGAGCGGCCGCCTCATGGTCCACGTGGGCGATTACGTCAAGGCGTCGACGAGCGACCCGCTCGTGACGATCATCCAGCCCCATCCCATCCGGGTGTCCTTCCGGATTCCGGAGCGGGACGTTCCCTTGCTGCAGCGGTACCGGGCCTCGAATCCCTTGATCTGGGTGCAGCCGGATAGCGGCCGCGCCGCGCTTGCGGGACGGCTCGCGTTCGTGGACAACGCCATCGACGCATCGACGGGCACGCTTCTCCTGAAAGGAGAGTTTCCGAATCGGGACGGGCGCCTCGTTCCGGGGCAGTTCGTGGACGTGCGGCTCGTCCTCTACGTCGCGCCGCGCGCGACGGTGGTTCCGCTGCAGGCCGTGTCCACCGGGCAGCAGGGCTCGTACGTGTACGTGATGAACCCCGATTCGACCGTGTCCCCGCGCCCCGTCGAAGTGGAGCGCACGGTGGAGGACGTGGCGGTGGTGACGCAGGGGCTCAAGCCCGGGGAGCCGGTCGTGACCGACGGGCAGATGAGGCTCTCTCCCGGCGCCAAGATCTTCGTGCGCCGGACGGGCGGGGGAAAAGGGTGAACCTCTCCGAGCCCTTCATCCGGCGCCCCGTCGCGACCACCCTCGTCATGGCGGGCATCCTCATCTTCGGCATCGCCGGATACCGCCTGCTTCCGGTCAGCGACCTCCCGAACGTGGACTACCCGACGATCTCGGTGAACGCGAGCCTGCCGGGCGCCAGCCCCGAGACCATGGCCTCCGCGGTCGCGACGCCTCTGGAGAAGCAGTTCACCACGATCGCCGGCATCGACGCCATGACCTCGTCGAGCGCACAGGGGACCACCTCGATCACGCTCCAGTTCACGCTCGACCGCCAGATCGACGCGGCCGCGCAGGACGTCCAGGCGGCGATCGCCAAGACGCAGCGTTCGCTCCCGACCGGGATCACGCCTCCTTCCTACCAAAAAGTAAACCCGGCCGATCAGCCCATCCTCTTTCTCGTCGTCACCTCCGACCTGCTCTCCCTCTCCCAGCTGGACGACTACGCGGAGAACGCGCTGGCGCAGCGAATCTCCACGGTGAAGGGCGTGGCGCAGGTGTCGGTGTTCGGGTCGCAGAAGTACGCGGTGCGCATCCGTTTGGATCCCCGCGCGCTCAACTCGCGCGGGATCGCGATCGGCGCGGTGAGCGACGCCGTCCAGTCCGCGAACGTGAATCTGCCCACGGGGATCCTGTACGGCCCGCTCCGCTCGGCGACCGTGCAGGCTCAAGGGCAGCTCCAGAACGCGCGCGAATTCGGCGCGCTCATCATCTCCTACAAGGGCGGCTCGCCGGTGCGGCTCCGCGACGTGGCGCAGGTGATGGACGACGTACAGAGCAACAAGGTCGCGAGCTGGTTCAACGGACGCCGCAACATCACGCTCGCGATCCAGCGGCAGCCCGGGGTCAACACCGTCGAGGTGGCCTCGGCGGTGCAGAGGCTGATCGACCGCCAGCGTGCTCAGCTCCCGCCTTCCGTGGAGGTGCACACCCTGTACGACCGGTCGGTGTCGATCAAGCGCTCGGTGGAGGACGTGCAGTTCACGCTCCTGCTCACGCTGGCGCTCGTCATTCTGGTCATCTTCCTTTTTCTCCGGAATCTGCCCGCGACGATCATCCCCAGCCTCTCGCTCCCGCTCTCGATCGTGGGCACGTTCGCCGTCATGTACCTGATGAGGTACAACCTCGACAATCTCTCCCTGATGGCGCTCACGCTCTCGGTCGGGTTCGTCGTCGACGACGCCATCGTCATGCTCGAGAACATTCACCGGCACATGGAGATGGGAAAGGACCCCCTCCGCGCCGCGCTGGACGGCTCGCGCGAGATCGGTTTCACGATTCTCTCCATGACGATCTCGCTGGTCGCGGTCTTCATTCCGATCCTCCTCCTGGGAGGCCTCCTGGGGCGCCTCTTCCACGAGTTCGCCGTGACCATCAGCGCGGCGATTCTCGTCTCGGGCTTCGTCTCCTTGACCCTCACGCCGATGCTCTGCAGCCGTTTCCTCAAGCTGGATCACGGGAGGCAGCACGGGCGCGCGTACCGGACGGTCGAGGAGGGCTATCGGAGCATGTACCGCTTCTACGAACGGACGCTCCTCTGGGTGATGGACCACCGCCGCGCCACGATGGCGTTCTCGCTCGCCATCCTCCTGGGCACGTTCCTGCTCTACAAGATCGCTCCGAAGGGGTTCATCCCGAGCGAGGACACCGGGCGGATCGTCGCCAGCACGGAGACGGCGGAGGGCACTTCCTTCGAGGCCATGTCGCAGCATCAGCAGGAGGTCGCGGCAATCCTCGGAAAGGATCCGAACGTCGACTCCTACACTTCATCGGTCGGCTCGGGCGGCGGCGTCTCCTCGACCAACCAGGGGCGGATCATCGTGAAGCTCAAGCCCCGGAACCAGCGCCGCCTTTCGGCGGACGAGACGATCCGGGAGCTCCAGCCCAGGCTCGCCCGCGTCCCCGGGATCCGCGTCTATCTCCAGAATCCTCCCGTGATCAATGTCGGCGGAAGGATCTCGAAGAGCCAGTACCAGTTCACGCTCCAGAGCCCGGATCTGAGCGTGCTCTATTCGAGCGTGAACGATCTCCTCGAGGGCCTGAGCCACGTTCCCGGTCTCCAAGACGTCACGAGCGACCTCCAGATCGCCAATCCCGAAGTGGACGTCGCGATCGACCGCGACCGCGCGGCGGCGCTCGGCGTCAGCGCGGAGCAGATCGAGGAGACCCTCTACGACGCCTTCGGATCCCGCCAGGTCTCCACCATCTTCACCTCGACCGATCAGTACTGGGTCATCATGGAGCTCCAGCCCGAGTTCCAGCGCGACATCACGGCCCTCCAGAATCTCTACGTCGCGACGAGCACCGGCACCCTGGTTCCCCTGGGCTCCGTGGCCCGCCTGACTCCGTCGGTCGGGCCGCTCAGCGTCAATCACATGGGACAGATTCCGTCCGTGGCCATCTCGTTCAACACGCGTCCCGGGACCTCCCTGGGAGAGGCGATCGGCGAGGTCCAGCGCGTCGCGCGCGCGACCCTGCCGCAGGGCATCACGACGAGCTTCTACGGAACGGCCCAGGTCTTCCAGGCCAGCCAGCAGGGGCTTCTCTTCCTGCTCCTCCTCGCGGTGCTCGTGATCTATCTCGTCCTGGGGATCCTGTACGAGAGCTTCATCCATCCGCTCACGATTCTCTCGGGGCTGCCGTTCGCGGGGTTCGGCGCGCTCCTCACGCTGCTTCTCTTCCGCACCGAGCTCAGCATCTACGCGTTCGTCGGAATCATCATGCTGGTGGGGCTGGTGAAGAAGAACGCGATCATGATGATCGACTTCGCGCTGGAGGCCGAGCGGAACGAGGGGAAGGCGCCCCGCGAGGCGATCGTGGAGGCCTGCCTCATCCGCTTCCGTCCGATCATGATGACCACGATGGCCGCCCTCATGGGGACGCTCCCGATCGCGATCGGCCTGGGCTCCGGCGCGGAGGCGCGCCGGCCGCTCGGGCTCGCGGTGGTCGGCGGGCTGGCGTTCTCCCAGCTCGTCACGCTCTACGTGACCCCGGTGATCTACACCTACCTCGACGCGTTCTCGCGCCGCTTCAGCCCGCGCGTGGAGGCTCGCGCGACCGGCGGAGGAGCGCGGGAGCATCCCGCCGCGGCTTCCTGAGGGCTGGAATTCCGGGCTCGAAACCCCTATACTCCCGCACGACTCGGCCCCAAAACCCGTCCGCCCGTCGTCCTTCCCGATCGAGGAGTTGGATGGAGCCCCGCCCGCCGCACGTCAGCCATTACAAGATCGAGTCCACGCTCGGACAGGGTGGGATGGGGGTCGTGTACCTTGCGACCGACAGCCTGCTCCACCGCCGCGCGGCCCTGAAGTTTCTTCCGCAAGAGCTCGCCCAGGATCCCGAAGCCCGTCGCCGCTTTTTGAATGAGGGGCGCGCGGCGGCAACGCTGAATCATCCCAACGCCGCGGTGATCTACGAAGTGGGCGCCGACGGCGACGACATCTTCCTCGCCATGGAATACGTCCCCGGCGCGACCCTCCGCGAGTTGATCCAGCAGGGACCCCTCTCCTGGAACGAGGTCGTGGACCTGAGCCTCGAGATCCTGGATGCGCTTCGCGAGGCCCATTCCCACGGAATCGTGCACCGGGACATCAAGGGGGCGAACATCAAGCGCACGCCCGAGGGCCGGGTCAAGGTGATGGACTTCGGTCTTGCCAAGATCACGGGCGGGAGCACGATCACGCAGAGCGGATCCATCGTGGGAACCGCGGCCTACATGTCCCCGCAACAGGTGACCGGCCAGGAGGTGGACGGCAGGACCGATCTCTTCTCGCTCGGCGTTCTCATGTACGAGCTCCTGACGGGGAAGCTTCCCTTCGTCGGCGATCAGTCGGTGGCGGTGGCGCACGCGATCCTGCACGAGGACCCGATCACGATCCGGGAGCTCGTGCCCGAGATTCCCGCGGATCTCGAGCACATCGTCTTCAAGGCGATGATGAAGAACGTGAACGATCGCTATCAGATCGCTTCCGAAATGACCGAGGATCTCAACCGTTTTCGGGAACACGACCGCATGCGCCGCTCCGGCGTCCATGAGGAGCTGGACCTGGTCGCCACGCGCGAGGTGTTCTCCGCGCGGCGCGAGCGCTTCCTGGCCCCGATGGTGGGGCGGGAGGGGCCGACGGCGCGGCTCACGGCCCTCCACCGCGAGGTGCGCCTGGGAGAAGGCGCCGCGGTCTGCGTCGCCGGTGAAGCCGGCATCGGGAAGAGCCGTCTCGTGGAGGAGTTCTATCGCACGTGCCGCCGCGACGGCTCGCGCGTGCTCGTCGCCTCGTGTCTTTTCGGGGGCGGCGGAAGCTCCTACCTGCCGGTCGCGGACGCGCTCCGCCAGTACTTCGCACTCCGCGGCGTGGACTCCGCGCCCGCGCTCCAGCGCTTCCTCTTCGACCGCTCGCCGAGACTCGCCGGCTCCATTCCCGTCCTGAGCCGGTTCCTTCGCTTCGCCTTCGCCACGAACGGACCCACGAGCGAAGAGGAGCTCTGGGAGGTCCTGGACCAGGTGGTTGCCTTCATCGCGGAGGAGCGTCCCCTGGTGTTCGTGCTCGAAGATCTCCAATGGGCGGACGAGGGAACGGTGCGCCTCTTCCACTTCATCGCGCGGCGCGTCGGCGGACGCCGCGTGCTCCTCGTCGGCACCTACCGTCCGGAAGAAACGACGTCGGATGCAGGCGGCCGGCAGCACGCACTTCCGGAGGTCCTGCAGCTCCTGGGACGCGAGGAGCGGTTCGAGCGGATCGAGCTCCAGCGCCTGAGCCGCGACCAGGTGATGGAGGTGCTGAGGCGCCTCTACCCGGGGCATCAGTGGGGAGAGGAATTCGGCACGCTCCTCTATCGTGAGGCGGAGGGGAATCCCTTCTTCATGGTGGAAATCTTGAAATTGCTGACCGCGGAGAAAGTGCTCGCGAAGCGCGACGACGCCTGGACCCTGGCGATCACGGTCGACAAGATCTCCATTCCCGAGAAGGTGTACGACGTGGTGATGCGGCGTCTGAGCCGGCTCGGCGGGCGCGAGCGTGAAATCTTGGAGCTGGGGGCCGTCGAGGGGGATGTCTTCCACTCCGGCACGATCCTGCGCGGGCTCGGGATCGAGCGCATGCAGTTGCTGAAAACCCTCCAGTTCCTGGAGCAGATCCATCATCTCATCCACGCCGCCGGCCCGCAGTACCACTTCGACCACTCCAAGATCCGCGAGATCCTCTACGACAGCATTCCTCCGGAGCTCCGGATCGAGTACCACACCGTGGTGGGGCAGTTCCTCGCGGAGAGCTTCGGCGAGTCGGAGGAACACGCCGGGGTCATCGCGTTCAACCTGCTCGCGGCCGGGCTCAAGTCCGAGGCGCTTCCATACCTGATCCTGTCGGCGACCGCGGCCGCGCGTCTCTTCGCGCACGCGGACGCGATCCGTTACCTGGAACGCGCCGAGAGTCTGCTGCACGACCTCCATCCCAGTCATCCACCGGCCGAGCGCGTCCGCCAGCTGGTGGACATCCGCCAGCGCCGTGGTGACGAGGAGTACGCCGCGGGAAGATACCGTGCCGCCCTCGAGAGCTACGAAGTGGCGCTGGACCTGACGCGCACGGCTCCCGACGCGCGCCGCGAGGCGGACCTGGTGCGGGCGATCGGCCGCATGCACTACCTTCTGGGGCACCCGGTCGAAGCGCAGCAGAGCTACGAGGAGGCGATCGCGCGTTACGGCACTCTGGTTGAGGAAGCCCGCGGTTCGGGGGACGAATCCCGGCTCAATACCGCGCTCCGGGAGCTGGGGAAGCTCCACTTCTTCAAGGGAGACATGGAAAGCGCGGAGCGATTCCTGCGCGAGGCGATTGGAATGGCCGAGGCGCGCGGCGACGAGCGGCTCCGCGCCGCCTCGCTCAACAACCTCAGCGGGATTCATTTCGTGCGGGGCGACATGGAGGAGGCCTTCATGTGCCACCGCACCTGTCTCGGGATTCGCCAGCGGCTCGGAGACGACGCGGGGCTGGCGCAGACGCACAAGAACATCGGGATCCTTCACCTCCGGCTTGGCGAGCCGCAGGAGGCCGAGAGCCACTTGAACGAGGCGCTGGCGCTCTATCGCAAGGGAGTGGACCGCCGCGGCGAGGCGGTGACGCTGCGACAGCTCGGGAACCTGCATCACAACAAGGGGGATCACGTCGGGGCCCTGCGTCACTGGGAGGCCTCGCTCTCCCTCTGCCGCGAGTTGGGGAACACCGAGGACCTCTGCGCCTGCCTGAACAATCTCGGCCTGATTCGCTTTGAGCAGGGGCAATACGCCAGCGCGGAGCGGCTCTACCGCGAGTCGCTGGAGATCCGGTCTTCACAGCCTCGGGGCCGGGTGCTCGCGGTCCTCCATGACAACCTGGCGGAGCTGTATCTCGACATGCATCAGATCGAGCGGGCCGAGGATGAGGTGCGCTTGGCCGAGCAGATCGCCGCCGACCTGGACTCGGCTCCCGTCCTCGCGGAAGTGCACGCCAAACGCGCGCTGATCGCTTCCGCGCGCGGCGGCACGGCGGCTGCCCGCGAGCACGCCCGTCGCGCGATCTCGCTGGGAGAGCCTACCGGGCACGTGGAGAGCTTGATCGAGGCCCTGATCGCGTCCGCGGAGGTCGAGCTCGCCGGCGGAAACCACGGCGAAGCGAAGCGCGCGGCGCGGCAGGCGAGAGACATCGCGCGCTGGTCCAAGATGGCGTACTTCGAGCTTCGGGCCGCGCTGACCGCGGCGCGCGCGGCCTGCGCCGAGGGAACCGGTGCGGACTCGCTGGAGGACTTGAGGGAGGTCGTGCGGCGCGCGAACGACCGGGGGTTCCGGCCTCTCGCTGCGCGGGCCCAGAACCTGATCGGCGAGATCCTAGCCAGGTCGGGGAACGCGGACGGCGCGGCCGAGGAGTTCACGCGCGCCGCCGATCAGATGAAGGAGATCCTCGGATCGTTGAGCGAGGAGGACCGGCGCTCTCTGGTGCACCACCACGACTGGAAGCAGCTGATCGGGAACCTGCTCGATACGCTGGTCAAGGTCGGCCGCCGCGACGAGGCGCTGGGCTACCTCGTGGCGTTCGGAGCCGCGAGCTGCGAGCTCAGTCCCGCCGGGGAGTCAACGGAGCGCGCGGGCGCTCTGATTTCTGCCTCGGCGGACTAGGCCTTCGCGTCTCACCTTCACGGCGGCCACCTACTTCTAGCCGCTGCCTTCTCCCAACTCGGCCCTTCCCGGCGGGCTCCCGCTGCCGCATCATGAGTGCCGCCATGGCCGATTTCGCCTCGATCGACCGGTACCTGGACGATCATCTCGAGCAGAGCCTGGCCGAGCTCACCCGATACGCGGCCCAGCCCAGTGTCGCGGCCCAGAACCTCGGCATGGAGGAGTGCGCGCGCCTCGTCTCCGAGATGCTCCGCGCGCGCGGCTTCTCCGTGGAGCTCGTTCCCGCCGAGGGCTACCCCGTGGTGATCGCCGAGCGTGACGGCGAACGCGACAAAACCCTGCTCATCTACAACCACTACGACGTGCAGCCTCCGGAGCCGATCGACCTCTGGACCAGCCCTCCGTTCACGCCCACGCGGCGCGACGGACGCCTCTTCGGGCGTGGCGTGAGCGACGACAAGGGACACCTCACGGCGCGCCTGCTCGCGATCGACGCCCTTCTCGAGCAGGCGGGCCGGCTGCCGTGCCGGATCAAATTCGTGATCGAGGGGGAGGAGGAGATCGGGAGCGTTCATCTTCCCGGCTTCGTGCGGAAGAACCGCGCGCGGCTTCGGGGCGACGCCTGCCTCTGGGAGTTCGGCTACGTGGATCACCGCGAGGTGCCGCTCCAGTACGCGGGGCTTCGCGGGATCTGCTACGTCGAGCTCTCGGTGGAGTGCCTGTCGCGGGACGTCCATTCCGGGGTCGGGGGCTCGATCTTCCCGAACGCCGCCTGGCGCCTGACCTGGGCCCTGGCGAGCCTCAAGGGCAAGGATGAGCGCATCCGGATCCCTGGATTCTACGACCCCGTCCGCCCTCCGACCCCGCGCGACCGCGAGCTGATGGCCCAGGCGCCCGATATGGCCCAGGACTACCGGGAGCGCTACGGAGTGAAGGAGTATCTCCGGGGTATGAAGGGGGGAGAGGAGCTCAAGATCGCCGAGGTATTCGAGCCGACCTGCACGATTTGCGGGCTCGATTCCGGCTACCAGGGTCCGGGCAGCAAGACGGTGCTGCCCGCCAGGGCCTCGGCCAAGGTGGACTTCCGTCTGGTCCCGGACATGACCCCGGACCAGGTGACGAAACAGCTTCGCGCGCATCTCGATGCGGGGGGATTTGCCGACGTGAAGATCCAGTTCCTCGGCGGAAATCCGGCGGGAAGGACCGACCCCGATCACCCCTTCCTGCGCCTCGTCGCGGAGACCGCGCGCCCGGTCTACGGGATGCCGATGACGATCGTCCCGATGGTCGGAGGCTCGGGGCCGAACCACGCCTTCATCCAGGAGCTGGGCGTTCCCGTGGCGACGGCCGGATTCGGCAACCCCGATACCCGCGCGCACGCCCCGGACGAGAACCTCCGCGTCGATCTCTATCTCAAGCATGCGAAGCACGTCGCGCGCATGATTCACGCATTCGCGGAAGCGACGTGAGCGTACTCGAACCCGAGAGGAGTCTATGAAAGTCCTGGTCATCGAAGATAGCGGACCCACCCGGGATCTCCTGGTCCGGGCGCTTCGCTCGGAACAGATCGCGGTGGAGACCTCCTCGCGCCTCTCGACCGGGCTGCGGCAGGCAATGACCGGACGCCACGACGTCATCGTCCTCGACCTCATGCTTCCCGACGGCGACGGCCTCGATCTCTGCAAGCGGCTGCGGGCGGAAGGGGTCCTCACGCCGGTGCTCTGCCTGACCGCCCGCGGCGATGTCGCCGACCGGATCCAGGGTCTCGATTCCGGCGCCGACGACTACATGAAGAAGCCCTTCGCCCTGGCCGAGCTGCGCGCGAGGATCCGGGCGCTGGCGAGGCGCCAGGGCCTGACCGCGCCCGCGCGGGTCGCCGCGGGCGCTCTCGTGATGGATTTCACGGCCCGGAAGCTCCACCGCCGCGGACAGGAGGTGCCGCTCACCGCGCGCGAGTGGGCGGTGCTGGAGGCGCTCGTGGCGAAGCAGGGAAGGGTGGTGGGGCGCACCGATCTCCTCGAGAACGTCTGGCACGCGGCCGGGCGTCACGAATCCGACAGCCTCGACGTCATCCTGAGCCGGCTTCGCCGCAAGCTCGGCGGCGACGGAGAGGGGTGCGCGATCCGGACCATTCGCGGCGAAGGATTCGTCTTCGAGGTCACCACCTGAGCTCCCATTCGCTCGAGCACCGGCTCGCGCGGATCCAGCAGATCCTCGCCCTGGGGCTCATCCTGCTCATCGCGACGATCAGCGTCTGGATCTCCGCCCGGACCCTCGAGCGTCAGGAAACGACCTTCCTCTTCGATTCGGCGATCCAGATGGCGAGGAGCATCGCGATCGAGCGCCGCGACGCGCCGGATCTCCCGACCGCCGCGGAATCCGCGCTCGAGGAGAACGCCCCGGTCGGCGTCTACGTCCGGGTGCTGGATGCGCAGAATCGGGAAATGGTCTCGAGCCCCGGCCAGGAAGCTCCGCACGGGCACCGGCGCGAAGCCCGCGCCGCGTTCGCGGGCGGCGGATGGGTCGTGGTGTCCATGTCGGACGAGCCGCGACGTCGCGCCGTCCTGGCGATCATCCTCGCGCTCACCGTGACGGCCCTTCCGCTCCTCCTCGTGGTCAGCGCCTCCAGCCGCGTCATCGCGCGCCGGGCCCTGCGCCCTCTGTCGCGTATCGCGTCGCAGGCGGAGAACACCTCCTGGGACGGGCAGGTCCGCCGCTTCGGCAGCGCGGGGGACCCCGCCGAGATTGGAGCGCTCGCGGGATCGTTCGATCGCCTTCTGGAGCGTCTGGACGAGATCCTGCGCGCGGAGCGGAACTTCACGCAGGACGCCGCGCACGAGCTCCGCACGCCGCTGACGGTCCTCTGCGGAGAGATCGAATACGCCGTCCAGGATCCTTCGATGCCTCCTCACATCCGCGACGGGCTCGACCGTGCCCTGCAGCAGGCGCGTGCCATGTCCGATCTCGTGGAGGCGCTCCTGCTCCTGCTCCAGGGATCGGATCCCGAGTCGAAAGCGCGCGGCGAGCTGGCCCAGCCGGTCAATCTCAGCGACCTCGTCCGGGACCTGGACCGCGAATTCCGCGACGTGGAGCGGCAGCGCGCCGGGGATTTCGATCTCAGCGCCGAGGATGAAGTCCTGGTGCGGGGTCATTCCACGCTCCTGACGTCGGCGATCCGCAACCTGCTCTCGAACGCCTTCAAGTTCACCGCGGCGGGGCAGCGCGTCCGCGTCCGGGTCTTCAACGGGTCCGGGCGCGGGACCGTCGTGGTGGAGGACGCGGGGCCCGGGATCGCGAGCGCGGACCGCGAGCGTGTCTTCGACCCGTTTTTCCGGAGCGCGGAGGCTCGCGCCGGACAAGAAGGCTTCGGACTCGGGCTTCCGATCCTCCGGCGCGTGGCGCGTGCACACGGCGGCGACGTTCTGGTATCTTCCTCCTCTCTCGGCGGCGCTCGCTTCGAGCTCTTCATTCCGACCTGGCTGTCTCCTTCGTAGGCAGCCCGCGCCCCGGGCCATACCGGCGTTTAGGCTCCGTTCAAACCCTGTGCCGATGATCCTATCCATGAGGGAACAATGACGAAACGAATCGGCGTGCTTCCACTGGCCGGGGCGGCGGTCCTGGTGCACCCGGGAATCACCTTCCGGTGGTGATCCCATGTGCGGCATAGCCGGATTCCTGCGCTTCGGCCCCAGCCCATTCGATCCCCACGCCGTCCTCCACCGCATGGGAGAGGCACTGCATCACCGGGGGCCAGACGACGGCGGCGTGTACTTCCGCGACGGCGCCGGACTCGCCCACCGCCGCCTCTCCGTCGTCGATCCCGAGGGGGGAGCGCAGCCCTTCGTGAGCGAGGACGGCCGGACGGTCCTCGTCCTGAACGGCGAGATCTACAACCACGATGAGCTGAGGAACGAGCTCGCGCAGAGGGGACATCCTTTTCGCACGCGGAGCGACACGGAGGTGCTGCTCCGTTTGTACGAGGAGATGGGGATCGCGTGTATCGGACGCCTCCGCGGAATGTTCTCGTTCGCTCTCTACGACCACCGGGAGCGGAGGCTCTGGGTCGCCCGCGACCGGATCGGCGTGAAACCTCTCTATTACGTGCAACACGCGGATGAATTCGCGTTCGGCTCCGAGCTGAAGAGCCTCCTGGAATATCCGGGGGTCTCGAGAGCCGTGGACGAGCGGTCGATCGACGACTTCTTCACCTTCGGGTACGTTCCGTCCCCTCGAACCGTCATGAACGGGATCTCCAAGCTCGAGGCGGGGAACTTCCTTCTCGTGACGGAACGGGGCGTGGAGCGGACCCAGTACTGGGATCTGGATTTCACGCCCAGGGAGAGCGGGGGAAGGACCCCGTCCGACGTCGAGCTTCGCCGCTCGCTCGAGGAAGCCGTCGCCGAGCAGCTCGGCGCCGACGTGCCCGTGGGAGCGCTTCTCTCGGGAGGGATCGACTCGACCGCGGTGCTCGGGTTCATGGCGGAGCGCATGAGCGGGTCGACTCCTTCCTTCACCGCGAGCTTCCCGGGCACCCGGGACGAGGATCGGGAGTGCGCCAAGGTGGCCGCCGAGCGCTACGGTTCCCGGTGGCACGAAGTCGAGGTGAGCGAGCCCTCGGTCGAGCTGCTCGATCGCATGGCCTGGCACTTCGACGAGCCGTTCGCGGATCCCTCCGCCGTCCCCACGTTCGTGCTCTGCGAGGGGGCCCGGAAGCAGGTCACGGTGTGCCTCTCCGGAGATGGCGGGGACGAGAGCTTCGGCGGCTATCGGAGGTACCGGGACAATGAGACGCGGCGCGCGATCCGGAGGCTCGTGCCGAACCACCGCGCGGGCGCCGTTCTCGCCGCGGCGGGCCGGGCGGTTCCCGACGGCCGGTGGCTTCCGAAGCCGCTGCGGCTCCGCCCTCTCCTCCGGCTCGCGGCGGTGGAGCCACGGCTCGCCTACTCCGGGGAGATGTCGATCTGCGATGAAGCCTCGAAGCAGCGGTTGTACCGCGGCACGTTCCGGTTGGCCCTGGCCGGCCACGATTCCCTTTCCGTCGTCCGAGCGTGCTTCGATCGGTCCGCCCGTTGGGATTCGACGTCCCAGCTCCAGTACGTGGACTTCAAGACCTACCTCGCGGACGGAATCCTCACGAAGGTCGACCGCGCCAGCATGGCGCACGGTCTCGAGGTTCGCGTCCCGCTCCTGGATCACGCCCTGGTCGAACTCGTCGCCCGCCTGCCCTCTTCATCGAAAGTGGCGTGGGGCCGGGGGAAGCGCCACCTGGTGCGCTCCCTCCGCGGCATCGTGCCGCCGCGAATTCTCCACCGCAAGAAGCGCGGATTCACCCCGCCTCTCAACCGCTGGCTCGAAGGGGGCGTCGGCAGTCTCTTCGAGCGCCGGGTCCTCGCGGAGGACTCCTTCGTCTCCCGATTCCTGGACACGGACGCCGTCCGGAGCCTCTGGAACGATCACCGCGCGCGCATCGTCGACAGGGCACAGCTGATCTGGTCCATCCTCGTTCTGGAGACGTGGGGTCGCCGTTTTCTGTAGCCTTGACGGGAGGAACAAGATCGGGGGTCTCCTGCTCGCCCTCTGCCTCGTCGCCGCCGCGCGGCCCGCAGGAGCGCAAAGCGCGTTCGTCCGCGCGGACACGCTGAGCGTCGAGGGCGCCGTCGAGCTGGCCCGCCACCGCGCTCCCGCGGTCCTCGCGGCCGAGCTGGATCGCCAGGCCGCCGCGCTCGAATCTTCCGCCGTCGCCCGGAACCGGAGACCCGATCTCGCGCTCGCGGGACGCGCGCTCGTCGCGCCGAAGGGGTTCTACGATCCCGCCATCACCAATCTCGGCGAATACGAAGCGAAGATCGTGCTGGACTGGGGGCTGGCGGACGGGGGGCTGCGCGCGCGGGCGCGGGCCCGGAGCGCGCTCGACCTTGCTTCCGCCCGGCTCCTGGCCGCCGTGCAAGCGCGCGACGTCGGGCTCCAGGTCGCCGACCTCGCCACCACGCTGCTCCGCCTCCGCGAGGTGGAAGCGGCGCAACGCGAGGCCGTGAGCTGGATCGACCGCCTGGCGCTCCTCATGCGGGGGGCGGTCCGCGCGGGAGTCCGGACCACCACCGACTCGGTCCGGATCGCGCTCGAGCGAAACACCGCCGCCGCGGCGCTCGAGAAAACGCGGTTCGACGCGCGCAGCGCCGAGATCGATCTCATGGCGCTCCTGGGACGGCCGGCCGACTCCACGCTCGTCATCGTGCAGCCTGGGTTTCCAGACCGTCCGCCGGGCGTGGAGGATTCGATTCGCGTCATGGCCAGCGTGTCACGGCAACCCGAGATCGCGATCGCGAACGTCGCCGAGGAGCGCGCCCGTCTGGACGTCCTCGAGGCGCGGCGCACCACCGCTCCGACGGTGGACCTGTCGCTGGACGCCGGGCTCGCGGGAACGGACCTGACCCGCCCGGTGCCCGGCGATATTCTGGCCTCCAATCCCGACGCCACGGTGGCGGACCGGCTCCGCCGCGACCTGGGAGCGTCGGCGACCATCAACGTCCGCGCGCCGGTCCGGGGCAGCGCGGCCCGGCTCTCCACGCAATCGAAGGCGATCGCGCTGCGCGCGGCCGGGCTCCGGAGCGGCGGCGAGCTGGTGACGCAGCAGAAGATCGCGCTCGAGATCCTCGCTCGCTGGCGATCGGCGTACCGGCGGCTCGTGACGGCACGCGAGGCGACCGTCGGCGCCGATCAGAACCTGCTCCGCGTGAAGAGCCTCTACAGCGGAGGCGCGATCCTGCTTCTCGATCTTCTCGACGCGCGGCGTCTCTACCAGGACGCGATCGAGCGGCACGCGGACGCACTCCAAGAAAGTCGCAGCGCGCAGTTCCGCGCGGAGGACCGGCCGTGATGGTGGTTCCACGTGCGCTCCGGGAGCCGCGGCCCGCGCGGGCTCCGCGCGCGCGGCGTGCCTTCGTCGCCGCGACGGCGCTCGCCGGGGCGCTGGCCGTGGCCGGCTGCGGACCCAAGGGGGGCGATTCCGGCTCCGCGGATACCCACCCCACCGTGCCCGTGGGCCTGGCGCGGCTGGAGGAGCGGAGCGTGCGGGAGGTCGTGAAGGCGACAGGGCAGTGGCGCACCTCCGACTCGGTCACGGTATCGGCGCCGTTCAAGGCTTACGTCGAGGCGCTCGGGCCGCGGACCGGGGATTGGGTCGCGCGCGGGGATGCCATCGGCACCCTCGTCACGTACGAGTCACGCGCGGCACTGCGCGGAGCCGAGATCCTGGTTCGCCAGGCCCGCTCGACCGCAGAGCGCGACGAAGCGTCCCGCGCGCTCCGGCTCGCGGAGCGCGATCTCATCCGCGTCCCCCTCGTCGCTTCCACGAACGGCACCGTGCTTCGACGCGCCGTGGAACCCGGCTCCGAAGTGCCCGAGGGAGGAGAGCTTCTCACGATCGTGCCGGTCGGCTCGGTGGTGTTCGAGGCGCACGTCCCCCGGCCCGAAGCCGCGCGCGTCAGCTCCGGGCAGAAGGCGGACATCGGTATGGAGGGAGGTGGAACGGTCGCCGCGACCGTGCAACGGAAGCTGCCGCAGACGAACGGGGCGGATCAGACGGCGCTTTTCTGGCTCGGCCCCAGCGTGCGCGCCCCCTTCGGCGCGATCGGACGGTTCGGGAACGCGACCATCGTGACGGGAGCGGTCCACCGGGCGGTTCTCGTTCCAGACTCGGCGCTGGTCCAGGACGATCTCACCGGCGACTTGCGCATCGCGCGCGTGCTTCCCGACAGCGTCGCGGTCTGGACGACGGTTCGCCTGGGGCCGGGGCAAGAGGGCTG
>VBOR01000143.1 GCA_005893165.1 Candidatus Eiseniibacteriota bacterium | reverse complement strand
GCGTCCACCCTGCGAAGGTTGTGGCCCGCGGACCGCGAGGGCCGGCGCAGCCTCGTGATCCCCCGGCTCATCTCCTATGTCCCCCGGCACCGCCTGCTGCTGATGAGCTACGAACCCGGCGGCTCGATCGTCTCGGCGATCGCGCGCGGGCCGGAACGAGCTCTTCGGGTGATTGGGCGCGCTTTCGCCGCCTTGCACGCCGCGCCCGTGATCTGCGACGCCGTCCTGTCCGCGGATGCCGCACTGTCCGACCTGCGACAGCGGATCCCGGAGCTGTGCACGAAGGTCCCGGCAGAAGCGGCGTTTCTCGAGGACCTGCTGGCGACGCTGAAGCGGAGGAAGCCGTGGGGCCCGATCCGCTCGGCGTTCCTCCACGGTGACCTCGGCCCGATCCATATGGTGTGGAGGGCGGGGCACGTGGTGGTGCTCGACTTCGAGAAGAGTGGGCGAGGGGATGCGGCCCTGGACCTGGGCTACTTCCTGGCCCAGCTTCGCCGATTCTCGCTGCGCAAGCCGGGCCGTCTCCCCGACTTCCCGGGCCTGCGCGGCGCCACCCTCGATGCCTACCGGCGCTGGGCCGCTCCCGATCCCGCCCTGTCGGAACGCGTGCGCTGGTACGAGAGCGTCACCCTGCTGCGGAAGATCCACTACCTGGCCTGCAACTGGACGCGGCACCCCGACCACGAGACGATCCGCCGGCACTGGGCCGAGGCGCTGCGCCTGCTCGAGCACCTGCCGCGCGTCCTGGAGCTGCATGCGGGCCAAGCCTAGCAAGCGATTCCGCCGTATCTCCATTTTCTGACCGGGATCGCCGCGCCCGGCGACGTCTCGTTCCTGGTGTGGGCCGCCGCCAGCATGGTGCTGATCGCGCTGAGCAGCGGGGCGTTCTCCTACTTCCAGGTCTTCATCACATCGTCGGTGGGCTACGAGATGGTCTACGCCCTGCGCCGGGATCTGTTCACGCACCTCCAGGGATTGTCGCTCGCGTTCCACAACCAGTCCCGGACCGGTGAGCTGCTGAACAGGATTGCCGGCGACACGAACACCCTGAAGGACGTGTTCGCCGCTTCCCTGATGAAATTCGCCGGCTACTCCCTGACCATGGTCGGGATGTTCGCGATCATGTTCGCAGTGGACTGGAGGGTGAGCCTGATCGGCCTGGCGAGCCTTCCGTTCCTCGGCTACAGCCTGTTCCACCTCTACCGCAAGACCAAGGCCTCGGTGAAGACGCAGCGCAAGCAGGAGGGCCAGGTCGCATCGCGCATGAGCGAGGTGTTGGCGGCGATCCCGATGGTCCAGGCCTTCGCGCGCGAGCGATACGAGGAGGAGCGTCTCGACGCCGTCACAGGCGAGACGCTGCGCGGGAGCATCCGGATCGCTCGACTGGAAGCGGCAGCTACGCGCTCCACCGAGATCATCACGGCGGTGACAACTGCGACCGCTGTGCTGTTCGGAGCCCTTCAGGTCCTGGCCGGCCAGATGACCCCCGGCGAGCTGGTGCTGGTGGTGGGCTACCTGAACAACATCTACAAGCCGGTTCGCAGCCTCGCCAAGCTGTCGACCGACTTCTCGAAGGCCATGGCCAGCGCCGACCGCATCGCCGAGGTGCTCGACACCGAGCCCGAGATCCAGGATCGCCCCGACGCGATCGAGGCGCCGCGATTCAAGGGCGGGATCACGTTCCGGAGCCGCAGGAGGGCGCGATCCTGATCGACGGGATCGACATCCAGCGCTTGCGCCGCGAGTCCCTGCGGCGGCAGATCGGCCTGGTGCTGCAGCAGTCGATCCTGTTCGGAGCCACGGTGCGGGAGAACATCGCATACGGGAACCCCAAGGCCAGCCTGGAGGAGATCGTGGCGGCCGGCCGGGCGGCGAACGCGGACGAGTTCATCCGCGAGCTGGAGCACGGGTACGACTCCGTGATCGGCGAGCGCGGCGCGACCCTGTCGGGCGGCGAGCAGCAGCGCATCGCGATCGCGCGTGCGGTCATCCGCGACGCCCCGATCCTGGTGCTCGACGAGCCGATGACCGGCCTCGATGCCGAGAGCCAGGCGAAAGTGCGCGAAGCCCTGAACCGCCTGATGGCCCGCCGGACCTGCATGGTCATCACCCACGACCTCCCATCCGTCGCGGACGCCGACTTGGTGGTGGTCCTGGAGGACGGCCGGATCGTGGATCGCGGCACCCACGCCGACCTGCTGGCGAGGCGCGGCCGGTACCGCGATCTCTACGAGTTGAGCCAACAGCCGATCGCATCGTGAGCAACCCGGCAGGAAGCATGCACATCCGAACCGAAGAAGGGCGCGTGGCGTTCGGGACCCAGGGGTTCCCGCACGATCCCGATTTCCCCCATCTGATCGCCGCCAGCGATCCCGGCGCGATGCTCGAGATCTTCCGGGAGCACTTGAGGCCGATTCCGGGGCGCACGTTCTTCATCGAGGACTGCGTCCCGTTCCGGTTCCGGTGCCGGCAGTCCGTGTCGCGCTGCGTCCTCCAGTACACCTTGCGCCTGGTCGAGCCCGACACCGGGCACCGGCGGGAACAGTGGGTGACCGGCCTCTTGCACTCCAAGGAGGGCGAGGCCGAACGCGTTTGGCGGGAGCTGCGCGCCGCCGACCCCGGCCGGGACATCCCGGAGCGCTGGCAGAGCTTCGAGCCGCTGGACTTCATTCCCGAG
>VBOR01000001.1 GCA_005893165.1 Candidatus Eiseniibacteriota bacterium | reverse complement strand
TCTCCCTCTTCACGCGCGACTTCGGACTTCTGCGCTGCGTGGCGAAAGGCGCGCGGGGTCCCAAGAGCCGCTTCGGGGCCTCCCTCGAACCCGGGGTTCGCGTGAGCGCCGTCATCTACCGGAAGCTCTCGCGCGACCTGCAGCTGCTCTCCAAGACCGACATCCTCGAGGCGCTGCCGGCGCTCTGGGAGGATCCGGATCGCTTCGCCACCGCCACCCAGGTGCTCGAGTTCCTGGAGCGCGCGGCGTACGGGGAGTCCGGCGAGCCGGAGCTCCTGGAACTGGCCTGGGAGACCATGCGCGCCATGAGCGTCTCGCCGGTCGCGTGTCTCGAGCTCATCGTGCGCGGCTTCGAGATTCAAGCCTGCGAGCGCCTGGGGTACGCTCCGGAGCTCACCGACTGTCTGGAGTGCCGGAAGCCCCTCGAGGCGGGAGGGCTCTTCCACCCGGTCCGCGGCGGTCTTCTCTGCGAATCGTGCGGCGGCGGAAACGGAAGCAGCTTCCGTCTCTCGGAGCGGGCGCGGCGCACCATGGTGGCACTACGCACGCAGCCGATCGAGGCGCTCCGGGGCTGGGCCGCGGAGCGCTATCCGGGGATCGAGGTGGCGAAGGCGGTGGAACGGTTCCTCATGGCACATCTGGAGCGATTCGAGGGATTGCGCGCGAGCCGCGTGGCGGAGTCGATGGCGCAGTATCGAGGATGAAACCCAAGCCGCCCACGACCGCGAAACCCAAGATCGAGACGCCGCAATCCTTCCAGGAAATGCTCCTCCGTCTGGAGCGCTTCTGGTCCGACTACGGCTGCGTGCTGGTCCAGCCCTACAGCAGCGAGGTCGGCGCCGGAACGTTCAACCCCTCGACCTTCCTGCGCGTGCTCGGGCCCGAGCCGTGGAAGGCGGCCTACGTGGAGCCGTCGCGGCGTCCCAAGGACGGCCGCTACGGACAGAATCCGAGCCGGCTCCAGATGTTCTACCAGTACCAGGTCGTGCTGAAACCCTCCCCGGCCGACGTGCTCGACGTGTACCTGGACAGCCTCCGGCACATCGGAATCGATCTCGAGAAGCACGACATCCGCTTCGTCGAGGACGACTGGGAATCTCCCACCCTGGGCGCCTGGGGACTGGGCTGGGAGGTCTGGCTGGACGGCCAGGAGATCACCCAGTTCACCTACTTCCAGCAATCGGGAGGCTTCGACCTGAATCCCATCACCGCGGAGATCACCTACGGCATCGAGCGCATCGCCTGCTACCTCCAAGGCGTGGACCGGATCATGGACCTCCGCTGGTCCCGCGACATGCGGTGGGACGAGCTCTTCCTCCAGGGGGAGATCGAGTGGTCCACGTTCAACTTCGAGCAGTCGAATCCGGAATTACTCTTCGAGCAATTCGAGAAGATGGAGAAGGAGGCCGACCGGCTCCTGGGCGCGGGCCTGGTCCTGCCCGGGTACGACTACGTGATCAAGTGCTCGCATCTCTTCAACCTCCTCGAGGCCCGGGGCGCGATCTCGGTGACCGAGCGCGTGGGATACATCGCGCGCGTGAGGAAGCTGGCGCGCAAGGCCGCGGGCGTGTACCTGAAACAGAGGGAGGAGATGGGATTCCCGCTCCTTCGCGGGCCGAAGGAGGCGGAGGCCCCCGAGTCCGCGGGCGCGGTCCGTGGCTAGGTCGCTCCTCCTCGAGATCGGCTGCGAGGAGCTTCCGGCCGGGTTCATCCCCCCGGCCCTGGAGCAGCTGAGATCGCTCGCGCGGGAAGGGCTCTTGGGCGCCCGCATCGGCACCGCGGAGGTCCAGGCGATGGGCACGCCGCGCCGGCTGACCCTGCTCGCGGAAGGGGTGGCCGACCGCCAGGAAGAGGAGACGCGCGAGCTGACCGGCCCCGCCGTCAGAGTGGCGTTCGACGCTGACGGAAGTCCGACGAACGCGGCCCGCGGGTTCGCGAAGAGCGCCGGGATCCCGGTCGAGTCGCTGGAACGGATCACCACGCCGAAAGGGGAGTATCTCCTCGCCCGCGTTCACGATGCCGGCAAGCCCACCCGCGACATCCTCCCCTCGCTCCTGCCGGCCTGGATCGGGGCGATCCAATTCCCGAAGACGATGCATTGGAACGGAAGCGGGCGCTTCGCGAGGCCCGTGCGCTGGCTCCTCGCGCTATGGGACGGAGAGGT
The DNA here is from genome assembly GCA_005893165.1 of Candidatus Eiseniibacteriota bacterium. Classification (GTDB taxonomy): domain Bacteria; phylum Eisenbacteria; class RBG-16-71-46; order SZUA-252; family SZUA-252; genus WS-7. Next base: position 12,350 of record VBOR01000001.1, on the reverse strand, counting down.
GGTTCCCTTCGAGTCCTTCGCCATCCAGTCGGGGAAGCGCTCCCGCGGACACCGGACCCTCTCCCCCGGGTGGTTCGAGGTCAAGAGCGCGGACCGCTACACGGGAACCCTGCGCGAGAACTACGTCCTTCCGGTCATGGCGGAGCGAAGAGAACGGGTGGTGACGCTCGTGAACGAGGCCGCCGCCAGCAAGGGAGGGAAGGCGCTCGCCGATCCCGAGCTGGTGGAGGAGGTCGCGAACCTGATCGAGTGGCCGGACGCGATCCTCGGTCACTTCGACGAGCGCTACCTCGAGCTTCCGGCCCCCATCGTGATCACGGCCATGCGCGCCCATCAGCGCTACTTCGCCATCGAGGGAGACCGCGGAACGCTCCTGCCCCATTTCGTCGCCATCCGAAACGGCCAGGGCGAAGGCAAGGACTCCATCCGGCGCGGGAACGAGGCGGTGCTCCGCGCCCGGCTCGAGGATGCCCGCTTCTACTGGGAGAACGACCGCAAGGCCGGGCTCGAACGCAAGGTCCAGGAGCTGAAGCAGATCGTCTGGCACGAGAAGCTGGGATCGGTCTACGACCGTACGCAGCGGATCGTGCAGCTCGCGGAAGAGCTGGCGCGCCAGCTCGCGCCCAAGACCCGGGATGTGGTCAGCCGCGCGGCCTACTTGAGCAAGGCGGACCTGGCCAGCGAGATGATCCGCTCCGGGAAGGAGTTCGCCGGGCTCGAGGGAATCGCGGGAGCCGAATACGCGGCCGCGCAGGGAGAGCCCGCGGCGGTGGTCGGCGCTATCCGCGAGCACATCCTGCCGCGAAGCCCGTCCGACCCCATCCCGCACTCGATCGAGGGAGCGATCCTCTCCCTCGCCGACCGCCTCGACGTGATCGTCGGCGGTTTTCGGGCGGGCCTGACGGTGACCGGGTCGCAGGATCCATACGGGCTTAGGCGGGCGGGGAATGGGATCGTCCGGATCCTGACCGAGAAAGGGCTCAGGCTGGACGTCTCCGCGCTGGCGTCCTGGCTGGGCGCGCTCTACGACCGGGCGGGCATCGCGGCCCGATCCGGAGCGGAGCGATCCGGAGAGACCGAGTTCGCCGAGTTCTGGTCGCAGCGTGTGGCCAGCGCCCTGGAAGAGAAAGGAATTCCTTACGACACCGCCGCGGCCGTTCTTGCCGTCCGGCCCGGGGATCCCCTGGACGTGCTGGCGCGGGCCAGGGCCATCGAAGCAATCCGGCGCACGGAAGACTTCGAAGGGCTCATGATCGGATACCGGCGGGCGGCCAATATCCTGAAATCAGCGCCGGCCGGGGAGGTTGCCGCCTCCGGTCAGCCCCTTGCCGAGCGGCCGGAGGCCTTCGGGGACAAGGCCGAAGCGGACCTGCATCTCGAGACCAAGATGGCCCGCCAGGCGGTCGAGACGTATCTCCAGAGCCCCGAGCCCGATTATCAGGCCCTACTTCGTCATCTCCTCGCGCTCAAGCCTTCCATCGACCGGTTCTTCGAAGCGGTCATGGTCATGGCGGAGGACCCGACGGCCCGAAAAAGGCGCCTCGCGATCCTCGAAGAAGTGCGCCAAACCTTCATCCGAATCGCCGATTTCTCGGCACTCCCAAGCGCTCCAGGTCAAAAATCCGTTTGACATTAGCGGGTTTTTTGGTATACTAGCCGGGTACATGGAAGCAAAATAACTTGCTTCCACACAGCCGCTACCGTCTCAAGCAACTGAAACAACATCGAATGCGACTCAATCATCTGCCTGACGGGGGCGGCGTTCTTTGTTTTTGCCCGAAAAGAGTTTAGACAAGTCCGCCTTGCTTCAAGACATCGCTGCGAAGGGGGTGAGAAGGTTCAACTTAGGGATACAGCGAGCACTCCATTTCGAGATAAATCAGATCACCCAATACAAATACACGAGGAAAGGAGGTAGGTGAATGGTGGTAGGAGGGTGCCCAGAACACCTCGAGCACTGTCCCTTCGAGCGGGCGTCCTCAGTATTCCACTCCAGGCTCAACTGGTTGTACCGAATCCCGTGTTTTGAAGTTCCAGCAACTGTCCTCCCGATATTGGACTCCTAGTTAGGAAACGCTAAGGAGGATGTGAAAATGCGGAAAACCCTCTTTGCCATGTTGGGTCTCGTGGCACTCGGCCTATGGGCATTGCCCGCACTGGCCGCGTTTTCGAACGACCCGGTGAAGGATCCGCCTCCCGTTGCCGAGTACAACCCGCTCGAGAATCGCACTGCGTTCCAGAACAGGGCGGCGGGTCGGATCGGCTCGTTGAGCGGAACCGTCATCAAGCAGGCGAACGCGACGACCAGCTGGTTCCTGTATCCGGGCGCGTGCTCGGATCGGTTCGCTGGCACGTGGACGCCTAGACTTACGGCTCAGGCTGACTCGAACAACACCTATTCGGCTGGTACCACCGGACCGTACGGCTTGGCCGATCAGTCCCTTGCCGAGATTCTGTGGCACGTGACCGATAACGGCGTCTGCTCGCCGAACGTCAATTGCCCTCCGGCAATCTCCGGCACGAGGAGTCTCTGGTGCGGTAAGTTCGACCCGAACTACGTCTCGGCGGGCCATTACGGCTATCCGAACCTCACCTACCAGATTCTCTACATCGACACGGGCGCCCACGCGGGCCCGACGTACAACCTGATCTTCGACTACAACTTCAGCTCCGAGTTCCACTACGACTTCATCTACGTCGTGGGTGGCGGCGGCGGCGCGGTGGATCCGTACGGCAACAGACGTGCGCAGCTCTCCAACATCGTCGCGGCCGGGGGACACATCATCGAGTTCACGGGCAGCATCCGGCCGACTTCGCCGAATGCGCTCGGCGCGAACACGACGGGTGGTCTGGTCCAGGTGCACGACAATCCGGGATCTCCGCTCACCGTGACCGGCGCGTCGTTCGTGATCGATGGCGCCAACCGCGCGCTGTACTTCGTCTTCTTGGCGGACTGCCTCTACTCGACCGAAGACGGGCTCTGGCCTGAAGGCCATGGCCAGCTCATGGACAACATCTCTACGAGCGATAACGGAGCGATCTACACCGACCAGGCTCCCGCGGGCGGCGTGGATGCGTTCTCCGGAAACGTGATCGTAGGGACTGCGAGCAATCCCGTCGTCTCGGCTCGCGTGGCACCCGGTATCGGAACGCTGTGGCAGCTCGTGGCGGGGAACAACCTTCCCTCCCCCGACAACTGCTCGCCGCAGAAGCTCCTCGCTTCGGACCTCGAGTTCGAGGGCGGGAACGCTGCGACGTTCCACACGGTCCCGAACCAGTTCAACTCGATCGTGACCTGTACCTTCCCGATTCCCGCTGGAACGGCCTCGGTCTTCGCGGGGTGGAATGAGTACCTCGACCTTCCGAGATTCCAGGGGTACGTCCAGTATGCCGAGTTCCGGATCTTCAAGGACGGAACCTGGAGCAACTGGGACAACACGACTGCGGGCGGCGGCGTTTCTACAGGCGCGCTGCAGGCGTGGGTTGCCGACGGTGACCAGCTTGCGGCAGCGACGCAGGCCGACTCCGTCCAGATCCGCTACAACATGCAGTGCATCACGGCACCATGGGTGGTTTGAATTGCAACGCGTCCACGGTCGCGGCCGGGCAGTGCTGGCCGGGCATCCGTGGCAGCGACCTCCCGCCTGCTCCTCCGGGGCAGATCAATGGGTCCGTGCACGACAACTTCAACAGCCCGCTCGGTGACTCGGTCTGGATGACGGTCATCACGGGTCTGCGGAAGAACGGAAAGGGCATCAACTGGCACCACGGGTTCGACAAGAGCGTGAACTTCGGTCTGAGCATCGCGCACACGAACCCGAACTGGAATTCTGCGTTCGACAAGCCGCGTTGGATCTATCGTCTGTTCGATCCGACGACCAAGACCTGGAGCCCGTTCGACTCCAGCGAGGCTGACGCGAATGCTCTCTCGATCGCGGCAGGCGACACCGTGCTCATCGACAGCCGATTCCGCATGAATTGGCCGCCGCGTGACAAGGTCGGCCTCTCGCTGCCGGGTGGGTTCACCGTCAACGGCAAGAGCCAGTACAGCCAGCTCAACTTCCTCCCGCGTGGAACGCGCCTCCAGTACTACTTCAAGGGCGTCGACATGCTCGGAGGAACCACGTATCAGTTCAATACGGACTTCATCGCTCGCGAAGTGTTCGACCTCCCGACGTTGCCGGGCAGCTCCATCACGGCGCCTGACATCGTGGAGTTCGACGTTCTTCCGGGCGCCTATGCAGCAGGAGCCGCCGGCACGCAGCTGGCCGGCAAGACCAATACCCCGCTTCTCGACCTCGATGGCGTCTACTCACGGTGGAATTTCGGCGTCAACGGCACCCTGCAGATTCTCAGGGCGCTGGGTGTACGTGCCGACCGCTACCGTACGCTGCAGGGTCTGGGAGAGGGCGCTCACGTCGGCGGCCACGAGTTCGCTGGAACTCGGCCGGACCGGTTGAGCAACTACTTCCCGAACATGGACGAGTACGGGATCAGGGACTCCTTGGCCACGTGGTATCGGATCCTGGTTCAGTCTTCGCACACCTCGACCTCTGTGGTGGACGACGAGTCCGACGCCAAGCTGATCAAGCAGTGGTGGGAGTCGAGCACGGGCACCGACGGGGGCGATCGCTGCATCTTCGCCTCGGGGGACGATTACTTCAACGCGCTCCTGACCGTCAGCGGCGTGCCGACGCCCAACGAACACGCACTCTCGCAGTCGGTGTTCGGAGTTGCCTCACTGCTTTCCAACGGATGGAACGGCACCGCGACCAACGCCTTCCCGAACATCCGGGATCTCTTCGCGGATCCCGCGGCGGGACCGAACCTCGGAACCGGAACCTTCGCCTATCCGATCGACGGAGGCTGCCCCGGACCGAACAAGTTCGACGCGCTGACGAGGGTGGGTGGCACGGACGCAGTGGACGCGGCTCTCTACCCGACGGTGGGCGGAGTGACGCAGGCGGCCGCAGTGGCGTACAAGACCGAGCGTGACGTGATCGTCGATCACGATCGCAACAAGGCCTTGGGCTACGGCTTCTCCATCCAGTTCATTCGTACGTACGGCGAGAACTTCATCGATCAGCGCGCTCAGGTCATGTACAAGTTCCTGACGAGCTGCCGTGGACCTCGCACCGTCTCCGATACGGCCTCGTGCTGGCCGTGCCCGACGGACGCGAACAAGTACGGAAACTGGGCCACGCTGACCGGATTCAACATCGGGACCTACGGTCCGCTCTACAACATCCAGGACGCGACGCGTGCTGCGCCGGGACCGCTCTCGGCGGCTGATGGTGGAGCTCCTCCGGTCAACCGTCTCCAGGGTAACTATCCGAACCCGTTCAACCCGCAAACGGCGATCCGCCTCAGTGTTGCCAAGACTGGAAGGATCGACGTACGGATCTTCGACGTCGCTGGCCGGCTCGTGCAGACGATTACGAAGAACGTGACGCAGGCAGGTGTGAACGAGGTTCGCTGGAATGGGATGTCGAGCGACGGCAGGGCTCTTGCCAGCGGCGTGTACTTCGTGAAGGTGAAGTACCCGGATGGCAGCGAGAGTCCGAACGGTCTCAAGGTCGCAATCGTTCGGTAACGTTCCAGGAGCACAGCTTCAGCGAGACAGGGCCGCCGGGACACCGGCGGCCCTTCTCGTTACATATACAAAATTCGTTGACAGCCCCGCGCGCCGCCTGATAGCTTGACGGGGTCCCCAATTCGCCCGTGCCTAGGAAAACCTGCCGGTGTTTCGTCTCCTCGGAGAGATCTGAATGCCTTTGCAGAGATTTGCTCGGTCTCTGGGCCGTATCGCCATGGCCGGGCTCGCGCTGGCGCTCGTCGGAAGCTGCGCTAAGAACCCGCTTCGCGTAGATCGAAACCGCCCCCCGCGCACCTTCCTGGTGGCAGCCCCGATCGACAGCACCATCGCTCATCCGGCGGCTACGGGGCAGAGCTACTCCTACCGGGTGCACATGTACTGGCGCGGAGAGGATCCGGACGGCTATGTGGCGGGATTTCTCTGGGCGTTCGACGACTCGAGCGTGGGGCATTTGCGGTACACGACCAAGACGGACAGCACCTTCGATCTGACCGTGAACGATTCCACGGACATCCTGGGCGGATCGACCATCATCGGGTTTACGCGATTTCACACCTTCTACATCAAGGCCGTCGACAACCTCGGCAAGGCCGATCCCAATTTCGCGATCTTCAACCGCACCACGTTCAAGGCGGCCACCATCAAGCCCCGGGTTCGGTTCGTGGGCTCGCTTCCCGGCGGGATCGGGATCGATACCCTGGCCGATGGGGCCCCATTCCGAGTGAGCTGGACCGGCGACGATTCCGATGGAGTCGTGATCCGATACAAAGTGAACGTGGGAGCCTACAGCGGTCCGCTCGTGACCGATACGTTCGCGGTGTTCAACGACCCCACCAATCCTAGATCCATCAACCTGGGTAGCGGTCTGTACAACCTCACGATCACCGCCGTGGACAACGCTTTTGCGGTAGGAACGACTGCGTTCTTCTTCGTCGTGAACCACGATCCCGAGACCTGGTTCGAGCCGAAGGGGAATCCCAACGGGTACTATCATCCTCCCTTCCTGGGCGGGGAGGCGGTGGACGAGTCGGTGGTGGTTCCCTTCGCGGAAGGGGATACGGTCCCGTACCGTTCCACGGTCTGGTTCAACTGGGGCGGAGAGGATCTGGGCAGACCCGGAACGCCGAACAATCCCAACCCCGAATCGAACTGCGTCGACGCCTACTCGCTCGAGCTACGGAACGGAACCCGGAATGGGGGCGAACCCTACGTCATCGGCTTCGTCGATTCGATTCGAGGGAATCCGGTGCGGCCCTTCAAGTCGAGCGAGCCGAATTATCTTCGCCAGTCCGGAAATCAAAACTTCGTGCTGGACTCGCTCGATGCGGGATTCAACATGTACCTGCTGGCCGCGTCCCACGATTGCTCGGGCCGAGGAGACGGCACCAAAGCCGCCTTCCGGTTCAATTCCAATTTTCGGCCTTTCATGGATTCCCTGCGCGTGGACTGCGGCAATTCGGGCCCGCAGGGAAGTCCTCCCTTCCAGGATGGGAGATTCATCACCTGGTTTGCCCACGACGTCGAGGATGGAAAGGCGCGCAGCGTCCGGATTCAGTACGACGACCTCCTCACGGAACCGACTCCCGACGGGGTCGAATTCTGGTTCAAGGCGGACAGCACCTTCGCGCGTCTCCGACCGGGGAGCATCAGCCACTCGGTGCGCGTGTGGGCGGTCGACCGCGCTGGGTTCGTCTCGGACAGCTCCCTGGTCGTGAACTTCGATCTCGTCCCGTGCGTCCCTCCAGGGTCCACAATCACACGCCGAAAGTGAAGGAGTGACTGGAGTGAAGCGTCCATTGCACGTTCGCCGCGCCGGGTCCGCTTTGATCGGACTCGGGATCCTCGTGTTGATCGCAAGCTGCTCCAAGGCGCCCACTCCACCCGCCAGGCCTCAGGAGCTCGCGCCCCAGACCGAGCTGACGTATGCCCCTGTCGAATACGATACGACCGCATTCAGGGTCCACTTCTACTGGAACGGGTACGACGATGACGGAGAGGTGGTTCGGTTTCACTTCGCCGTGGACAACGACACCCTGCTCCCGATCAATCAATGGCGTTCCACGGTCGCCAAGGACACCACGCTCCTGTTCCAGGTCGACCCGGTCCAGGAGCTGAAGATTCACGTGTTCAAGGTTTCGGCCGAGGACAATGCCGGGAAATGGGACCTCACGCCCGCGTCGCGTGCATTCTCGGCGAAGACCCTGCCGCCCAACTCGAGAATCCTGCGCGGCCCCGCTGCGCTCAATCCACTGATCGGTCCGAATTTTACATACGAGTGGGAAGGCATCGACCCCGACGGTGGGGAGACGGGCGGAAGGGCGCCGGTCGATTCCTTTCAGTACCTCCTGATCCGGATCGGAACGCACGTCCAGGCGGGGTTCGACGATACTCCTCAGTTCGACCAGAACGAATATGTCGCCATGATCCGCGCTTCGGTGGGGGATGCACTGCCCAGCGCCTGGGCGTGGCCTCGTCGTTCGAACGTCCTGAACCTCAGCGATTGGAAATGGCAGGGGATTCGCGGGCTCAAGAACCGGTTCCGCAATGTGACTCCCGGGGAGTACGTATACGCCATGAGGGCCGTGGATATCGCGGGGGCGACGGAGAAGGACTTGATCTTCATACGGAACATCCGCCACTTCACCGTGACCAACCGGAATTCGGGTCCCATCCTCACCACATGCAGCAGCATCCTGAACCGGTGCCTTTCTCCCGCGATCGGGCCTGAAGACTACGCGAGAAAGCAGCTCCAGATCTTCCAGGGAGAAACGGTGAGCTTCTCCTGGTCGGCGAGCGCGGAGGCCTACGGCGGAGAGATCGTGGGGTACACCTTCGCGCTGGACGACACGACGAAATTCCAGGGCCTGGACTTCCGGCTCACCGGGGCGACGTTCCAGCCCAGCCAACTCGATCCGGGGCCGCATTTCCTCTACGTGCGAGCGGTGGATGACGGGGGGCTGGCGACCAACCAGCGCATTCCCCTCCTGATCGTTCATCCCGACTTCAAGACACCGGGGTACGCCCCCAGGATCCTGTTCGTCGATGACAGCGATTTCAACCTGGGCAACGGCAGCGCGCCGAACGACCAGGTCGAGACCGACTGGTGGACTCTCGCGAATGCGAACGGTGAGGGCCCGTTGTTCAATCTCCATATCCCCTACAGCGAGTGGGACACCACCGCCAAGGCGTTTGGCACCGGGGACCGGCGTACCCAGCCCGATGTGACCGAGCTTGCGAAATACACGACCGTGATTTGGGTCGCGGATCAGGCTTCGGGGAGCGTGGAAACCGGGCTCTTCCGAAGCGTCGCGGGCGGTGATTACAGCGAGCTCCAGGGCTATCTGCGCGCGGGCGGCACGATGATCCTGACGGCGTGGAGCATGGCCCAATCGACGAGCGGAACGATCAACCTCACCTACCGTACCTCGGGGCTGGCTGCGCTGGTCGGGATGTGTGCCGCGTATCCTCCCGGAACGCGTGCATTCAACGAGACGATCTTCCCGCGGATGTTCATGGGAATCGACAACTCGTATCCCAGCGACGCGGGCCGCCGGGACAACGGCGCGTTCGATTTCACGAGAGGGATCCCGACTCCGGCGGCGGTTGCTTTCGGATTCGACACGGCGCGCGTCGATACCGGGAACGCCGCGATCGGACAGCAGTATCCCGGCAACGGGACCGGCCCTACCTACAAGTGGAACACGCAGCCCTACGGACCCTTGCCATCCACTCCGGACCAGCAGCTCTTCCCGGGACTGGCGGGCATCGAGGGCTGGTACATGGCCCACAATTTCGGATGTCAGGCGATCCAGTTCTTCGGATACGAGAACCACAACGCGCCGATCGCGCAGGTGATCTATACCTACCACGGGGCATTGACCGGGGCGGCCCAGAACGGCCCCCCCTCGCCACGGGAGGGACTCGCCGTGGGGACCTTCGTGCAGTCCCACGACCTCGCGACCAGCGGGGGGCATTACGTGCCCACGGCCGCGATCGGCCGCATCGCGCTCTTCACGTTCCCCCTGTATTACCTGAAGGACGCCGACGCCATCGATATCGTGGGCAAATCCTACACGTGGGTGAGCGCCTCGCCGACGCTGCCGTGATGGCCGAGCGCACTGTGGGTATGACGGTGGAGCGGGATCGGATCGTCGATCAGCTGAAGCGCTCCTTCGAAGGGGAGGCCTGGCACGGCCCCTCGGTGCTCGAGGCGCTCGAGGGAGTGACGTGGAAGCAGGCGCTCGGGAAGCCCATTCCCGGCGCCCACGGCATCTGGGAGCTCGTGCTCCACATGACGACCTGGGAGGATGTGGTGCGCCGGCGCCTTCTCGGCGAGAACCCGGACATCACATCCGAGCTGGACTGGCCGCCGATCCGGGACAAGAGCAAGGAAGGCTGGGCGAAGGCGCTCGAGAGTCTGAAGGCGGGTCACGCCCGCCTTCAGAAGGTCGCGGCCCAGGTCGAGGACGAGCAGCTGGACTCGTCTCCCACCGGCAAGCATTCCACGCGCTACGTGCTCCTCCACGGAGCCGTCCAGCACGATCTCTATCACGCGGGGCAGATCTCGATATTGAAGAAGGGGTAGTCACCACCTAGTTTCCGCTCCGCGCCCCCGAAACAGACGCTGCAGAGACGCTGCGTCAGACGCCGCATAGACGCCGCTCGTATACGCTCACCGGAATGACTCCGAAGACCGTGAGACGTCTCTCCGCACCCCTCGTCCTCGGCGTGTTCGCCACTCTTTCAAGCTTGGCGATTTTCTCGTTGGCCTTGATGGGATGCGACCGGGGGATCACTGCGGCATATGAGGTCACGGTAGATCCGAACGACACCACCGGGGTCTCCGTAAGGCTCTCCTTGTCCGGGGTGCCGCGGGATTCTCTCTCACTAGTAGCGTACGCGCCCGCCGGAACCATTCGCCTCTCCGAGTTCCACCTTCTCGGAGCCCATGGTGGGCGGGTGATTGCCGGCGCCGACACGATTTCCACCGAAGGGCGCCCCGTCATTCGTCCACGCTTTCGCCTGCTCGGGCCATTGCCGTCCAAGGTGACCGTGCACTACCGGGTCCGCCCCGGGGTGCGTGAGGGCGACAGCCACATCGGTTACACAGGACGGTGCCTGGGGTTTCAAGGGGGAGAACTTGTGTTCGCGACCGGCCGGCAGCTCTTCCTGCTTCCCCGATCGCACGAAACGATCCAGCGTCTCGAGGTTCGTTTCCAACTTCCACACGGATGGTCCGCGGAGACCCCCTGGACGCAAGCGGGGGACATCTGGCTTCCCGGAATCAGCGGCAGGTTTCAGTCCGATCATCTCATCTCCGCGGCCATCGGGCTCGGCCACTTCCGCGAGCGCTGGCGGGACTCGAGGACGGGAATATCTCACCGTCGTCCTCCCGGCGACACCGGGCGGCGACGAGATCGTGGGAGAGGGCTGGGGTACAGGGCAAGGCGGTACGCTCCATCCTTTGACGGCAGAGCGAGTGCGAAGGTACTCGGAGCAGTGGATCGGCGCACGCCTCCGATTCGCTCCGTATCAGTCGGAGATTCGCGATCGCGACGAGTACTGGCTCGTGGATGGAATTACGAGCTGGTATTCCTGGAAGGCTGCGGCCGTGGTGGGGCTCGTATCCGAGAACGAGCTCGAGCGTGAATTCGCATCCAGCTACGCGCAGACCCTCCACGCGGGCGGGATCGAGCGCAATCTGGAACGAATGTATCAGTCCTCGGCGAGTCGCCAGATCCCCAGCAGGATCCTTGCGCCGGTCGTGCTGATCCAAGTCGACCGAGCGCTCCGTCGCCCGCCGAGAAGCACCTCGCTGGATTCCGTCCTCTCGGAAATGTTCCGCGGACGAGAGGCGCGCTCGCTTTGGCAAACGTTGCCCAAGAATGATGGGATCGATTGGAGGAAATTCCGCGCGGATTACGTGCAGGGGACGCTGGTTGCATCCATCAACGATATCCTGCCCCTCGCGCCGACGCTCCTCAAACCCTCCCCGCCTCGTGGCGCTCCGAATCGCAAGGTCACGTTGGTCTTCACCGGCAAGACCCATGGGTATCTGGAAAATTGCGGCTGCAAGTTGAACCAATCCGGCGGCATCGCCCGCAGGGTGACAGCGTTGCGCCGCATCCGATCCCAGGACCTCGGCGCCCTGCTCTTTGACGCGGGAAACGCGTTCGTGAATGTAGGCACGCGTGACGCGCCCGACTTCCTCACCCGCAAGGAGGAATCGTTCTATCTCAAAGAGATGGAGGGAATGCATTACGACGCGGCAGCGGTGGGCATGACGGAGCTGGTTCAGGGAATCGAGCACTTTCGTGGGACGATGCGGGCCATTCGCGTGCCCTATGTGGGAAGCAATCTCACGCTTGAGGCGGGTCTCGGCGTCGCGAGTTCTCGGATCATCCATCGTGCTGGCCTCCGGATCGGCGTTCTCGGCATCTTCGAGCCCCCGGCGGGCCCTCGAGCCAGCCTTCGCGAGGCGAACGCCCTGTCCTCGATGACCGTGGATGATCCCCTCATCACACTTCAACGCGAGGTTCCTCTCCTTCGCAAGAACGCGGACCTGGTCGTGATTCTGGGCAGCCTCAGCCCGGTGACCATCCGGCGCGCTGTTGAAGTCTGTCCGGACGTGGACGTCATCGTCTCCACCGAGTACGAGGTTCCATCCATTGTCTTCGGCGATCGCCGTGCCACGCTGCGGGAGGATGACGCTCCGGGGTTCTTGGGGAGAACCTTGATCCTTTACACCAACCTC
>VBOR01000021.1 GCA_005893165.1 Candidatus Eiseniibacteriota bacterium | reverse complement strand
CCGATATGCGGGATGTATTTTTCGATATAGGAGCGCTTCTTTTCCGCGTCCGCCTCGCGCAGCCCGCGCCGGATGTAGAGCCCCAGCTTTCGACCCACGTCCTGAATCGCCAGCTTGATCTCCTTCATGATCTCGGGATAGGAGGCCACCGCCTCCTTGCTCTCCGAGGTGAACGGCACCCAGACCGAGGCGATGTGGACCATCACCACCATGGGCGCCGCGGGCAGGGCCCCGCGCGACTGCTGGATCCCGTAGGTCTTCCACGTGGTCTGGATCACCGATTTCGTGATCGCGCACGCGGACTGCTGGTAGAGAAGCGGAACCCGGTTTGCGAAGCGGATCATCGTGATCAGCTCATCCCCCGGGAGACTGCCTCCGCCGTACGCCAGCGCGGCTTCGACCAGGAAGGGGTTCCCGCGATAGACCGCGGGGCTTCTCGAGGTCGCCGCGTAGAAATCCGCCGTGATCTGCTTCTTCAGCCCCTCGAGCAGAAGCTCCTCTCCGATGGGCGAGAGCACGTTGGATTGCGGCGCCATGAGCTTCGCGGCCTGGATCGCCTTGTAGAGCGATTCCGCCTGTTCGCGAGCCGCCTTCTGAGGGGACATGGAGACGGCCAGTCCCGCGGCTTTGGCGATCTCCTCGGCCACCGGCGCGCTCACGCGCGAGAATTCCCCGTGCAGGAAGGACACGATGTTCCGCGCCTTGGTCTCGTGGAGCATCTTCAACAATATTCCCAGCTCGACCCCGTGCGGATGCGGCTTGATCTCGAGCGGAGCCTTGGGAAGCTCCTGCGCGACGCGGGCGTATTCGTGCCGCTCTCCGTCCGGCGCCACATAGGTCACGCTCGCGTGGGGATTCGCCATCGCGGTCTGCTCGATGTAGCCGTCCACGGAATGGCGCCCCTTCTTGTAGGTCGCCTCGATCTCCAGCTCCACGCGCGTTCCATGATCGAACGCCCTTTGGACCGCCCGCTTCTCCTTGTCCGGCTCGGGCTGATTGCCGTCGAGCTCCCGTTCGGACACGATGACCGGCTGGTTCCGCTTGGTGTCGATCTGGATCTCGTACTCGTGGCCGGGCTTCTTCGAGCCCGTGTGCGAGGCGATCCGGATCGGCTTCCCGGTCGTGAGCTGGCCGTACATGCCCGCCGCCGAGATGCCGATTCCCTGCTGGCCGCGCGCCTGGCGCAGCGTGTGGAACTTCGAGCCGTAGAGCAGCTGCCCGAAGATTCTCGGGATCTGCGCCTTCACGATCCCCGGGCCGTTGTCCTGAACCACCACCTTGTAGCGCGTCTCGCTGATCTCCGAGATCACGATCACGAGGTCCGGAAGGATGCCCGCCTCCTCGCACGCGTCCAGCGCGTTGTCGACGGCCTCCTTCACGGTGGTGAGGAGGGCCTTCGCGGGGCTTGGGAGCGGCCCTCTTGGCGGCGGTCTTGGGAGTGGCCCTGACGATGGCGGGTTTGGAGGCGGCCTTCTTCGCGGGCCGCTCCTTCTTCTCGTTTCGCGGTATGAGCTCGAGCTGGCGCTTTGCCATGGCCCTCCTTTTGTTCGGACGTTGGGTCTTGGTTCTCAACCGCCGAGAATCTACCCGCTTCACCATGCCGGCGGCTACCTATTTGCTAGTTGCGTCACGGTGCCTGGCCCTCGCTCCGCTCCCCGAACTCCGCGTCATCGTGTCGGTTGAGCCGCGCGCGACGCCGCCCGAACCCGGTGGCACATGCCTTGCGACTCGTCTCACCGCCGAAAACATTCGAGCCACCCCATCATGAGGTACGACGTGACCAGGCCCAAGAGCCCGACGAGGACGCTCACCTCGATTCTCGTCGAGGGCGGAATCGTCAACGAAGCCCAGGTCGAGCAGGCGCTCGCGCGGCAGCGCGAGACCGGGAACCTGATCGGTGAAACGCTCGTGGAGCTGGGATTCACGTCCGAAGAGAACATCGGGTGGGCGCTCTCGAAGCAGCTCGGCATTCCCTACGTAGACGTGCGGCCCGAGGCGATCGATTCGGAGCACGTGCGCCGCTTTCCCGAGCAGGTGCTGCGCCGGGTCCAGGCGGTGCCACTCTTCGGCTCGCGCAGCGAGCTGACGGTCGCGATGGCGGACCCGACGGATCAGGACGCGGTCCAGGAGCTTCGCCAGACCGTGGGCGGGTCGCTCTCGCTCGTCATCGGATCGCCCGGATCGCTGCGGCGAGCGATCGACGCGGTGTACGGACCGAGCAAGCAGGCTCCGCATCCGGAAACGGCGCCCTCCGGCTCCGGCAAAGCGGACGGCACCGCGGAGCCTCCGCCCCGCGACGTGGTCTGGGACCGGGCGGGGACCAATTTCCTCATGTTCCACCTCCACACCGCGCGGAAGAAGGGCGCATCGGAAATTCATTTTACTCCCACGGACGGCGCGCTTTCGATCCACTACCGCACCGACGCGGGTCTCGAGTCGCAAGCGGCGGAGCGGCCGGAGGCCGGAATCTTCCTGCGTGCCCGCCTCGGGGTGCTCGGGATCTTCGACCTGGAGGGAACGAGCGACCTCATGTCCCAGGGCTCGATCGCGATGGACGTCGGGCCGGACCGCATGGTGCTGAGCGTCTCCCACTGCCGCGCCGCCTCCGGCATCGCGACCGTGATCCGCCTCTCGCCTCGTCCCACGCAGGTCCCGGAGCTGAACGCGCTCGGTGTCTCGCCGATCGCCGAGGCGGAGATCCGCGATATGGTCGAGGGTCCGGAGGGGATCGTGATCGTGCATGGGCCCCCGCGCTCCGGCGGGTCGCTCGTCCTCGCGTCCCTTGCCGCCCTCGCAGCCCACGCGCCCCGGCGCATGCTCGCCATCGAGCCGAGCCACGTGACCCCGTATCCGGAGCAGGTCACGCGCCTCACGTTCGGGAAGCGCGAGGACGCGCAGGCCCACTGGGCCGATCTCGTGGTGGGACAGGGCGCGGACGTCGCCATTCTCGATGATTTCCTCCTCGGGGACTCCATCGCGGACGCCCTCTGCGGCGCTTCCGTGGGGCGCCTCCTCTTCGTGCGCACCGACTGGCTGGACGGGAAGGCGCTCCTGCGCTATCTCGCGGGCACGCGTCACGGACGGGCCGTCTTCGCCGACCGGCCGTTCGCGCTGCTCGGTCTTCCCACCGCCCGCCGGGAGGGCTCTCGCGTCTGGAGCAGCGCGGAAGAGCGCGCCGGAGGGCTGAGCGCGATCATCCTCACGGACGAGGATCGGGACAAGATCCAGAACGAGAGACAAACCTGATGCCCCAGTCCATCGCGTCCCTTCTCGCCTCGACGCGCGATGCGGGCGCGTCGGACCTGCACATCTCGGCGGGCATGCCCCCCATCATCCGCCAGCGCGGCGAGATGGTGCGCGCCAACCTGCCTGCCCTGAGCGCCGAGGAAGCGAGGGCGGCCCTCTACGAGATCATGACCCCCGAGCAGCGCGCCTTCTTCGAGACCCATCACGAGGTCGATTTCGGGTTCGAGGTGCCGGAGGTGGCTCGCTTCCGCGCCAACGTCTTCATGCAGCGCCGGGGCCCGGGCGGGGTCTTTCGCGTCATCTCCTCCAAGATCAGGACGCTGGAGGACCTGGGCTGTCCATCCATATTGCGCGAGCTGGCCATGAAGGAGCGGGGGCTGGTGCTCGTGACCGGGCCCACGGGAAGCGGCAAGACTACGACGCTCGCGGCCATGATGGACTTCCTGAACCAGAACCGGCAGGGGCACATCATCACGATCGAAGACCCGATCGAGGTCGTGCACGAGAGCAAGAAGTGCCTCATCAACCAGCGCGAAGTCGGCTCCCACACGAAGGATTTCGCCACCGCGCTCCGGAGCGCGCTCCGGGAGGATCCCGATTGCCTCCTGGTCGGCGAGCTTCGAGACCTCGAGACCACGTCGCTCGCCATCACGGCGGCCGAGACGGGCCACCTGGTATTCGGAACGCTCCACACCAACTCCGCCTCGAAGACGATCGACCGGCTCATCGACGTCTTCCCCGGGGACCGTCAGTCCCAGGTCCGCACGATGCTGAGCGAGTCGCTCGAGGGAGTCATCGCGCAGTCGCTCATCCCGACCGCGGACGGCAAGTCCCGGGTCGCGGCCTACGAGATCCTGGTCGGCATTCCCGCGCTCCGGAACCTCATCCGGGAGGACAAGACGGCGCAGATCCTGAGCATCATGCAGGTCGGAACGCAGCACGGGATGCAGACCCTCGACCAGGCCCTCAAGGACCTCGTCACGTCGGGAAAGATCACGCGCGAGGAGGCCCTGAAGCGCACGACGAATCCCAAGCTGTTCGAAGGCTCGGTCGGCGGCCCGGCCGCGGCTCCAGGCTCCTCCCAGGCGGGCGCGCGTGCCCCGATGGGAGCCCGCGCCTGACCGGGCGCCAAGGGAGGTGCTGACCATGAACGCCATGAAGAGATTGATTCCGGCTCTGGTCCTGCTCGCGGCGGGCTTCGCTCCCGCCGGCGCTCCCGGGGACGAGCCTCCGACCGAGATCCGTCTCGGAAAGCCCAAGGCTCCCGCCCCGCGGCCCGATCCATCCTACGCGCGCGCCGCCGAGCGGTTCCTCGCGGCGCGGCAGAGCGCGAGCATCGATCGGTCCCGCGAGCCCGCGGCGCGCCGCTGGCTCCCGAAGGCGGTGAAGGTGGATACGGCGACTCTGATCGGAAGCCCGGGACAGAGGCTCGTGGCGTTTCAGCTCCCCGAAGGGGGCATCGAGCCGCTGGGCATCGGCGGGTTCCGGGCCACCGTGTATCTCCTCTTCGCCGATGCGCAGGGGCGCGTGGCCGAGACCCGCGACGAAGTCCTCACCTTCGTGGGGAGCCGCGAGACCTACGTCTGCGGGGCGCTCAAGACCGCGAGCACGATGCGATGGGACTCCGAAGACGTGCGGAAGAGCGCGGAGCGGCTGCATTCGCGCGAGGCCTACGAGCGCGCGGACGAATTTCTCAAGGACTGGGTGAATCAGCAGAGACGGACCGCGGCCTACTCGATGCAGGATTTCTATCCCGCGGGCTCCGGCAAGATCATGATCCCGTGCCTTCGATTCACGGCCGAGGTCGGAAAGCGCGGCTATGAGGTGCTCGATTCCCCGATTATCATGAAGCGAGGCCCGCGAGGCTATCAGATCGAGATTGCCTCCAACTGAATCGAGCCACCCGGATCAGGACCCGATGCGTCTCGCCCTGTTCGACATCGATGGAACGCTTCTCCGCGAGGGTATCGCCCCCAAGCTGGCCTTCGCCCGCGCCCTCCGCGAGACCTACGACACCACCGGACCGATCAGCGGCTTCCGCTTCGCCGGCATGACCGACCCCCAATGCGTGGCCGAGATCATGCGCATGGCTGGAGTTCCCGAGGACGTGATCCGCGAGCGCCGGGACGCTTGCCTCGACCGCTACGTGGAGCACCTGACTCTGGAGATGCGGAATCACGACGGGGCCAAGATCTTCCCCGGCGTGAAGGAGCTCCTCGCGCGGCTCCGCGGCCGGGAGGACGTGCTGGTGGGGCTCCTGACCGGGAACGTGGAGCGAGGCGCCTGGCTCAAGCTGGGGCGGTTCAAGCTCGGGGACTATTTCCAGTTCGGCGCGTTCGGGAACGAGCACGAGGACCGGGGCGAGCTGGCCAAGATCGCGGTCGAGAAGGCGCGGGAGATCCTGGGACGGCCGGTCAAGGGGGACGAGGTCACCGTGATCGGCGACACGCCCCGCGACGTGGCCTGCGCCCGGGCGATCGGCGCCCGCGCCGTGATCGTCGCGACGGGGCTCGTGGCGCGCGAGGAGCTCCAGGCGGCGGAGCCCGACGTGATCCTCGACTCCTTCGAGGACGTCGAAGGCACCCTTCAGGCCATCTGCCCCTAAAGCTTCCCCCGCGGGAAGCCGATCTCCCTCACAGAACTCCCCGTCCGGGGAGCCGGCAATTCACAGGTGGCGTTTCCTCCGGATCTAGGCGACTATCCCGCCCCGGGGGGGCTTTGTGACGACGGGAGGGTGATCCAATCACGGCTGCTCGCCACGTAGTCCCGATTCTGCTTTCCATGCTCCTCGTCCCTGCCCTGGCCGGGGCGAAAGATCCTGCCCGGTACGTGCGCGCCCGCGGGGACCGGTTCGAGGTCGTCGTGAACGGCGCCGCGCGTCCCATGTTCATCCGCGGCATCAACTTGGGCGCGGCTCCCCCCGGCCATTTCCCCGGTGAGTTCGCCATCACCCGCTCGGACTACCGCCGCTGGCTCGCCTTCGCGCGCACCATCCGCGCCAACGCGATCCGCGTGTACGCGCTCCATCCGCCCGAGTTCTATCAGGCGCTCAAGGACGATAACGACGCCCATCCTTCGGACCCGATCTGGCTCTTCCAGGAGGTCTGGACGGAGCTTCCGGCGAAGAATGATTTCTGGGATCCCGGGTTCGGGAAGGAGTTCGAGGCCGAGATCCGCTCGGCGGTGGATGCGATCCACGGCAAGGCGGTCCTGGCACCCCGGCCCGGCCACGCGGCGGGACGCTACACGGCCGACGTGTCTCCGTATCTCGCCGGCTGGCTCCTGGGACGCGAGTGGGAGCCCTACGCGGTTCGCGTCACCCAGGAAGCGCACCCGGCGATGACCAAGTTCCAGGGCTCCTACTTCGCGGTGGATGGGGGGACCGCGATGGAGTGCTGGCTGGGGCGCGAGCTGGATTTCGCCGCCTCGTACGAGGCGAAGCGGTACGGGATGGCGCACGCCGTTTCTTTCGTGAACTGGCCCACGCTCGATCCCATGCGCCATCCCACCGAGGCGGAGCGCGGCGGGAAGCCCGCGGAGCACGACGAGGATGCCTACTCGGTGAATCCTTCCCAGGTCCGTCTCCTGAAGGGGCCCTGGCCCCTGTCGAAGACGCTCGGGTATTTCTCCAACTACCACGTGTATCCCTACTATCCGGATTTCATGAATCTGGATCCCGGCTACGCGCACTACCGGGACAAGCACGGCGCGTGCAATTACGCAGGCTACCTCGCGGATCTCAAGGCGCACACGAAAGGTCTGCCGCTCCTGATCGGAGAATTCGGCGTTCCGACCAGCCGCGGTGTCGCCCACCTCCAGCCCCAGGGGTTGAACCACGGCGGGATGTCGGAGGAGGAGCAGGGGAAGGCGGACGTGCGCCTTCTCGAGGACCTTCAAGCCACGGGCTGCGCCGGCGGGCTTCTCTTCTCGCTCTTCGACGAGTGGTTCAAGGTGAACTGGCTCGTCGCCCGGGGAGAGGAGCCTCGCGAGCGGGATCCTCTCTGGCACAATCTCCTCGATCCCGAGGAGAACTACGGGCTCCTGGGGTTCGATCCGCCCTCCACGGTTCGCGTGGACGGGAGCACGCAGGACTGGTCCGGCGTCGCCCCCTACGCATCCGCCCCGGACGGCGCGCTCCTGCGTTCCCTGTACGTCACGTCCGATCAGAACCGGCTCCACCTGGTCGCGGGGAGCGGAATACATGCTCCTCCTCGATCCCGGGAATCCGGGAGACGAGCAGGGCAAGGGCAAGCGCCCCACGCGCGCCGAGCTTTTCGTGGACCACGCGATGAACTACTCCCTCTGGTCGCGCGAGATGGTGGGCGGGCGCATGGAGCCCCGCACGGCTCCGTTCCGCCCCGTGGCGAACGACGAGGGGCACTACATTCCGCTCCTCATCGAGACGAACCGCGAGCGCGTGTCCCGGAGCGGCGAGGTGTTCCCGGCGCAGCATCTCGACTGGGGCCGCCTCCAGTACGGTCGCGAGCCGGCGCGGAGCTCCGCCCTTCCGGGCGCGGAAGCGAGCTATGCCTACGATCCGCACTGCGAGTGGTTCGTGAACGACCTCCGCCGCACGATCGAGGTCGCGATTCCGTGGGGGCTTTTGAATGTTGGGGACCCCTCGAGCCGTTCCGTACTGGATGACAAGGACGGGACGAGGGAGATCGAGGTCACGCGGACCGCCGGGATCGGGCTCCTCGCCTGGGCCACGAAGATCCCCGCATTCCGCGTCGATTCGCTCGGCCCCGAGGACGCGCAGTTCGAGGGCACGATCCCCGCGGCCGCCGTGCAGTTCATGGGCGCCCCGGGAACGACGCAAGCTGCAGTCTCCCAAGAGGTTCAGGTCACGAGTCCAGCGGCGGGGTCGTATGTGTGGAAGGAATGGGAACTGCCGATCGTTTCGGAGCGGGTCAAGAGGTCCGCGATGTTCGTCAGGGACGCGTTCGAGGGAATGGATGCCCGTGATCAACGAAGCTCGACGGATCTCGACGCCAAGAGCCGGTAGAGCGCGCGCTGTCCCGGCGTGCGCGGGCGGCCGCGTCTCGCGGTTTCTCGTGGGCGCGCTCGCGACCGCGCTCTTCGCGTGCGCCGGCTCCTCCACGGCCGGCTTCACGCCGCCGGCCTCCGCGCAGGAAATGAGCCCCGGCTCCGAGGAGGCGCTTCGCACGGCCCGCGCGGCGAGCGATCGGAAGGACTTCGACGCCGCGGCCGCGATTCTCCGCCCGGCCCTGCGGGACGATCCCGAGAACAAGGACATGCTGTCGCTTCTCGCGCGCGTTCTCGCCTGGTCGCGGCATTTCGACGAGTCGATCCAGACCTACCGGAAGCTCCTCGCCCGGTACCCCGACGACGCCTTCGAGCGCGCGGGCTATGCGCGCGCGCTCGCGTGGTCGGGACGGAGCGAGGCCGCCATTCCCGAGTTCCGCCGCGCCATCCAGCAGGACTCGACCGATCTCGAGACCCGCATCGGGTACGCGCGCGCCCTTTCCTGGGACGGCGATCTGGCGGGTGCCTCACGGGAATTCCTCCGCGTGCTGGACGCGGACCGGGGAAACGGAGACGCCTGGCTCGGGCTCGCCACGGTCGCGCGGTGGCGTGACGCGCCGACGGCCTCGGATGCCTTCGCGGAGCGCGCCGCGGCGCACGGAGCCGATTCGCAGGGGCTGGCCGAGGAGCGCGGGGCGGTGCGTCTGGCGCTCCGGCCGCAGTCGGGGACCGGATGGACGCGAAGCCGCGAACGGCAGATCACCTCGGACTCCACCGCGTTTCAGCTCGAGACGGCGGGGGAATTCCTGGACGGCCGCGCGACGCTGGCGCGCTCGGTGGGCGTCGACATGCGCGCCTCGAGACTCCACCACTGGGAGAAGACGGACGGTCCGCCCTCGTCCCTCAACCTCAACTACGATCTCAACAGCACCGGCGTGAGCGGAGACCTGACCTTTCGCCGCCGCTATCCGGTGCAGTTCCAGGGCGGGCTCGCGTACCGGCGATTCGAGGCGCGCAACCCCGCCGTGCTCTTCCCGCTCGGCCGGGACGACGATTTCTTCGGCTACCACTCGCGCCTCTGGGGCTACCTGGGACGGTTCACGCCGAGCGCTGGCGTGCGGCGCGACTTCATCGCCATCAAGACGACCGACGCCTTGAGCGGGCTCCCGGTGCTCGTCCCCGGAGGCGGGACCACGGCCGACCTGGGATTGCGCTGGGACGCGAGCGGCCGCGTGAACGCGAGCGGCTCCTTCGCGAAGACCTTCTACACCGACGACAACGAGCGCACGTCGGTGGCGGGCGTGGCGGCGTACCGGCTGCTGGGGCGCGTCCCGCGCCTCACGCTGGACTACGGGCTCACCTGGGCGGACTGGTCCAAGCCCTCGGCAAGCTACTTCACGCCGCTCGAGAGCGTCCGTCACGCGGCCGGGATCACGATGACCGGCTATTCGGAGCGGGCCTCGCTCGACTACGGGGCGCGCTACGAGTTCTCGTTCATGCAGTCGGCCAACTTCAGCGACATCGCCGCGAATGTCTGGTCCGCGAACGTGGGGGGAACACTCCTGAAGTGGATGATCCCTCTCGGCGTGGAGGGCTACTACTCCGTGGACAACCATTCCTACCGCACCTGGGGCCTGACGCTCTCCGGCTCGGTGCGGTGGTGAGGAGGCTTTCGTGATCGATTACCAGGTGCTTCTGGTCACGCTCGGGGTGCTGCTCTGCATCGTGGCGCTCACCACCATGGCGGCGATCGGGAACAAGCTGTACTCGACGCGCGAGGAATCCTCCAAGCGGGCGTTTCTCGACCGTCTCAGGAAGAGCTTTTTGATGTTGAAGACGGGGGTGCCCGAGGACCGCGAGGAAGGGATGCGGCGGATCGTGCAGGCGCTCTCGGGCCGCTGGTCGGAGCTGGCGTCGCTGGAGGTGAGCCAGCTCGAGCTGGCGGTGCGGCTGGACGTCATCCACGCCCTCGAGGAAGAGGGCGTGATCGCGCGCTGCCTCCGGCACACCCGCAGTCCCTGGAAATGGACGCGGGCCAAAGCGCTCCGGATCCTGGGCGAGCTCAAGGTGCCGAGCTCGGTGCCCGCGCTCCTGAGCGCGCTCGAGGACAAGGATCCCGACGTGCGGAACGTCGCGGCGCAATCGCTGGGAAGGATGAAGCTTCAGGCGGCGGAGGAGGCCCTGGTCGAGTGCCTGGGAAGGCACGATCCCTCCGTCTCGGCGCGGATCGCGGCGATCTGCATCGAGATGGGACCGCGCACGGCTCCCCTTCTGATCCGCGCGCTCCGCGAAGGAACTCCCAAGGCGCGGTTCTGGTCGGCGCGAATCCTCGGCGAGATCAAGGATCCCCGCGCCACGCGCTCCCTGGGGGACGCGCTCGCGGACAAGGAGCCGGACGTGCGCTCCGCCTCGGTCTGGGCGCTGGGCATGATCGCGGACCGGGCAAGCGCCGCGCTGGTGGAGCCGCTTCTCGAGGACACGGTCTGGTACGTGCGGGCGCACGCGGCGGAGGCGCTGGGCCGCATCGCGGACCCGAACGCGGTGCCCAAGCTTGGATTGGCACTCCGCGACCGGTCGTGGTGGGTGAGAAAGAACGCCCTGGATGCCCTCGTGCGCATCGGCGAGCCCTCGAAGTCGGCGCTCCTGCGCACGCTCCACGGGGACGACCGGTTCGCGCGCGACTGCGCCGTGGAAGCGCTCATGACGCTCGGGATGCCCTTACCCGATTCGGCGGTCAGCAAGGGAGTGGAGCCCTGATGCACGGCACCCCTCCCGCCTGGCTCCTGCCCACGATCAACGTGGTCAGCCTGATCGTGCTCCTCTATTTCAGCGCGCTCCAGATGGTGCTGTTCGGCCTCCTGATCCTCTCCTTCTTCGACATGCGCCGTCGCCTCGCGCAGAACTTCTACGCCGATTACGAGGCGCTGGCGAAATCCCATTTCACGTTTCCGATCAGCGTCCTCGTGCCGGCGTACAACGAGGAGCCCAACGTGGTCGATGCCGTCCACTCGGTGCTCTCGCTCGACTATCCGCAGCACGAGGTCATCGTGGTGAACGACGGCTCCACCGACGAGACCCTCGCGAAGCTCCGACGGGAGTTCAAGCTCACGCTGCGGGACACCGTGTACCGGAGAAGCCTCCCCATCGAAGGGGCGATCCGGGGAATCTACCGTTCTCCGACCCATCCGAACCTCGTGGTCGTGGATAAGGTGCACGCGGGAAAGAGCGCGGCCCTGAACGCGGGGATCAACCTCTCCCACTACCCCCTCGTCTGCACGATCGACGCCGATTCCCTCTTCCAGGAAAACGCGCTTCTCCGCGTTGTGCGCCCCTTCCTGGAGGATCCGGACCGGGTGATCGCGGTCGGCGGCCAGGTGCGGGTCGCGAACGGCTGCCGCGTGGAGCGCGGCCGCGTGGTCGAGCCCAGGCTGCCGCAGAACATCCTCGCGGCCTTCCAGGTGATCGAGTACCTTCGCGCCTTCGTCGCGAGCCGGCTGGGCCTGAGCGCCATGAACAACCTGCTCATCCTCTCGGGCGTCTTCAGCCTGTTCCGGAAGGATGTCCTGATCGAGGTGGGCGGGTATCGCTCCGACGTCGTGACCGAGGACATGGAGCTGGTGATGCGCTTGCACCGCCACATGCGCGAGCAGAGACGCCCCTATCTGGTCCAGTTCCTCCCCGATCCCATCTGCTGGACGGAGGTGCCCCAGAAAGTCGGGGCCCTGGCGCGCCAGAGAGGCCGCTGGCACCGCGGGCTCATCCACTCGCTCTGGCTGCACCGCTCGCTGGGGTGGAAATCGGGCTCGGGCTCCCTCCGCTGGATCGGAGTTCCGTACTATTTCCTCTTCGAGGTGCTGGGACCGCTCGTGGAGCTCTTGGGCTACATCATCATTCCGATCGCTTACTTCATGGGCTTCCTCTCCCCGGTCTACTTCTGGGCGTTCCTCTTCCTCGCCGTCACCTCGGGCGCCTTCCTCTCGATCTCGGCGGTGTTCCTGGAGGAGCTTTCCTTCGGCCTGTACCGGAGCTGGGGGGATTTCGCCCTCATGATCGGCGTGGGCGTGCTGGAGAACTTCTCCTACCGCATCCTGACTCTCTTCTTCCGCCTGGGCGCGATGCTGGATATCATTCTGGGGCGTGGCGGATGGGGAAAGCAGGAGCGCGCCGGCTTCGACCGCATCGGTTCCTCCCCCGTCAAAACCTGACCACCCGGCCGCGCGAATTCAGAGCCGGAAGGAGTCTCGTTCGTGCGGCTGTGCAGCGGCATCGTCGTGGCGTGCATCTCTTTGTGCCTTGCGCCCAAGGCGTATGCCGTCGCGCCCCTCTTCACCGAGACGCCGCTCCGTAACACCCAACAGGCTCGGGCCCTGCTGGAGCGCCTGGCGCAAAAGCCCGCGGGGTTGGATCAGCCGGAGCGCGTGCGTCTCACGAGCGCGCGCCACTACAAGGCGATCGTCATCCTGCTCCAGTTCCCGCCCGATCCCGCGATCCCGAATGATCCCGGCTGGATGGCGGACACCCTGGCGCATCCCCCCGAGGCCTACGACTCCCTCCTTTTCAGCGTAGGCACCCGGCGTCTCGGGAGCCTTCGCGACTACTACCGCGAGATATCAAGGGGCTTGTTCGACATCGACGGGGTGGTGACGCGCTGGTACACGGCCCCTCATCCCTACAGCTACTACACGGCCAACGCGAGCGGGCTGGGGGGCTCGCCGAACAACGCGCGGCAAATGGCCCTCGACGCCGTCACGATGGCGGACGCGGACTACGATTTCCGGAATTTCGACAACGACGGGCCCGACCTGATCCCCGATTCCGGCGACGACGACGGAGTCGTGGACGGGGTCTTCATCGTGCACGCCGGGCCCGGCGCCGAGGAGACCGCCTCCAAGTCGGACATCTATTCCCACAAGTGGACGATCGTGGGCCAGGGGTATTCGAGCAACGACATCGGCGCGGGCGGCCCGATCGTGGTGAGCGCCTACTCCACCGAGCCCGAGAAATGGGCGGGGCTCGCGCCCCACACCTCTCCCAACCTCATCATGTCGGTGGGCACCTTCTGCCACGAGTTCGGCCACGTGCTGGGCCTGCCCGACCTCTACGACGTCTCCGACATCCCGACGGCGAGCGAGGGGGTCGGCGAGTGGGACCTCATGGCGGCCGGCAACTTCACGCACGCTCCGGGAGAAACCCTGGGCACGAGCCCCGCGCACATGTCGGCGTGGTCGAAGTGGAAGCTCGGGTGGATCGATCCGGTGAACGTCACCACCGATCAGACGGGGGTTTCGATCGCCCCCGTGGAATCGGGCGGGACGGTCTACCGCCTCTGGACGAACGGCGCGAGCGGGAACGAGTATTTCCTGATCGAAAATCGCCAGCCCATCGGATTCGACACCGGTCTGGTTCGAACGCCGGTCGAGGAGGAGGGGGTCCGCGCCCACGGGCTTCTCATCTATCACATCGACGATTCCGTGTCCGACAACAACAACGCGGCGCACAAGCTGGTGGACGTCGAGGAAGCGGGAGGCGCGGAGTCGGTGTCGGGGCCCGCGGGCGTCCAGAACCTGGACTTGAACCGGCGGACGATCACTTCGCAGAAGACCTGCGCGGGCTCGGTCATCGTCTCCGGCAATCGTGGCGACAAGTACGACCCGTGGCCAGGCGCGCTGCTCGCGGGGAATTTCAGCTCGGCCTCCTGTCCGCCGAGCCTCAGCTCCTGCGGCGCGTTCACGCAGGTCGCGATCCAGAACATCGCCGAAAACGCCGGGACGATCACGGCGGACTTGCGGATCCGCGCCGCCTCGGTCCGGAGGCTCGCGCCCCAGGTCGAGGACGCTCCGCTTGCGGGAACGCCGAACGATGGAGACGGCTACGCGGAGCCCGGAGAGAAGGTCAAGGTCCGGATCCCGCTCCTCAACACCAACGGCGCTCCCTCGCCGCCGCTCTACGCCAAGCTCCAGACGCTCGACTCGTTCACGACGCTCATGGGTGGGGATTCGATCTACTACGGGCCGATCGCGCCGGCCCAGCCGGATTCGGGCAACGCGCTCGATCTCACCGTGAATCTCTCTCCCGACCCGATCGGAGCGTGGTGCCGCTATTCGCTCTTCACGGCGTCGGGACGGGTCGAGGTGGACACGCTGCAGATCCTCCTCGGCGCGCGCACGGGTCTCTGCGACAACTTCGAGAGCACCTCGCAGCGCTGGTACAGCACCGCCAACGCGTGCGGGAACGTGAACGAGTGGCACCGGGACAATGCAAGCAATCACACGACGTCCGGGACCTATAGCTGGAAGCTGGGACCGGCCGGCACGGGAGTGGGCAGCTACGCTGCCTCCGAGGACGCACGGCTGGTCAGTCAGCCCGTGCGCCTGACCGGCTCGGGGGACACCCTGTACTTCTACCAGCGGTACGGCACCTCGGCGGGGGAAGGACTCTCGGTCGAGATCAGCACCGACGGGGGCGCGAGCTGGACGCTGCTCCATCCGGTTCCGGATTATCCC
>VBOR01000020.1 GCA_005893165.1 Candidatus Eiseniibacteriota bacterium | reverse complement strand
GTCCGATCGTGAGGACCGGGTCGTGCTCGACGAAGTAGATCGCGTCGCCGCACGCTTCCGAGGCTCGGGCTATGACGGCGCGGTGCTGAAACTCGAGCGACGCCCTGTACGGGATTCGTCCCAAGTCGTACGCCGCGATGGGCGAGGTCATTCGGCCCTCAGATGGAATCGAGCAGCCAGCTCTCGGGGTCTTCGAGCAGCTCCTTGACGCGGTGGAGGAACTGGACCGCCGGGGTCCCGTCCACCAGGCGGTGATCGAAGCTCAGGACGAGCGTCATCATCAGGCGGATGACGATACGGTGATCGCGGACCACGGCGCGCTCCTGGATCAGATGAACGCCCAGGACCCCGACCTCAGGGTAGTTGATGATCGGGGTCGACGCCGTCGCGCCGAACATCCCGGCGTTCGTGATCGTGAACGTCCCGCCCTGGATGTCGTTCAGCGTGAGCTTGTCCGCGCGGGCGCGGCTGCCGAGGTCTTCGATCTCCTGCGCGAGTTGGAGCAAGGTCTTTCGATCGGCGTCATGAACCACGGGCACGATGAGTCCCTGCTCGCGATGCACGGCCACGCCGATGTTGTAGTACTGCTTGTAGTGGACCTCGGTCTCGGTCATCGAGGCGTTCAGGATCGGGAACTCCCGCAGCGCGCGCACGACGGCCTTCATGATGAACGGCGTGTACGTGAGGTTGACGCCGTAGGTGGTCTTGATTCGTTCCTTGAGCCGCGCCCTCATCTCCACAAGCGCGGTCATGTCGACCTCATCCCACGTGGAGCAGTGGGCCGCCGAGTGCCTCGAGCGGAGCATGTTCTCCGCGATCTTCTTGCGCACGTTGCTGAGCGGCTGGACCACCTCTTCGCGCGAGCCGGGCTGCGCGAAGGCGGGGGCGGGGATCGGCTGAAGGGGCTTGGCCGCCACCGGCGCCACGGGCGTGCGACCGGGCGCGGCACCGGATGCCTGCTGAAGCGCGGGCGCGCCGGCCCCGGCCGACGCCGCGACCTTACCCGCCTCGATGTGGTTCAAGACGTCCTCGCGCGTCACGCGCCCGCCCATGCCGCTGCCGCGAATGCCGGAAACGTCGAGGCTGTGCTCCTTCAAGAGCTTTCGCACCGCGGGTGAAACCCGCTGGTCCTCTCCGGATGGGGCCTCGGCGACCGCCGCTCCGGCCCGCGCCGGAGCCGGCTCGCGGGCGGGCGCTCCGCCGCCCGAAGGCTGGGCGGGGGGCGCCGGTGGGCGCGCGTTGGACTGCTGGGGCCCCGCGGCGCCGGCTTGGGCGCCGGCGGGAAGCGATTCACCCTGCTGGAGGATCACGCCGAGCTGCTGGCCGACCTGGGCGACCGTTCCTTCCGGGACCGTGATCTTGCCGAGCGTCCCCGCCGCGGGGGCGGGAAGCTCGATATTGATCTTGTCCGTGATGATCTCGACGATCGGCTCGTCCTTGGCGATCGGCTCGCCTTCCTTCTTCAGCCACTTGCCGACGGTCCCCTCGACGACGCTCTCGCCCAGCTGAGGCACTACGATCGTGACGGGCATCCCTTCCTCCGGCTTAGGTCCCGAACGGCTAGTACGCGACAGTTTCGCGGATCGCCTCTGCGATCCGGTTCGCATCGGGAAGATAGGCTTCCGCGAGCGGGGGTGCGAACGGCTCCTGCGGCGCGTCGGGCGGCGACACGCGCCGGACCGGAGCGTCGAGGAAGGAGAAGCCATCCTCGGCGATCATCGCGCCGATCTCGGCGCCGACGCCCATCGTCTTGCTGCTCTCGTAGACCACGACCGCGCGCGCCGTCTTCTCCACGGAGCGGAGAATCGTCTCCTTGTCGTAGGGAAGGAGCGTGCGCAGGTCGATCACCTCCACGTCGATGCCCTCCGCCGCGAGCTTCTCGGCGGCATCGAGCGACCGGTGCAGCATGAGCGCGTAGGAGATCACGGTGACGTGTTTTCCCTCGCGCACCACCGCCGCCTTGCCGAGCGGCACGGTGTAGTCGTGCGTCGGGACCGGCCCCTTGATGGTCCTGTATAAGCGCTTGTGCTCGTAGTAGAGCACCGGGTTCTGGCCGCGGAAGGCGGCCTTCAGGAGACCCTTGGCGTCGTAGGGGGTCGCGGGGGTCACGACGACGAGCCCGGGGCAGTGCATGAACCAGGCTTGGTTCGCCTGCGAGTGGAAGAGCCCTCCTCCCACCGCGCCGCCGTAGCAGCAGCGAATCACCATCGGGCACGTGAACATCCCGCCCGATCGGTAGCGCATCTTCGCCGCGTGCTCCACGATGGCGTCCATCGCGAGCGTGATGAAATCGTCGAACTGGATCTCGGGCGAGGGGATCAGTCCCGCGATCGAGGCACCCACGGCGCCCTGGATCAGGAAGTTCTCGGAGATCGGGCTGTCGATGACCCGCATCGGCCCGAACTTCTCGTACAGGCCCTTCGTCGCCTTGAACACGCCACCGTAGGCGGCGATGTCCTCGCCGATGAGGAAGATGCGCTCGTCGCGCTCCATCTCCTCGCGGAGGCCCTCGGTAATGGCTTCGATATAGGTCATCGTCTTCACGTCCGAGGCAATCGCCCCTTTCGTCTCTTGCGCCACGTCCATCTTCATCGCTGCGGAATCTCCCCTGGTGTTTCGAGCCCCCGGCTCCTCAGCCGCTTCGCGCGCCGTGCCTCCGCCGCGCGGGCCTCGCGTTTCTCCTCTTCCGTCTCGCACAGGAGCGGCGGCACATCCGTCGGTTGGCCGGCCTTGTCGACCGCCACGAACGTCAGGTATGCCGTGCTCGTCTGCCGCCGCTCTCCGGACAGCAGATCTTCACTTTGCACGTCGACGCGGATCTCCATCGAGCTCCGTCCGACGTAGGTCATGCGGGCCGCGATCACCGCCAGCTGCCCGACCCGGATCGGTCCGAGGAAGCTGACCTCGTCCATGGACGCGGTCACCGCCTCCGTGCGGCTGTGGCGATGCGCCACGATGGCCGCCGCCAAGTCGATCCAGTGCAGCACGCGTCCCCCGAGAACGTTCCCCATGGTGTTGGCGTCGTTCGGCAGAACGAGCTCCACCATCTCCACCTGGGTCTCCCGCGGACTCTTGCCCCGGCGCTCGCTAGAGGGGGGCGTAGACATCCTCCAGGATCTCGTGCGGCTCGGGATGCGGGCTCTTCTCCGCGAACTCGATCGCTTCCTCGAGCTCGCGCTCGATGCGCTGGATCGTCGCCAGCTTGTACGACTCGTCGATCACCCCGCGCTCCATGAGAATCTTCTCGAACCTCGGAACCGGGTCGCGCTTCTTCCAGTACTCCAGCTCCTCCTGCGTGCGGTAGTTCGCGGGATCGATCTCGGAGTGGCCGTACCACCGGTACGTCTTCATCTCGATCAGGGTCGGACCGTCCCCTTTGCGGGCGCGGCGGATCGCCTCCTGGGAGGTCTCGTAGGTCGCGAAGAGATCGTTCCCGTCGATCGTGACTCCGGGGAATCCGTAAGCCTTCGCGCGCTCGGAGACGTCCTCCACGGGCACCCCCAGCGCGGCGGGCACCGATTCGGCCCAGAGATTGTTCTGCACCACGAACACGCAGTTCAGCCTGTGGATGCCCGCGAAGTTCAGGGCCTCGTGCCACACGCCGTTCGACGTGGCGCCTTCGCCCACGAAGCAGACCGCCACGTTGTCCTTCTTCTGGATCTTGTATGCGAGCGCGCAGCCGGTCGCGATCACGGTCTGGGCGGCGATGGTCGAGGCGGGGGTGATGATCCCGAGCGGCTTCCATCCGTAGTGACACGGGTGCGACTTGCCGCGATCCGGGCTGTCCTTGCGCGCGAAGAGCTCCGCGAGGATGTACTTGAGCGGCATTCCCTTGGTGATGGCCGCCCCCATCTCGCGGTGCTGGATTCCGATCGTGTCCTCGGGCCGGAGTCCGTAGCAGGGACCCACAACCGTGGCCTCCTGCCCGACGGCGCTGAAGTAGGTGCCGTGGAAGCGACCTTGCTTGAACAGCCTGCGGCATCGCTCGTCCGAGATTCGTACCAGGTTCAGATAGTAGTAGAGGCCTTTCAGCTCATCGTTCGAAACCGGCATCGATCCTCCTGAGAAAATTCGGGGCGCCGTTCGCTCCTCGGGCTCGCGAAAGCGCCGAACACCAGCCGGTTACGGTACCACACGGCGCTCACCCTTCCAATGGGCATCGAACCCCGCTCCGCGAGCATCGTAAGGAGAGATAAGAGCCTATTCCCATTTCGATTCGGTCGCCCGGCTGCTATGATGCTGCCCCCAAACGCCCCGGCTCGGCCAAACCTACGGAGTCTTGGATGACGCAGACCCTCATAACGGAGTCCAAAGTGTTGGACGCCTTGCGCTCGGTGATGGATCCCGACCTCAAGCGCGATATCGTTTCTCTCAACTTTATTCGCAACATGAAGATCGATGGCGAGACCGTTTCCTTCGACGTGAACCTGACCACTCCGGCCTGCCCGGTGAAAGAACGCCTGCGCGAGCAGTCGCGCCAGGCGGTGCTCAGCCAAGTGCCCGGGGTAAAAGACGTTCGCGTGAACATGACCGCCGAGGTGCGCCGCCCTCCGGCCCCCGAGACGAGCCGCATCAAGGGCGTGAAGAACATCGTCGCGGTGGGGAGCGGGAAGGGGGGCGTCGGCAAGTCCACGGTCGCCACGAACATCGCGGTCTCGCTCGCGAAGAGCGGGGCCTCGGTCGGGCTCCTGGATGCCGACATCTACGGGCCGAGCATTCCCATCATGATGGCCTCCTCCGGGGAGCCGGAGGTCAAGAACCAGATCATCGAGCCGGTGACCGCGCACGGAGTCAAACTCATGTCCATGGGGTACCTCAGTGGAGAGATGCCGCTCATCTGGCGCGGGCCGATGGCGCACAAGGCGCTCCAGCAGAGCCTTCTCGGCGTGAACTGGGGGGAGCTGGACTACCTGATCGTGGACCTGCCTCCCGGCACCGGGGACGTGCACCTCACGCTGGTCCAGACCGTGCCGGTGACCGGAGCGGTCATCGTCTCCACGCCTCAGGACGTCGGGCTCCAGATCTCCATGAAGACCCTGCGCATGTTCCAGCAGACCAAGGTTCCGGTGCTGGGGATCGTCGAGAACATGAGCTACTACGTCTGCCCCCATTGCGGAGGGCGGGACGACATCTTCGGACACGGGGGCGCGAAGAAGGCGGCGGAGACGCTGGGGATTCCGTTCCTCGGCGAGATCCCGCTGGATCCCGCGATCCGGAAGCACAGCGACACCGGAAGGCCGGTGGTGCTCGCCGAGCCGGAATCGGCTTCGGCGCGCGCGCTCCTGGACATGACCGGAGCCCTGGCCCAGCAGATCAGCATCCAGGCGTTTCGAACCATTCCACTCACGATCATCGAGGAATGATGCTCACGACTCCCGAGCAGCGCGGCACGCCCGCCGAGATCCGGAAACAGGGCGGCGCGGGAATGACGATCCGCTGGCAGGACGGACACGCGAGCACGTTCGGCGCGCGTTACCTCCGCGGCCGCTGCCCCTGCGCCCAGTGCGTGAGCGAGGTCACGGGCCAGAGGCTGGTTTCGGAGGAGCACATCGCCCCCGACGTCGGGATCGAGTCCGCGCGCACGGTCGGGAACTACGCCCTTCATTTTTCCTTCAGCGACGGTCACACTACGGGGATCTACTCCTTCGACTATCTGCGCCGCACCTGCCCCTGCCCCGCCTGCTCGGGGGACCGGCCCGCGGCGGACGCATAGAATCCCGGGCGCCCAAAGTAACGTTCGCCCCCTGCACGGGCGTCCTCTTCGCCACCGAGGTCAAGGAGCGGGTCGATCTCTATTTCCGGTCGCGTGGGATCTCTCCAGGCGCCAATCGAGAAATGGTCCTGAAGACGTTCCTGATGCTCGCCGTGACCGTCTCCGCGTACGCTCTGATTCTCAGCAACCGGTTCCCCGCCTGGCCCATGCTCGGGCTCTCCATCCTCATGGGACTGGGTTTCGCGGGCATCGGATTCAACGTCGCGCACGACGCGCTTCACGGCGCCTACACGTCGAGCCGTTGGAAAAACAGGCTCCTCGGGTTCACCTTCGAGCTGGTCGGCGCCAGCGGATACATGTGGAAGATCACGCACAATGTGATTCACCACACCTACCCGAACGTCCATGGCCTGGACGAGGACCTCGAGGTTTCCCCGATGCTTCGCCTGTCCCCCGAGGCAAAGCACCGTCCGGTCCACCGGTACCAGCACTGGTACGCCTTGGTCGCGTACAGTGTGACCACGCTCTTCTGGGTGTTCCTCAAGGACTATCACTATTTCCTCAAGCGTGATCTGGGGCCCCTCAAGGGGCGGCAGCACTCGCACGGTCAGGTCCTGACACTCATCGGAAGCAAGCTCTTCTACTACGCCTACACGATCGTGATCCCCCTCCTGGTCGTGAAGGTTCCCTGGTGGCAATTCGCCATCGGCTTCGTGGCGATGCACCTCACGTCCGGAACGGTTCTGGGGGTCGTCTTTCAGCTGGCGCACGTCGTCGAGGAGACGGACCACCCCGTGCCGGACGTCGACGGCGCCATGGAGAACGCCTGGATGGTGCATCAGATGGAGACGACGTCCAACTTCGCGAACAAGAACCGGCTTCTCACCTGGTACGTGGGCGGGCTGAACCATCAGGTGGAGCACCACCTGTTCCCGAAGATCTGCAGCGTCCACTATCCCGCCCTGAGCCGGATCGTTCGACGGACCGCGGAGAAGCACGGCATCCCCTATCACCACCACGAAACGCTTCGCGCGGCCGTTGGGTCCCATCTCCGCACCCTGAGGCGGCTCGGGAACGACCCCGCGCAGGCTTGAGGCGGTATCCCGCGTCTGTTAATCTGCAGGGTTCACGGAACGTCCACGGATCGAGGTGCTTCGCATGAAAATCGAGACGACGCTGTCGGGGAGCTTCCCCAAGCTGCCGCTGGAGCCCGGAGCGCCCAATGTGCGGGTGATCCGGAATCGGATGGATCAGGGAAAGGCGACGCAGGAGGAGCTCGCCGACGCCACGCGCGAGACCACGAAACGCATCCTCGCGCTCCAAGAAGGCGCCGGCGTGGATATCCCGGTGGACGGCCAGGTGGCCTGGGACGACGCGCAGACCTACCTCGCGCGGGGCGTCCCGGGATTCACGATCGCGGGCTTGATCCGCTATCTCGACACGAACACCTACTACCGGCAGCCCGAGATCACGGGCCCGGTCTCCTGGAAACATCCGGTCACGGCGGAGGACTTCAAGGCGGCGCAATCGATGGCGCACCGGCCCCTCAAGGCGGTGCTGCCGGGGCCCTATTCCCTCTACCGGTTCTCACGCGACCTCCACTACAAGGACGTGAACGAAGGGCTCCGCGCGGTGGGGGAGGCGGTCTCCCGCGAAGCGAAGGCGCTCGAGGACGCCGGCGCGCTCGGGCTCGACCTCGTGGAGGCGCCCGAGTCCTGGGACCTGATTCCCGAAGTGCCCGCGGGCAAGACCGTGGCGCTCGGGCTCGTCGATGCGCGCAATACCAAGCTCGAAGATCCGGCACGGGTCGCCGAGGGGGTCCGGAAGGCGCGTTCCATGCGCTCCGATCTCTCCTGGCAGCTCTGCCCGACCGCCAGCCTCGAATACCTGCCCGTCGATCGTGCGGCGATGAAGGTCGCGCGTCTCACCGAGGCCGCGCGCCTCGCATCGTGAACGGAGGATGATCATGCCGCGTGGGCTCTGGACCACGACCGTCGGAAGCTTCCCCAAGCCGCCCCACCTCGAGCGCGCCCGCAACCGGTTCGCGCGCGGGGAGATCTCCGAGGCGGAGCTCAGGCAGCTGGAGCGCGAGGCCACGATCGAGGTGATCCGGTCTCAGGAGGAGATCGGGCTCGACATCCTGGTCGATGGCGAGCTCTACCGGGGAGACATGACCACCTACTTCGCGGAGCTGATGGACGGGTTCGAGATTTCGAATCCCGTCCGCTCCTACGGGAACCGCTACTACCGGAAGCCGGTCGCCACGGGGCGCGTGCGCCGCACCCGGCCCTGGACCGTGGACTGGTGGAAGTTCGCGCAGAGCCAGACGAAGAAGCCGGTCAAAGGAATGCTCACCGGGCCCTATACCATGATGGACTGGTCCTTCAACGAGCACTATCCCTCGCGCGAGGCGCTCGCGATGGATCTGGCCGAAGCGATCCGCGAGGAAGCGATGGCCCTGGCCGAGGCGGGCGCCAAGTTCATCCAGGTGGACGAGCCCGCCATCTCGGTCCGTCCCGAGGAGCTGAAGCTCGCGGTGAAGGCGCTCGGCCGGGCGGTCGAGGGAGTGAAGGCGAAGACGATCACCCACATCTGCTACGGCGACTTCGACGTGATCTACCCGGCGCTCCTCGATCTTCCCGTGGACATGATCGATCTCGAGATGGCGAACAGCCGCTACGACCTCCTCGACCGCTTCCGCCAGCACCGCTTCACCAAGGAGATCGGATACGGCGTGCTCGACGTGCACTCGCACCGCATCGAGACGAAGGAGGAGATCAAGCAGGGGATCCTCCGCGGACTCGAGCTATTGCGTCCGGAGCAGATGTACATCGATCCCGACTGCGGTCTGAAGACCCGCACCGTGGAAGAGGCGAAGGAGAAGCTGGCCGTGATGGTGGCGGCGGTGCGCGAGGTGCGGGAGGAGCGGGGCATCACGGCGTGACCGCGGAGCGTCCTTCCGATCTTTCCGGGCTCCGGATCGATCGCGACGCCAAACCCGAGCAATCGAGTCCCCTCCGGCGCATCGTATGGCTCGGCGCGGCCGCGCTGGTCCTTCTCGCGGCCGCGTTTTTCGTTTACCGCGCGGCGCTTCCAAACGCGCTGAGCGTCCAGGTGGCGCGGGCCGAATCGCTCGGCGGGGGTCCCGGCCAGAACGCCGCGGAGATCCTCACC
The DNA here is from genome assembly GCA_005893165.1 of Candidatus Eiseniibacteriota bacterium. Lineage (GTDB taxonomy): Bacteria > Eisenbacteria > RBG-16-71-46 > SZUA-252 > SZUA-252 > WS-7. The sequence continues at coordinate 5,642 of VBOR01000020.1, read as the reverse complement.
GCGAACGGCTACGTGGTCGCCCGGCAGCGCGCCTCCGTCTCGACCGAGGTCGCGGGCAGGCTCGAACGGCTCCTGGTGGAAGAGGGCAGCCGCGTGAAGCAAGGCCAGGTGCTGGGAATCTTACAGAATGCGGACCAGCGATCCGCGCTCGAGAGCGCCCGCGCGGCGCTGGCTTCCTCGGAAGCGGGGCTCGCGGAGGCGAGCGCCTCGGCAAGGGAGATGTCGCTCGCGCGCAGCCGGTCGGAGCAGCTTCACGCCAAGGGGCTCGTGAGCCAGGCCGAGCTCGACCGCGCGATCGCGGCGGACGACGTGGCCCGCGCCCGCGTGAAGAGCGCGGAGGCGGCGGTGAAGAACGCGAGCGCCCGCGTGCAGTCGGCCCAGGTGGACTTCGACAAGACCTTCGTCCGCGCCCCCTTCGGCGGAGCGGTGCTCCGGAAGGAGGCGGAGGTGGGCGAGATCGTGAGTCCGGTGCCCTCCTCGGGAGGGCTCACGCGCGGGGCCATCGTGACCATGGCCAATCTCGCCAGCCTCGAGGTCGAGGCGGACGTGAACGAAGGCTACGTCTCGCGGGTGCACGAGGGCATGCGCGCGGAGGTCGTCCTGGACGCCTATCCCGACGAGCGGTTTCCGGCGCACGTGAGGCAGATCGTGGATCCCGAAGAGCGCGCTCCGGGAAGCGCAAGGGCGCGCCGTCGTGTACGTCGTCGAAGGCAACCGCGCGGTCCTGCGCGGCGTCTCCCCGCGGCCCCTCGGCCAGGATCGCGTGATCGTGAGCGGAGGGATCGCCCCCGGAGAGATGGTGATCGTGGAAGCGCCCGCCGGGCTCAGCGACAAGGCCCGGGTCAAGGTGAAGTAGGGATTGGGAGGGCTCGTGGAATCGAGGAACGGCAATCTCGTCGAGCTTCGGAACGTGCACAAGGTCTATTTCCGCGATCGCATCGAGGTCCCGGTGCTCCAGGGCATCGACCTCACGATCCGCGAAGGGGAGTTCGTCGCGCTCATGGGGCCCAGCGGCTCCGGGAAATCCACGCTCCTGAACCTGATCGCGGGCATCGACTCGCCCACCGACGGGGAGGTCCGGGTCGCCGGCGAATCGCTCGGAACGCTCAAGCCCGGCAAGCTCGCGGCCTGGCGCGCGCGCCACATCGGCTTCATCTTCCAGCTCTACAACCTGATTCCGGTCCTCACGGCGTATCAGAACGTCGAGCTGCCGCTCCTCCTCACGAAGCTCTCGGCGAAGGAGCGCAAGAAGCGCGTGCTCAAGGTGCTCGGGCTCGTGGGACTGGAGGCGCGCGCGAAGCATTTCCCGCGGCAGCTCTCGGGTGGTGAGGAACAGCGGGTGGCGATCGCGCGGGCCATCGTAGCCGATCCGACGCTCCTCGTCGCCGACGAGCCCACCGGGGATCTGGACGCGAAGAACGCGGCGGAGATCCTGACCCTGCTCCAGCGCCTCCACGCGGAGCTCGAGAAGACGATCCTCATGGTCACCCACGATCCCCACGCCGCCGAGCGCGCCGAGAAGACGCTCCACCTCGACAAAGGGGTGCTCCAGCCGTGAAGTACTTCCGGCTCATCTGGGCGAACCTCCTCCGCGCCAAGCGGCGGACCTTTCTCACGGTCTTCTCGATCGCGATCGCGCTCTTCCTCTTCTGCACCCTGCGCACCGTGATCACCTCCTTCGAAGCTTCGCTCCGCGCCTCCGAGGCCACGCGGCTCGTGGTCCGGCACGGCGCCTCGCTCGTCTTCCCGCTGCCGCTCGCGTACCGCGAGCGCCTGGTCCAGGTGCCGGGCGTCAACGGGGTCTCGTACGGCAACTGGTTCGGCGGCTTCTATCAGGACCCGAAGAACCAGTTCGCGCAGTTCGCGATGGACGTGCCCACGATGTTCGATCTGTTCCCCGAGCTGGTGATGCCGGCCGATCAGGTCCAGGCATTCCGGTCGGAGCGCACCGCGGCCATCATCGGCAAGGCGCTCGCCAAGAAGTACGGCTGGAAGCTGGGAGACCAGGTCCCGATCATCGGCACGATCTTCCCGGGCGAGTGGCGCTTCGTCGTGCGCGGGATCTACGAGGGGAAGACGAAGGACGTGGACGAGAACACCCTCTTCTTCCACTGGGATTACCTGAACGAGTCGCTCCCGGAGGGGAGGAAGAACCAGGTGGGCATCTACTGGATCCGGGTCGCCTCCCCCGATCTGGCCGCGGACGTGAGCCGGCGCGTGGACGCGATGTTCGAGAACAGCCCCCAGCCGACGAAGACCGAGACCGAGAAGGCGTTCCAGGCGGGATTCATCTCCATGATCGGAAACATCCAGCTCCTGCTCACGATCATCGGCTCGGCGATCGTCTTCGCGATCATGCTGGTCACGGTCAACACCATGATGATGGCCGCGCGCGAGCGCACCACGGAGATCGCCGTGCTGAAGACCCTCGGGTATTCCGACGGGCTGATCCTGCGTCTGGTGGCGGGGGAGGCGCTGCTCGTCTCGCTCCTCGGAGGCCTCCTGGGCTGCGGGCTGGCGGCCCTCGTCTTCCATGAATCCGATTTCACCGCCAGCGGGTTCTTTCCGAATTTTCGGGTGCTCCCTGAGACCATCGTGGCGGGGCTCCTGCTCGCGGTCCTCATGGGGATCCTGAGCGGCATCGTCCCCGCCGTCACCGCCGCGAGGCTCGAGGTGGCCTCGGCGCTCCGGAAGGTGGCCTGACCGTGTCGGTCCCGCTCGCATACAACCTCCGGAACCTCTTCGCGCGCAAGGTGAGCACGACCCTGACCGCGCTCGGGATCGGGCTCGTGTCCTGGGTCTTCATCTTCACGCTCGCGCTCGCGGGCGGATTTCAGTCCGCCCTCCAGAAGACGGGCTCGCACGAGAACGCGATCGTGGTCCGGAGCGGATCCACCGCGGAGCTGACCAGCATCATTCCCCGGGAGGCGGCGGCGGCGATCGAGAGCCAGCCCGAGATCGCGCGGGCCCCCGACGGCACCCCGCTCGCGACGCACGAGCTCGTGGTGCTCTGGAACCTGGAGCGGAAGAACGGCACGTCCACGAACGTCGTCGTCCGCGGCGTGACCCCGAAATCCTTCGCGCTCCGTCCCAGGATCCGCCTGGTGGAGGGGCGCATGTTCCGCCCCGGCCTGGAAGAAGTGGTGGTCGGGAGGCTGGCGAACGCACGGATCGCGCATCTCGCCGTGGGAGACCGGATCAAGCTCGCGGGACGCGCCTGGTCGGTCGTGGGGGTCTTCGACGCCCAGGGCACGTCGTTCGACTCGGAGATCTGGGGGGACGTGGAGCTCTTCATGCCGGTCTTCGACCGCCCGGTGTACCAGAGCGTCACGTTCCGTCTCGACGACCCCTCGCACTTCGGCGCGATCCAGAAGCGCCTGGAATCGGATCCGCGCATGAGCGTCCAGGTGAAGCACGAGGACGATTTCTACGCGGCGCAGTCCGCCACGCTGGCCGGGCTTCTGCGTGGACTCGGGCTCTTCGTCACCTTGATCATGGCGCTCGGGGCGGTGTTCGGCGCGCTCAACACCATGTATGCGGCCGTGGGCGCGCGCGCGAAGGAGATCGGGACCCTGCTCGCGCTCGGGTTCTCGCGCGGCGCGATCCTCACGTCGTTCCTGATCGAATCGGTGCTGCTCGCGACGCTGGGGGGACTCCTGGGCTGCCTTCTCGCGCTGCCGGTGAACGGAATCACCACGAGCACGACGAATTTCGCCTCCTTCAGCGAGATCGCGTTCCGCTTCGAGGTCACGCCCTCGATGCTGCTTTCCGGGATGATCTTCGCCGCGGTCATGGGGGCGCTCGGCGGATGGTTCCCGTCCCGGAACGCGGCGCGCCGCGTCATCGTGGAGGCGCTCCGCCAGGCCTGAGCGGCGCGGGCGGCGGCGCCGCGAAGCTTGAGCTTCTCCTGACGCGTGTGATAGCGTCAGTCCCCCATGACGAAACACAAGATCAAGATCGGCTTCCGGGACCATCGCCTGGGGCGCATCCTGGGCGAGCAGGCGATCGAGCTCCTGAAGCCGCACCTGAGCTCGGCGGCGTTCGCGCTCGTTCCCGTGGGAGTGCCGCGGGGGCGGGGGCACGCGGCGGTGTGGCCCGGACAGCCCGTCGAGCAAGCGCTCCTTCGCGGCGAGGTCGATCTCGCGGTCCAGAACATGAAGGACCTCTCTCCCGAGCCCCCGGCCGGGATCGTGCTCGCGGCGGTCACGGAGCGCTTCACCCCCTTCGACGTGCTCATCGCGCGGGACGGAACCATCGTGGACGACCTTCCCGAAGGCTCCGCCGTCAGCGCGCACACCCCCATCCGTCGCGCGCAGCTCCTCCATTATCGCGACGATCTCTCGATCCTGGATTTCTCGGGGAGCCTCGAGGAGCGCATGCGGAAGCTCGAGCTGGGGGAGGTGGACGGATTGGTGGTCTCCGCCTCCGCGGTCGAGCACCTCGGATACCAGGATCGCGTGACGGAAGTGTTCACGACCGAGGTGGTCGTTCCGGCCCCCGGCCAGGGCGCGCTGGGCATCCAGGTCTTGAAGAGCGCCAAGGATCTCCTCAAGGCGGCGAGACACCTCGACGATCCCATCGCCCGGGTCGAGATCGACGCCGAGCGCGCGTTCCAGCGCGAGATCACGTCCGATCCCACCGTGCCGATCGGGGCCCTCGCCAAGCTGGACGGCGCCTCGCTCCGGCTCGAGGGCGTGATCGCGGACCGCGAAGGACTGAAGATCTACCGCGACGAAGAAGAGGGAAAGGCCGGCGACGAAGAGCAGATCGGCGTGCGTCTCGCGCGACGCCTCCTGCTCGACGGCGCCCGGGCCCTCCTCACCCCGGCGGAAAGCTCCCACTAGAAGGTATGCTCGATCTCAAGCGGATCCGCACCGAGACCGATCGAGTGCGGGAAGCGATCGCACTCAAGAAAACGAATGCGGATCTCGACCGGTACCTGGCCCTGGACGAGGAGCGCCGGGGCCTGCTCGTGCAGGCGGAGGGTCTGAAGCACGAGCGAAACGCCGTCTCCGAGGAGATCGGCCGGCTCAAGCGCTCGGGCCAGGACGCGGCCGCGAAGGTCGAGGCCATGAAGGAGGTCGGCGACCGGATCAAGACCCTCGACGCGCGCATCGCGGAGCTGGAGGCGGAGCTCACCGCGATCCTCCACTGGATCCCGAACGTGCCTCATCCCAGTGTCCCGAAGGCCGAGGATGCTGCCGGGAACGTGGTGGTGCGCAAGGCGGGGAAGCTCCGCGAATTCAAGGTTCCGCCCAAGCCGCACTGGGAGCTCGCCGAATCGCTGGGCCTTCTCGATTTCGAGCGCGCGCCCAAGATCGCGGGCACGGGCTTCCTCCTCTTCACCGGACGCGGCGCCCGGCTGGAGCGCGCGCTGATCCGGCTCATGATCGATTCCGCGGTCCGCCGCGGGTACACCGAGGTCTGGGCGCCTCACCTCGTGCGCCGGGAGTGCCTGTTCGGCACGGGCCAGCTTCCCAAGCTCGAGGAGGACATGTACCGGATCGAGGGCACCGATCTCTTCCTGAATCCCACGGCCGAGGTGCCGATCACCAACATCTACCGGGACGAGATCCTGGACGGCGAGAAGCTGCCCATCCGCCACGTCGGCTACTGCGCGAGCTATCGCAAGGAATCGGGCT
>VBOR01000019.1:4426-12020 GCA_005893165.1 Candidatus Eiseniibacteriota bacterium | reverse complement strand
TAACGAACCCGGACGGCGCAACAGGAAAAAAGTAGGGGCTACCCGGACCTTGCGGTCCGAACGCCCCTAAAAGGACGGCGTCCCCTCTCCGCTGTCTGTTTCCACAGACTACTACGTAGCTTTCCCCACAAGGCTCCGCCGCGACGGCGTCCGGCGATCAGGCTCGCTGGGTCTGGGCCTGCCGCGGCCCCTTCACCGCGCCCTCCAGCCCCGCGATCCTGCGCGACATGGCCAGCTGACCGGCGTGATAGGCTTGGTGGAACGCGAGCACGTACAGGAGCTCTTCCCGGGTCGTCATGCCTCCGAAGGGGTGAGGCACCTGTTCCTTGAGGGCATCGTCGGAGAGCGTCGATATCGCCTTGAGACAGCGCTCCCGCGAGCCCAGGAAACGGTCCCGCATCGTCTCCCACTCGATGGCGTTCGACTTGGCCGTGATCGGCTCCACTCCCGCGCGGGCGAGCTGATCGCTCTCCCAGACCGGCTTTTCTCCGACCAGCTGCATCACTCCGTTCTGCACGTTGGTGAGGTGGCCCAGGATCCAGTTCGCGCAGTTCCCGCCAGGAGAAGGCTGGGCCAGGGACTGCTCCGGGGTCATCCGCTCCAGATTCGAAGCGGTGACCCGGAACATCAGACCGAACTGGTGGGCGATCGATTCCTGACGGTTCATGGCTTCATCTCTCCTTGCGATCGGACGGCTCGTTCGGCCTGCAGAAGACCCAGGTCTCGAGATCGTCGGTCACGCGTTCGTGGTTTCTGATTTCGTGCCCGCTCACTCCCCATCCAGCGACCGCTTGAGCCGGGTCAGCTTGCGCGCCCACTGATCCTGGTAGTCGCTCACCCAGCGCTCGTAGATCAGGCGGATGGGCACCACGTTGAGACTGTTGACCACGCTCCGCCCTTCCTCCCTGGCCTGGACCAGCCCGGCCTCGCGCAACACCGCGAGGTGCTTCATGACGCCAAATCGGGACAAATCGGGGACGCGCTCCACGATTTCGTTCGTCGTCATGGCCTTCCGCCGAAGCAGATCGAGAATCGTCCTCCTCGTCGGATCGGCGAGCGCCTTCCACACCGGATCGAGATCGTAGCTCATCGGGCCGCCTGAGGGCGAGCGCCCTTACGTGTCGTTTCAGCAAACGCGATCACCCGTGGAGCGCCGTCTCTCAGGACTCCAGCTCGCGCTTGAGCGCGTCCAGCATCTGTCTCCAGCCTTTCCCCATACCTTCCTTCATCTCGTCCTTGTACTCCTCCGGGACGGGACCGAACACCTCGTTCTTGAAGACGAGCTTCGTGCCCGTCGGCGTCGGCGCAAGGCGAACGATGAGGTGGGTGGCGACGGGATTCGAGATCATCATCGGCCCGAAGATCTCGAGCAAGGTCGGCGGTTTGATCGACTGGACGAAACCCCAGAGGTGGCCGCTGTCGTTCCCGAGGTCGCGGTACCACCGGCCGCCGGGCTTCCGCTCGAGCTTCAGCTTGAGTCCGGGCTTTCCCGGCTCCCCTTCCATGTAGCAGAGATGCGTGATCAGCCCCTCGAAGACCTTCTCGGGCGCGGCCTTGATCTCCACGGTCTGATCGATGTTCATCAACAGCTCGTCCTTCACGGCTTCGTTCATGGATCTCTCCTTGGAAAACCGCGCGGGGTCCGGCCCCCTGGCCGGGCCCTGCTCTGCGGTTATGTGACCATATAGTCACATAAAGGAAGGCGCGGGTCAACAGGAAATTCGCGGGCCCGCGCCACCCTTGACGACGGCGGGCACGAGTGCTATGGTCCCGCCTTCGCGGTCGACGGTGCTTTGTCGACCCGCTCCACTCCTAGGCAATCACGGTCCGTGGGGTCCGGCCTGATTGGCGCATGCCGAGCTCCCCCATCCCCACGCCCGTTCGAAGTCTTCATTACATTCCTTCAAGCCACGGACCAGGCGTTACCCCGACGGGACCATCACGCGGGCGTGATCCTGTCTGGAGTCAGACGGCTCGCTCCGCCCCAAGGGCGGGAGGTCCGCCATGCGTGCCGTTTCCGTTCTCCGTCGCGCGATCACGCTGCTCGGCCTGACGCTCTCCCTCTCCGTCGTCCCACGAACCGTCCAGGCCGAGCCCCCCATGAAATCGGGGGAGATCATCATCAAGTTCAAGCCGGGAATCACCGGAGCGGTCCGCGGCGCCATTCTCGCGGATCTGGGAGCCACGAGGATCCGCGGCTTCGGCCGGATCCATGCCGAGCACGATCGGATCACGGCTCGGACCGTGGCCGACGCCATCGCACGCTATCGCAATCACCCGGCCGTGGAATTCATCGAGCCCAACTACGTGGTCACGGCCTTCGCGGAGCCGAATGACCCGCTGTTTCCCGATCTCTGGGGTCTCCACAACGTCGGTCAGACCGGCGGAACCCCCGGGGCCGACATCCATGCGACGGAGGCATGGGACATCTCGACGGGCAGCCACAGCGTCGTGGTCGCCATCATCGATACGGGCATCGATTACACCCATCCGGATCTGGCGGCAAACATCTTCATCAACACCGCGGAAATCCCCGGGAATCACATCGACGACGACGGAAACGGATTCGTGGACGACGTTCGCGGCTGGGACTTCGTGAACCGCGACAACGACCCCATGGACGACCATTTCCACGGCACCCACGTGGCGGGCACCGTCGGCGCCGTGGGGGACAACGGGCTCGGCGTGGCGGGAGTGAACTGGTCCGTGCGCCTCATGCCTCTCAAGTTCCTGGACTCGGGCGGCAGCGGAAGCACGGCCGATGCCGTCGCCGCGATCGAATACGCCACGATGATGCACGTCGACGTCATGAGCAACAGCTGGGGGGGCGGCGGGTTTTCCGAGGCGTTGCGGCTGGCGATCGAGAACGCGATGAACGCGGGCATCCTGTTCGTGGCCGCAGCTGGAAATTCCTCCTCGAACAACGACCTGTTTCCGGCCTACCCCGCGAGCTACGACCTCGACAACATCGTATCGGTCGCCTCGACCACGGCGACCGACAACCTGTCCAATTTCTCCAACTTCGGGCCGACCACGGTGGACCTCGCCGCTCCCGGCTCGAATATCCTGAGCACGCTTCCGGGAAGCACGTACGGCCTGCTCAGCGGGACCTCGATGGCCACCCCGCACGTGTCCGGGATCCTGGCGCTCCTCAGGGCGCGCTATCCTCTCGCGACCTTCCGGGCCCTCAAGGACAAGCTCCTCACGAGTGTCGACCACCTTCCCGTGCTGGCGGGCCTCATGGTTTCCGGAGGGCGCGCGAACGCGGCCCGAGCCATCGCGGATCCGGACACGATCCCGCCCTCTCCGGTCACCACGCTGCACGTGCTGGACACCACGTCGAACACCATCCAGATCGAGTGGACGGCCACGGGAGATGATCTGGGATCGGGTAGGGCGGGTGGGTACGAGGTGCGGTTCGCGACCTTCCCGTTGACGGCGGAGAATTTCGGGACCGGCACCCTGGCGCTCCTCCCTCCCGCACCCCAGCCCGCGGGCTCCACCGAGACCATGGAGGTCGCCCATCTCGCTCCCTCGACCCTCTACTACATCGCCCTTCGCGTGCTCGACGACGTCGGAAACCCCTCACCCATTTCGAACGTGGCCTCGGGCACGACTCTGGGACCGCCCACGATCCAGGTAACCCCCTCTTCGATCGCGGAGTCGCTTCTGTCCGGCGCCCACGTGGACCTGCCGGTCGCTCTGGCGAATGCCGGCCAGGGGACGCTCGATTTCACCATCACGGAGGATCGGACCAACGCGACCGTGATCGCGCACGACTACGTGCCGATCGCCCGCGGATCGGCGGATCCGCGCGTCGGCCCTCCGGTGGTGAACGGATCGGGCGGGCCCGACCTCTTCGGCTATCGCTGGACCGACAGCGATCAGCCCGGCGGGCCGGTGTTCGATTGGGCGGAGATCAGCACCATCGGCACCCTGCTTCCGATGCGCTTCCTCGACGAGAATTTCGGCCCCATTCCGATCGGCTTCCCCTTCTCGTTCTATGGGCGGGAGTTCACGGAGCTCCGGACGTGCACCCACGGCTGGATCAGCTTCACCAATGCCTCGACGCAGTTCTCGAACCAGCCGCTCCCCAATCCGGGAGCGCCCGAAAACCTCATTGCCGCCTTCTGGGAGGATCTCAATTTCAGAGGAGTCCAGCGAGCCTATGCCTACAACGACGGCTCCCGGCTGATCATCGAGTACAAGGACGTGCCCGGGACCTCGGGAGGCGGTCCCTATACCTTCGAGACGATTCTCTATCCAAGCGGCGCGATCGTGTTCCAGTACCTGTCCATCGCGGGATTCGCCAGTGGCGCGACGGTCGGGATCCAGAACGCGACTCGGAACGACGGGCTGACGATCGCGTTCAACACGCCGTTCGTCCGGTCGGGCCTCGCGGTGCGGATCTCAAGGACTCCGGATTGGTTCCACGTCACGCCGCTCGCGGGACGGGTCCGTGCGCCCGGGAGCACGACGCTCCACGTGGCGATCGACGCCACCGACCTTCCCGGAGGCACCTACCGAGGCGCGGTGCGGATCCACAGCAACGATCCGGCCTCCCCCGAAACCTTGGTCCCCATCGACCTTGCGGTCACGGGGGTCCCCGATATCGACGTGTCGCGGACCTCGATCGCCTTCGGCAACCTCTTCGTGGGTGGAACGAAAACCGACACGGTCCGCGTCACGAACCGCGGGACCCAGTTGCTGCACGTGAGCAGCATCGCGGCCACGTCCCCCGCGTTCCTCGCCTCCCCGCCGGCGTTGGACCTACCCCCGGCGGCGCGTGGCGAGGTCATCGTGACGTTCCAACCGGGGAGTGCCGTACCGTTTTCGGGGGACCTCGTGCTCCAGAGCGATGATCCCGACGAGGCCGAAGTCCGCGTGGCGTTGACCGGAACGGGCCTGATCGCTCCCGACATCGACGTCGCACCCGCTTCCTTGAGCGCGAGCCTCCTGAGCGGGGAATCCACGAACCGGGCCGTTCATGTCGCGAACACGGGCGGCAGCGATCTCACCTTCCAGGTCCGGTTCGAGAATTTCCATTTTCCCGCGCCGGCCCCCACGGCGACGGCACCCGCGCAGAGTCCCTCCGAGATTCTTTCGCACTACGATGCGAACCGTTCCGATACCACGGCGGCTGCCGCAACACGCGTTCGGCCGACGCCGCAGCCGGGAGCGATCCCGCTCTGGAACCAGCTCCGCCCGGCGCTCGGGGACAGCACTCTCATCTTTTCCGACGACATGGAAGGCGGACCGAAGGGCTGGACCCACTATTCGACCTATCCGGACGGCCAGGATTTCTGGGGACTGGAGGGCGGGCGGCACCACAGCGGGAGCCATGCCTGGCACGTCCAGCAGCATCCCGGGGTCGCGGCCGAGGCGCTTCAGTCGGAGGCCATCAGCCTCGTCGGATACAACGATGCGTTCCTCGCCTTCCACCACTGGTACAACTTCGACGATTGCAACGACGCGACGTTCGAGCCGGACGGCGGCATCGTCGAGATCTCGACCGACGGTGGGAGCACGTGGACGGAGATCCGGCCCATTCCGGGATACCCCTATGTCCTCGACAACGTCTGCGGAAACCCGCTCGCGTACGATGAGGCCTACTCGCACGACGGCGGCGTCGGGAATGAGTTCGTGCCCGCCGTGTTCGATCTGACGCCCTTCCACGGCTCCACGATCCGGATTCGATTCCAGGCGGGCTGGGACTGCGGCAATTGCACCTCGAATGAGGGCTGGTTCGTCGACGATGTGACGGTCTTCTCGCGTCGATCACGCGTGGTGGATGTGACTCCCTCCTCGGGCACCGTGCCTGCCGGGTCGTCGCTCGATCTCGACGTGGGAATCCATTCGCTGGGTATCCTCGGAGGCGACTACTCCTGGGATATGGCCGTGCTCAGCAACGACCCCGACGAGGGGCACGTCCTCGTACCGACCACCCTGCACGTGACGGGTGTACCGGACGTCTACCTCAGCCCCTCCTCGATCGACTTCGGGAACGTCTTCACGGGCGTGGCGCTCACGGAGACGCTCTCCGTGTACAACGTGGGCACCGATGCGCTCCACGTGAGTCAGATTTCCTCGGATCAGCCCTCCATCTCCGTGCTGGGAGCCACGAGCTTCGCGCTGGCCCCAGGCGCGCGCCGCGACGTCGCGCTCCGGTTCGCACCCTCCGTTCCCGGGCCGGTCTCGGCGAGGATCGTCGTCACGAGCGACGATCCGGATGAGCCCGCGGCGGAGATGACGGCCGCGGGCGTCGGCGTGATCCCGCCCGTGATCACGGTGGCTCCCGGATCGATTCACGAGGACCTGTTCTCGAACGAATCGAGAACCAGGACCCTGACCGTGGGGAACACGGGGGGAAGCGACCTCCACTTCAGCCTGGAGCCTCACGTGGGAGGTACGGTCAGCGTGAGCACGTTGCCACCGCTGGGCAAAGGGGCGGTGGATACGCGGGTCGGACCTCCCGTGACGCAGGGTCTCGGAGGCCCGGACCATTTCGGGTACCGGTGGATCGACAGCGACCAGGCGGGCGGCCCGGTCTTCCAGTGGGTAGATCTCGAGTCCACGGGAACGGTGATCCCCATCAGCGGCGACGACCAGACCTCGGCGCCGATCCCGATCGGATTTTCCTTCCCGTATTACGGCAACGTCTTCTCGACGTTCCGGGCATGCACCAACGGGTTCCTGAGCTTCACCTCCTCCTCCGCGAGCTTCAGCCACGTGCCGCTTCCCAGCCCAGGCGCTCCGGAGAACATGCTCGCGGCATTCTGGAGCGATCTACTCGTGGCCTCGGGCTCGCGCGTCCTCTACCGGAACGACGGGACGAGGCTCATCGTCGAGTTCGATCATGTGTTTCACCTGGGAGGAGCAGGGCCCTACACGTTCGAGCTCATCCTCAATCGGAACGGCACGATCCTGTACCAATACCTCTCCATGACCCCGCCGGTCAATTTGGCCACGGTGGGGTTCCAGGACGGAACGCAAAGCGACGGGCTGACCGTGGTGTACAACCAGAATTACATCCACAACGGTCTCGCGGTCCGGATCGCCGCCTCGCCCATGTGGCTCACCCTGAGCCCGGAGGGAGGAACGGTTCCGCCGGCGGGAACGTTCCCCATCGAGGCGGTCCTGGATGCGACGGGCCTCTTCGCGGGAGACTACGGGGCCTCGGTCGCAATCACGAGCAACGATCCGGTCACGCCGCTTCGCTCGGTGCCCGTATCGATCCACGTCACGGGCGTCCCGGACCTGGCCGCTCTCCCCGAGAGCCTGGGCTTCGGCGGCCTCTTCCTGGGCCGCAGCCGGACCCAGGCGCTTCAGGTGACGAATGTGGGGACCGACCGTCTGATCGTGAGCGGAATGACCGCGGGATTCCCCGACTACACGATGAACCCGAGCGCGTTCAGTCTCGAGCCTCTCCAGAGCATGAGTGTGAGCGTCACCTTCAACGCGGGCACGGCTGGAGATCGGAGCACCCAGCTGAGCATCGCGAGCAACGATCCGGACTCGCCTGCCCTCGTGTGGCTTCAGGCTCAGGGCGTGGTTCCCCCGGATCTCGTTGTGAATCCCGCTTCCCTGGCGGCAG
>VBOR01000019.1:0-4347 GCA_005893165.1 Candidatus Eiseniibacteriota bacterium | reverse complement strand
TGCCGTTCCAGTTCCCGATCGGAACGGAGCACCTGCGCGTCGGATCCTTCGTTTCGGGTTACACCGTTTCCTATCTCGTGTCCGGCATGGAGCACACCTGGTACACCGCCTATGAGTACCAGAACGGGATCAGCCCCTTCTCTTATGCCGAGCTGGAGAATTCACCGGCGCGGCTGATCGTCGAGGTCGTGACGCAAACCGCGGACAGCCTCCTGCTGATCCGGAGGCGATTCACGTTCCCTCGAGACAAGAAGTACATCCGAATCGCAACCTCCCTCGAAGCGCGTGGCACCCCGTTGACCGGCGTGATCTTCAAGGAGGACGCGGACTGGGACGTGGATGGGGACTATTCCGACGACACCTGGGATTACGATCGCGATCGGAACATGGTGGTTGCGTCCGACAATCACTACGTCGCGATCGGGTCTCCGGACACCCCCGCACTCATGGATATCTACGGCTGGAACGACTTCTCGGGGCGAGCGACGTACGTGGATATTCCGAACGGTCCCGTGATCAATTTCGACGGGATGGAAGTGTTGCACTTCGAGCTGGGTTCACTCGGCGGCACCCAGACGGCACACGTGTCCACGGCCTATGGAGCCGGGGACGATCTGGCGGAGCTGAGGCGCGTGATGGATGAAGCGATCCAGGCGGTGAACTGGCTGACGGTCGCCCCCATTGCGGTGGTCGTACCCGCCGGTGGCCAGACGGACATCGACGCCACGTTCAGCTCCGGCGTCCTCCCCAGCGGCACGTACCGCGCCCGGATCGAGATCGACAGCAACGATCCGATCCACGAGCAGCTCTTCGTGCCCGCCTCCTTGCACGTGACCGCCGCGCCGGTCCTGGCGCTCGAGCCGGGTCAGCTCGATTTCGGGACGACCTACATCGGACAGCACTCCACTCTGTCGCTGGTGGCCCGAAACAGGGGTGCCCTGAGGCTCGAGGTCACGAGCGCAGCCGTGACCCTCGCGGACTACACGGTCAGCCCCGCCGCGTTTGGCCTCGATCCGGGTGAGAGCACGTCCGTCGCGGTCGCGTTCGCTCCCTCGGCCGTGGGCGCGCGGAACGCGACCCTGACCTTCGCATCCAACGGGCACCCTCCTTCCTCGCAGGTCGCGCTCACCGGAACCGGCGTGATTCCGCCGATCCTGGCGCTCCGGCCCCCTTCGATCGAGGCGGCAGCGATTCCCGGCACCAGCGTGACGAAGTCCTTCCTCGTCTGCAACGACGGCGGTACCGACCTCACGTTCCACGCGACGCCTCCCGGGGGGATGGCGGCAGCGACGTCCATCCAACCTTACCTGTACCGGGCCAAGAACGCGCCCGATCCCCGTCCCGGCGCGCTGGGGTCCGGCGGGCCGGATGGGTTCGGTCACGTGTGGCTGGACAGCGACGACCTCGGGGGCCCCGTCTTCAGCTGGGTGGACATCAGCACCACGGGGACGCAGGCTCCCTTTACCGGCATTGCCGACGATCTCACGCTGGGGCCGTTCCCGATCGGGTTCGAATTCCCGTTCTACGGCGGGCGCTTCCACGAGTTCAACATCTGCACGAATGGCTTCATCAGTTTCACCAGCCACTCGGCATCCTTCGTCTATCAACCGCTCCCCAGCGACGGCTTCGAGGTCCCCGAGAATCTGGTCGCGCCGCTCTGGCGTGATCTCCTCTATATCGATGTGGCCGGATCGTCCATCTACTACAAGTACGATGGCTCGAGACTCATCATTCAGTTCGACAACATGATTCCGCTCGGCTCCACGGACCTGTACTCGTTCGAGATCATCCTCGAGCCCGACGGTGACATCATCTACCAGTACCTCGTGCTCGGCCCGGGAATGACGGCAGGCAGCGTCGGGATCCAGGACGCCGCGCGGGAAGACGGACTGAATATCGCGTTCAACACGAATTATCCCCACGCGAATCAAGCGATCCGGATCGCACAGCCGCTGCATTGGATCACGGTGGATCCAACGTCCGGAACCGTTCCTCCGGGCGGATGCGCGGCCGTATCCGTCCGCCTCGACTCCGCGAACCTCCCTGCTGGAGATCACGCGGCGGACATCCGGCTCGCGACCAACGACCCGGCACACCTGCAGGCGGCGGAGGGGGTGCTGTTCCACGTGGGGCTCACGGACGCGGCCTTCACCGACGTCAATCCCAACACGCTCAATCTCCACAGCGACGGGAATTTCATCATGGTGCGCACGGAGCTTCCGACCTCGCTGGATCCGGCGAGAGCTCTCTTGTCCAGCGTTCGCTTCCTGGGCATTCCCACGGCGCAGAGCGACCTCACGATCGGCGATTTCAACGAGAACGGAATTCCGGACCTCACCTTCAAGTTCGATCGCGCCTCGGTGGAAGCCATTCTTCCGGAGGGAGACGACATCCCGGTGGTCATGACCGGAGAGGTGGAGAACAAGGCGTGCTTCGCGTCGAGGGACACGATCCGCGTCATCCGGCCGCACCTGAATACTCCGAAAGATGGAGCGATCCTGGTCTCCGGTTCCACGACCGCCGTGACCTGGACCGAGCCGGCCGGATGGGTGCCCGACTACGCCGCGCTCTACTATTCGATCGATTTCGACTCGACCTGGATCCCCATCAACGCGCACGTCGTGGGAACGAGCTACACCTGGACCGTTCCTTCCGTCGTGGCTCCCTCCGCGCGGATTCGGGTCTACCTGTACGACTCCGAGGGCGTGATGGGGTACGACTCGAGCGACCAGCCCTTCAGGATTCTGTCTCCGACGGGGGTGGATGTGGCGGAGAGCGGCGTGCCCAAGGCGCACGCTCTATTCCAGAACGTGCCCAATCCGTTCAATCCAACCACGTGGATCAAGTTCGAGCTGCCCTTGGCTTCGCGCACGGTGCTGGAGGTGTTCGCGGTGGATGGACGGCGGGTGCGCACGCTGATGAACCAGCCGCTTGCGGCGGGCCGGTATCGTGTGGTGTGGGACGGAAGGAACGACAAGTCCGGGCCGGTGGCTTCGGGGATCTACTTCTACCGGATCCGCGCCGGCTCGTACGTATCGTCGAGACGGATGCTCTTGCTGAAGTAGCGCGCGTCGCTGCTGAGAGAAACCAAAAGGCCCCCCGCTTTCGCGAGGGGCCTTCGATTTACTCCCGGCGGCGACCTACTCTCCCACACGGTCTCCCGTGCAGTACCATCGGCGCTGGAGGGCTTAACTTCTCTGTTCGGAATGGGAAGAGGTGTGACCCCTCCGCCATAGCCACCGGAAACTCCTCGGCGCGTCATGAGCGCGCCACGCTTCCCGGCCCGCCTTTCGGCGGGCCGTTCGATTCAACTGAATATCTGGATGAGGGTAGAGGCGAACACCGAACATCAATAGTCCGATCAAGCCTCACGGACGATTAGTACCGGTCGGCTGAACGCGTCACCGCGCTTACACCTCCGGCCTATCAACCTCGTCATCTCCGAGGGTCCTTTAGCCAGCTTATGCTGGGGGATATCTAATCTTGGGGCGAGTTTCGCGCTTAGATGCTTTCAGCGCTTATCTCATCCGGACATAGCTACCCGGCAATACCGTTGGCACGATAACCGGTACACTAGAGGTCCGTCCGACCCGGTCCTCTCGTACTAAGGTCAGCTCCCCTCAAATATCCTGCGCCCGCGATGGATAGGGACCGAACTGTCTCACGACGTTCTGAACCCAGCTCACGTACCGCTTTAATCGGCGAACAGCCGAACCCTTGGGACCTTCTCCAGCCCCAGGATGCGATGAGCCGACATCGAGGTGCCAAACCCCGCCGTCGATGTGAACTCTCGGGCGGGATCAGCCTGTTATCCCCGGCGTACCTTTTATCCGTTGAGCGATGGCCCTTCCACACAGAACCACCGGATCACTTTGGCCTGCTTTCGCACCTGCTCGACTTGTAGGTCTCGCAGTCAAGCTCCCTTATGCCAATGCACTCCACGCGCGATTACCAACCGCACTGAGGGAACCTTTGCACGCCTCCGTTACTCTTTGGGAGGCGACCGCCCCAGTCAAACTGCCCGCCTGGCAATGTTCCTCTGCCTGATTCAAGGCGAGAGGTTAGAATTCCGACATCACAAGGGTGGTATTTCAAGGTTGGCTCCACGAGAGCTAGCGCTCCCGCTTCATAGCCTCCCACCTATCCTACACATGCGGTGTCAAAACCCAATACCAGGGTACAGTAAAGGTGCACGGGGTCTTTCTGTCCAGTCGCGGGTAAGCGGCATCTTCACCGCTGCTACAGTTTCGCCGAGCTCTTGCAGGAGACAGCAGTCAAGTCGTTACACCATTCGTGCAGGTCGGAACTTCATGTTCGCCCGCGATTACTCGCGGCATAGACTATACG
>VBOR01000018.1 GCA_005893165.1 Candidatus Eiseniibacteriota bacterium | reverse complement strand
GCGAGTACCTGCTCCACCGTTTCGTGTTCCACTTCGAGCCCAAGTCGGAATTCCTCCAGCGCGTGTGGTACCTGATCCACGGCGTCCATCACGAGCAGCCGCAGTGCAAGACCCGCCTCGTGATGCCGCCCATCCTGAGCATCCCGCTGGCGCTCCTCTTCTACGTTCTCTTCGAGGTGGTGGTGGGAGTGCTCCTCGGAATGCCGCGCATGAGCGGGCCGGTATTCTCAGGGTTCGTCACAGGGTATCTGGGCTACGACATGATGCATTACGCGGAGCATCATCTCTCGATGCGCTGGGGCTTCCTGAAATACCTCAAGCGCTACCACCTTCGCCACCACTTGAAGAATCCCGACCACGGCTTCGGCGTGAGCTCCCCGGTCTGGGACGTGGTCTTCCGTACGAAGCCCAAGGATTCCTGAGCCCCGAAAGCTCGCCTTCGAACCTAGGGCCGCTCCACGGCGGACCCGTTTTCGTTCCTTCTCGTTGATGGCCGACGGACTATACTAGCGTCTCATCGTGATGTTCTCCGCGCTCGTGGCCGGCCAGGCGCTCGCCATCCAGCTCGCCCGCGAGCTGGCGAAGACCGGCACGAAATCGGAGCTGGGGCACTTCATGGTCATCTCCTCCGTGCGCGCCCTCGGGCCGGTGCTGACGGGGATCGTCGTGGCCTCGAGAATGTCGGCGGGGATCACGGCGGAGCTGGGCGCCATGAAATCGAGCGAACAGATCGACGCGCTGGTGGCCTTCGGCACCGATCCGATGAAGCGGCTCGTGGCCCCGAGAATGATCGGACTCTGGATCGCGCTCCCGGTCCTGACCGTCATCGGCGACACGCTGAGCGTCATCGGCGGCGGCTTCGTGGGACTGGGCTACCACATCACGCTGGAGTCCTATTACAACGGGGTCGCCAAGTACCTCACTCCCTCGAACCTCCTCGTCGGCATGATCAAGCCCGTCTTCTTCGCCGTCCTCATCACGACCGTTGCGTGCTGGAAGGGGCTGACCTCGGCCGGCGGCGCCAAGGGAGTAGGGGTTGCCACGACCGAATCGGTCGTGATCTCATCCGTCGGCATCCTCGTCACCGATTTCATCTGCACGAAGCTGATTTTCCGGATCCTGGGATGGTGACCCGGTGATCGAATTCCGGAAGGTCGATTTCTCGATCGGAGAACAGAGGATCCTCACCGATGTCTCTTTCAAGGTGGAGCGAAAGCAGACGCGGGTCATCCTGGGACCCTCCGGCTCGGGAAAGAGCACGATCTTGCGTCTGCTCATGGGGCTCTGGCTGCCCGATTCGGGGAGCATTTTCGTCAACGGCGAGGACATCACGGACGCCGACCCCGAGCGCCTGCGCGAGATCCGGAGAAGCATGGGCATGGTGTTCCAGCACGGGGCGCTCTTCGATTCCATGACGGTCGGAGAGAACGTGGGCTACACCCTGCTCGAGGACAAGCACGACGAGGAGGAGGTCGAGCGGATCGTGATCCGGACCCTCGAGCTGGTCGGGCTGGACCCCGCGGTGCGGGACCGCATGCCGGACGAGCTTTCGGGCGGGATGCAGCGCCGCGTCGCGATCGCGCGGGCGCTCGCGGCGCGCGATCCCGAGATCCTGCTCTATGACGAGCCGACGACCGGCCTCGATCCCCAGAGCGCGGAGCGGATCACGGACCTGATCGTCACGCTGCGCGACCAGATGGGGAAGACCTCGATCATGGTCACGCATGATATTGCCGATGCGTTCAAGGTGGGCGACCGGATCACCGTCCTCGACCGCGGAATGGTGAAGTTCGAGGGCACTTCGGCGGAGCTGAACGCGTCGCGGGATCCGTTCATCGAGGAGTTTCTCGCGCCTTTCCGGAAGGGGGTGGCCGCCGCCCTGCAACGCCAGGATCTCGATCGGAGCGCGCCGCCCCGATACCAGCCGCCCGGTCCGTCCCGTCCGCAACGAGGAGGAGCTCTGTGAAGCGAACCGGCCGCGTTCCGTTCATGAGGCTCCAGATCGGTTTCTGGGTGCTGGTCGCCTTCGCCCTTCTCCTGTGGGCCACGTTTCAGTCCGGAAGTCTCAAGTTCTTCGGAAAGGAACAGAAGATCGAGCTCGTGTTCGACGGAGTGGGCGGACTCGAGGAGGGCGCCACGGTCCGGCTGCACGGCGTGCCGGTCGGGCACGTGCGGGACATCTCCCTCTACAAGACCGGAAACAAAGTGGTGGTCGAGCTGGGGGTGAAGCCCGGCACCCGCGAGAGGCTCCACCGAGGCGCGAGCGCGCGAATCACCTCCACGGGCTTTCTCGCGGAGCTCTACGTCGAGCTGACCGGCGGCGATCCCACCCAGCTCCCGATCGGAAGCGATCTCGAAATCGCGGTGAGCCAGCCGCCCGACCCGAACGCGGCCATGAAGAAGGTCGAATCGATCGCCGACAGCCTCGAGGTGCTCCTGGGGAACCTGAACACGGTGGGCCGGGAAATGGGAAATGGGCGCGGCACCCTGGGCCGTCTCGCGCGCGACGAGCGGCTCTACCAGGAGCTGGTGGAGCTGAGCCGGAACGCGAATATCCTGACCGCCCGGCTCAACGAGACCCAATCGCAGATCTCCAGGGAGTTCACGTCGGTCACGGTCTCTCTGGATAGCCTGGTCCAGAAGATGCAGTCCGGACAGGGCACGATCGCGCAGCTCGTGAACGACGGCACGCTGCACCAGAGGCTGGCCTCGAGCACGGCGCGCGCCGACTCCATCCTGGGGGCGATCTCGCAAGGAAAGGGAACGTTCGGGCGCCTCTACGCGGATTCGACCCTCTACGACGACACGAAGGCGCTGATGGGCTCGATGAAGCGGCTCATGGCGGAGATCGAGAAGAACCCCAAGAAGTACTTCAAGTTCAGCCTCTTCTGAGGGCGCGCTGCGCGCGCATTTCCATCTCGCGCGCCCGCCCGTGCGCGTCTCGCTACACCCAACCCGCCTCGCGATACCACCGCGCGGTCTCCCGGATCCCATCCTCGAGCGCGGTCGCGGGCGACCATCCAAGCTCCGTGCGGATCCGGCCGGAGCTCACGATCCAGTCCCCCGAGGTGATCTCGCGGATTTTCTCGCGCGAGAGGAAGGGGGTCCGGCCGGTCACGGCCCCCACCAACTCCCCCGCGAGCCCTGCCGCCTGGAGCAGGAAGCCGGGAATCTGGAACGGCAGAGACCACGTCTCCATGGCGCGCTCGATCATCCGCCCCGTCTCTTCGAAGCTCGTGAGGTCCGGTCCTCCCACGAAGTAGATCCTTCCCACGGCCCGGTCCTGCGTCAGGGCCTCCCACACCGCGCGCGCGTGATCCACCGCGTAGACGATGCTGAAGCGGCGCGATCCGGGAAGGCGGGGACGGACGTGGCACTTCACCGCGCGGAAATACTTGAGGAGCGCCTTCTCCCGCGGTCCGTACACGGCGGGCGGCCGGAGGGCCACGACCGGAAGGCGGTCCCCCGCCTGCATCACGAGATTCTCGCCGGCGAGCTTCGTGCTTCCGTAGGCGGAGACCGGCCGGGGCTCGAGATCTTCCGTGACCGGAGCGCCGTTCCGGCTCGGTCCCGCGGCGGCCTGGCTCGAGATGTAGAGAAATCGCCGGGGAGCGGGAGAGGTGCCAAGCGCCGCGGCGAGAATCTGCTCCGTGCCGAGCACGTTCGCGCGATGGAACTCCTCGGCGCTCGGGGCATGCGTCAGACCGGCCGCGTGCACGATCCAGTCGGCGCCCGCGACCGCCGCGTCCAGGCCCTCGCGGTGGCGGACATCCCCCTCGGCGAAGTCGACCGGTTTTCCCTCGAGCCAGCGCCGGGAGGAGGTGGACCGCAAGAGGCAGCGCACGCGCGCGCCGCGACGGAGGAGCTCGTCGACGATGTGGCTTCCCACGAACCCCGAAGCGCCCGTCACGAGCGCCAGCGGCGCCGTCACAGACTGCGCTCGTAGATCCGGTAGGTCTTGTAGCGGTCTCCGTTCACCGCTTCGATGAGGCCGTTGATGAGGTCGTTGTCCTCGAGGGTCCAGCCCACCTCACACCAGGTGTACCCGCGCGCGTGGCTCACGACGGCAGCCCGGTGGACGAGGGCCGCATCGATCCCCCGCCGCCGGAACCCCGCCTTCACGCCCAGCGCCATGAGCCGGAGCGTACGGATACGGGGAAGCGACCAGAGGAGGCGCACGATCCCGAAGGGAAAGAGCCTTCCACGGATCGGCTTCAGGACCACGTTCACGTCCGGGATCGCCAGCGCGAATCCCACGGTCTCGCCGTCGATCTCCGCGAAGAGCGCCAGCTGCGGGACGATGGCCGGCTTCAGCTGCCCGGCCATGTGGTCGATCTCGTGCTCGGTCATGGGGACGAATCCCCAGTTCTTCTCCCACGCGGAGTTGTAGATCACCTTCACCTTCTGCAGCTCCTCCTCGAAATGCTTCATGTCCAGGGGACGGACGTGGATGCGGTGCCGCTCCGAGCACTTGCGCGCGATACGGGTCACCTGGGGAATCTCCTGCTCCGGGGATGCGGGAATTGGAACCCTGAAGGCGAAGAGGTCCTTGGCCTTCTTCATGCCCGCGGACTCGAGCCACGCGGCGTAGCTCGGCGGGTTGTAGGGCATGAGGATGGTCGGCGGCTCCTCGAAGCCGCGGATCAGGAGCCCGCAATCGTCGTTGGTGGTGAAATTCATGGGGCCGCGCATCACCTTGGCGCCCCGCTCCCTGCCCCAGCGCTCCGCGGCGCGGACCAGCGCCTCCACCGCCTTCGCCGATTCCGCCTCGAGAAACCCGAAGGCCAGCTGCCGCTCGCCGTGAATGGAGTCGTAATTGCGGTCCACGCTCGCGGCGATGCGCCCTACGTCGCGGCCGTCCTCGCGCGCCAGGAAATAGGCCGCTTCCGCGTGCTCGAAATAGGGATTCTTTCCCGGAGCGAGCCGGGTCTTCTCGTCGGAGGGGAGCGGCGCGACCCAGTTCGGATCGTCGCGGTAGATCTGGTGCTGAAGCCGGATGAAGCGGGTGAGGTCGTTCGGACTTACGACGGGGACGACATCCACGGCATCCCCTGGCGCGACGTGGCGTTCTCGGCGGAGGCGAGGGAGAGATCCATCTCCGCGTCGACCTCCTTGACGATTCGCAGGATCGTATCGAGCTGATGATCTTCGTGCGTGGCCATGAACGAGGTGCGGAGGAGGTCGCGCCCCGGCTGCACGGCCGGAACGATGATCGCGTTCACGAACACGCCGCGATCCAGGATGCGCCGCCAGACCTGCATGGTCTTGACCCGGTCCCCGATGAAGATGGGAACGATCGGCGTGCCGTTCCCGACGCCGACCTCGAGCCCCATCGCCTGGAACCCGTTCCGCATCTTGTCGGAGATCTGCTTCAGCCGCGTGCGCAGCTGGGGCTCGCGCTCGATGATGTCGAGCGAAGCCAGGGCGGCCGCGGCGCTCGCGGGGGTCACGCTGGCGCTGAAGATGAGCGCACGCGCGTGATGGCGGAGATAATCCATGACCGCGCGGGGTCCCGCGATGAATCCGCCCAGCGAGGCGAAGGACTTGGAGAAGGTGCCCATCACGAGGTCCACCTGGTCCTCGACCCCCAGCATCTCGGACGCGCCGGCGCCTCGCGTCCCGAGCACGCCGAACCCGTGCGCGTCGTCCACCAGGAGCCGCGCGTGGTGCTTCTTCGCCACCTTCACGATCTCTTTCAGGGGCGCGATGTCCCCTTCCATGCTGTAGAGCCCGTCCACCACGATCAGCTTCCCCGCCTTCGCGGGGATCGAGCTCAGCACGCGCTCCAGGTCGCGAACGTCGTTGTGCTTGAACCGCTTCACGTCGGCCGGGCTCAGCCGCGCGCCGTCCACGATGCAGGCGTGAGCTTCCTTGTCCAGCACCACCACGTCCCCCTTGTCCATGAGAGCCGAGATGCTGCCGAGGTTCGTGAGGTATCCCGTCGAGTAGACGAGCGCCGCCTCCTTGCCGGTGAATTTCGCGAGGCGCTCCTCGAGCTGAACGTGCAGCTCCAGCGTTCCGTTCAGGAATCTCGAGCCGTTGTTCGAGGTGCCGAAGCGCCGCAGCGCCTCGTCCGCGGCCGCGATCACCTTGGGATGTTTCGTGAGCCCGAGGTAATTGTTCGATCCCGCCATGATGATGCGGCGGCCGTCGATCGTCACCTCGGTGCCGTGATTTTCCGCGATGGGGAGGAAATAGGGGTAGATGCCTGCGGCCTTTGCCAAGCGGTGTTCTTTGAAGCGATTACACTTGTCGAATAGATCCACGCGTACCCTGGGTTGTGGCCATGAATTTCGCTCGCGACTCAGAGCGTGGAAACCGAGGTGTGCAATGCTCGCACGGGAGATTAGCCGAATCCCCAAACCCCGTCAATGCACCTTGATCGGAGCCCTCCATGGGCCTACTATCCCGCCGTAGCACTGGGACTTAGCCCCTTTCCCGCACGGAGGCTTCCATGTCCACGCTGATCCGGATCCTGATCGCCCTGATCCTCTTCTCCGCCCCCGCGGAGGCCACCTTTTCCATCGTCGCGCGCGACCCGGAAACCGGAGACCTGGGGGTCGCGGTGCAGTCGCACTATTTCTCGGTGGGCCCCATCGTTCCCTGGGCGGAGCCCGGCGTGGGAGCCGTGGCCACGCAATCGCTCGTGGAGGTGAGCTACGGTCCGCGGGGCCTCCAGATGATGAGCAGCGGCCGGGGCGCCAAGCAGACTCTGGAGGAGCTGCTCTCGCAGGACGCGAACAAGGACGTGAGGCAGGTGGCGATGATCGACTCGCGCGGCGAAGTCGCCGCGTGGACGGGAAAGAAGTGCATCCCCGCGGCGGGCGATCGCATGGGAGCGCAGTATTCCGTGCAGGCCAATCTCATGTCCAATCCGAACGTCTGGCCGGCCATGGCCATCGCGTACGAGAACACCGAGGGGGACCTCGCGGACCGGTTGCTGGCGGCGCTGGAGGCGGGCCAGGCCGCGGGAGGGGATATCCGCGGCCAGCAGTCTGCCGCGATCGTGATCGTGAAGGGCAAGCGCTCGAACAAGCCCTGGGCGGACCGCGTCATGGACCTGAGGGTCGAGGACAATCCCCGGCCCATCGCGGAGCTGAAGCGCCTCGTGAAGACTTGGCGGGCCTACCGGAACGTGGATCAGGGAGACGCATACGCGACCGAGGGGAAGATCGAGGACGCGATGAAGTCCTACGCCGAGGGAGCGCGGCTGGCTCCCGGCAACGACGAGATCATCTTCTGGCAGGCAGCCTCCCTCTGGCAGCTGGGGAGGGAGAAGGAAGCGACGCCTTTATTCCGGAAGGTCTTCGCCCGCGACCATCGCTGGGTGGAGCTGGTCCCGAGGCTGGTTCCCGCGGGCCTTCTCAAGGACGATCCCGAATCCATCAAGCGCATCCTGGCACTGGCGCCGCGGAGGGCGCGCCGCGGATGAGGTGCCTCTCCGGCTTGCATCGGCGCATCCAAACGAGCACAATACGCGCACAGCATGCTGCGCCACACCGTTCCGGAGGAGAGGTAGGACCATGACGGAGCGCACCGCCCCCGCCGCAACGCAGGGACCCAGCCCCGTGCCCTTCGTCCCTGGGCTCGCCGACGTCCCCGCGGCGCGCTCGAGCATCTGCTTCATCGACGGCGATCAGGGAATCCTGGAATACCGCGGATTGTCCATCGAGTCGCTGGCGGAGCACAGCACCTTCGAAGAGACGAGCTACCTCCTTCTCTGGGGAAAGCTCCCCAACAGGACCGAGCTGGAGAAGTGGAGCAAGGATCTCTCGACGAACCGGGACGTCCGGTTCCGTCTCATCGATCTCTTGAAGACGCTCCCGGACACCGGGCATCCGATGGAGGCGCTCCAGGCCGCGATCGCGGCGCTGGGGATGTTCTATCCCGACCGCGATCCCATGAACCCGACCGACCGCTACAACTCCGCGGTGCGGATCATCGCGAAGGCTCCAACCCTGGTCGCGGCGTATCACCGCCTGAGCCTCGGCAAGGAGTACGTGTCCCCGCGCGAGGACCTCACGCACGCCGAGAATTTCCTCTACATGGTCGCGGGCGAGCTGCCGGAGGCGGACGTTGCCCGCGTGATGGACATCTCCTTCATCCTCCACGCCGAGCATTCGATGAACGCCTCCACCTTCGCGGGGCGCGTCACCGCGTCGACCTTGGCGGATCCCTACACGGTGGTATCCTCCGCGATCGGGGCGCTGACCGGCCCTCTGCACGGCGGCGCGAACGAACAGGTGATCCACATGCTCCAGCAGATCGGCGAGGTCGAGAAGGTCCGGCCGTACATCGAGGACCTGATCCACCGGAAGCAGAAGATTATGGGCATCGGGCACCGTATCTACCGCGTCAAGGATCCCCGCGCGCTCGTGCTGCAGAAGCTCGCCGCCCAGATGATCGCGAAACGGGGCACGGATCCCCTGCTCGCGGTCGCTCAAGAGGTGGAGAAGGTCGTCGCGGAGCATCTCGCCGCGAAGAAGATCTATCCCAACGTGGACTTCTACTCCGGCGTCGTCTACGAGGCCATGGGAATGCCCGCCTCGCTCTTCACGCCCATGTTCGCCATCGCGCGCGTGAGCGGCTGGCTGGCGCACTGGCTGGAGCAGCTGGAGGACAACCGCATCTACCGCCCCTCGCAGATCTACACCGGCACCCACAACGAGCCTTACGTTCCCATCGAGGAGCGCGTCTAGCTCCACGATGAGGCGTCGCGCCGCCTCACGACGTCCCCAATGTGCACGCTGATTCTGGGCCTGGGAATTCTGGGGCCGGGATCGTTGCTCCTGGGGGCAAACCGCGACGAATCCCCGAAGCGCGCGTCGGCGGACCCCGGCGTGCTGCTCGCGTCCCCGCGCGTCGTCGGCGGACGCGATCTCGTCTCGGGGGGAACCTGGCTCGCGATCCGTGAGGCCCGGTTCGTGACCGCGCTCATGAACCGGAGGCCCGCCGCCGGCGATACGCGGGATCCCAAGACGTTCCGTTCGCGCGGGCTCCTCTGCCTCGACGTGGCGGCCCAGGGGGGCGCGCCGGACGAATCCCATCTCGACGTCGCCCTGCGCCTCGTGGAGCGCGATTCGTACGCGCCCAGCACGCTGGTCGGTGTCGGGTTGGACGGCGAGGCCTGGGCACTCGAGACCGGCGCGGGCGAGCCGCGGATCCAGCCGATCGCGCGAGGATGGCACGTGATCACGCACCAGGACCTGGACGACGCGGGAGAGCCCAGGACGCGCTGGATCTACGAGGACATCCGGGAACGGCGCCCCTCGACGGTGGATGAGGGGTTGAAGCTGATGGCGGGATATCTGCGCTCCCACGGGGAGAAGGGGGAGCCGGCCGCGTGCCTTCATCGCGAGGTCTTCCCCACCGTCTCGAGCAGCCTGATCGCGCTCGGGGAGGGCGGACCGCGCTACCACCATGCGCCCGGCCCGCCGTGCACGACCGCGTACCGCGACGTGACCCAGCTCCTGAGAACCCAAGGAGGATGACGTGAACGACAAGCTCGTCGTGTTTTCCTACTACGCGTATTTCGCGCTCTTTCTCCTCGTGGAGTTCGTGTTCACGCGAACGCGCCTGGGTTCCGGAGCCAAGGTCACGCGGGAGGACCGGCGCTCGCTCCTCTTCTTCTTCGTGGCGCCCTTCGTGGGGATGTTTCTCTGGATGATGCTCGTCAGCAGGGACCGCGTTCCCGCCAATCCATCCTGGCCGCTGTGGATTCTGGGATACGCCGTGGGGCTGGCAGGCTTCGCGATCCGCATCCTCGCCAAGCGCACGCTGGGGCGATTCTTCACCGTGCGCCTCCAGCTCGAGAAGGATCACGAGGTGGTGGACCAAGGGATCTACGCCCGGATCCGGCACCCGCTTTATCTCGGGTTCATGTTGGAGTGGATGGCTCCGCCCCTGATCCTGGGAAGCCCCGCGGGATTTCTCTTCGTCACCTTGCCGATTCTGGTGGGCGTGCTCGTGCGCATTCCGCGCGAGGAGGAGCTGCTTGTGGAAGGACTGGGAGAGAAATACCGGAGCTACATGGGGCGGACGAAGCGGCTGATCCCGGGAGTGTGGTGATTGAACCTAAGTCTTCAGTTCTCGATGCGAACACCGACTCCGTAGCGCACTGTTTTTCCGGTATCATGATTGCTTCCTGAAACCTGCGATCCCCTCGACAGGCGATCGCCAATCGCCCCCAACAGGAGGCATTCATGGTTTCTCGCTGGCGCGTCGCAACTCTGGCCATCTTGGCAGCAGCGCTTCTTCTGGTCACCACCGGACACGCCCAAGCCCATACCAGCGCAGGGCTGCACGGCGGCTTCAGCTCCAGCCCGGACCAGTTCGTGATCGGTCCGCACCTGAATCTCTCCGCGGTCGGCGAGGACCTCTACGTCGTTCCGAGCGGAGAGATCGGATTCGGAGACAACGTCCTGACGCTCGCCTTCAACGGCGACCTCCAGTACCGGTTCGTGGTGCACCGGAGCAAGGTGCGCCCCTACGCGGGCGGCGGCATGACCATGTTCTTCTTCGATCCGGACGGTCCGGGAGGCAGCAGCACCAACCTCGGCGTGAACCTCCTCGGCGGCATCTTCTTCGGGGAGATGAACCGGCGCCCGATGTTCCTGGATTTCAAGGTGGGTCTTACCAACGAGGTGCCGGATTGGAAGCTTCAGTTCGGCTTCAATCTCTAGACGACCTCTACGCTGAAGCTCAGCTCCACCTGCTCGGGCGCCAGGCATCGCTTGTCGTCGCAGGACTGGAAACGCACGCGCGCCACGAGGGGCGTTTTGCCCCTCGGCGCGGACGGGTCGGCCTGGATCGGGACCCGGATCGTAACCCTCCCCGTGTAGACCGGGAGCTTCTCCCCTCCGAGAGGGGCGAGCGAACCCTCCGGGAATTTCATCTCCCCGGGCGTGAGCCCCTCCGCCAGGCCCAGCTCCACCGAAGTGGCTGCACGGTCGTTGCGCGAGGGATTGGCCGATTGCACGTGCCAGCCCGGCTCGATCTCGAGCGTGAGCCGTAGCTCGAAGGATTCCCCGGCGCGGATCCGCCGCGTTCCGTCCGCCGAGACGATGACCGGGCCGCGCTGAGCGCGCGCGAGCGGCCCGCGCGTTCCGCCGCCCGATTCCGTGGCACCGGGGGCGAGACCCGCGGCCTGGCCCCTTCCGGATTCCGATGCTCCCGCCGAGGACGCTGCCGCGACCGCTCCCGGCTTCGACTCGCTCCACGCCATGAAGGCAAGGAGCAGGTGCTCCGCGGCGCGCGGCGCATGCTCGAGGATTCCGGCGAAGAGGCGGAACATCTTGGCCGCGTATTCCTCGTATCGCCCCTCCCCGCTCAGGAGCCAGAGCCGCACGAGCAGCCGCGCCGCCATTCCGTTTCCCGAGGGGACCGCCTGGTCGAAGACCTCCTTCGTCCGCGCGATGAGCGATTCGTGATCGTTCGCCACGAAGAAGAATCCGCCTTCCTCCGGGTCCCAGAAGCGATCGATCATCGCGTCCACCAGGTCTCGCGCCTCGTTCATCCACTCGCTCTCGCCGGTGACCTCGTGGAGATCCAGGAGTCCCCAGGCTAGGAACGCGTGATCCTCGAGATAGGCGGGGAGACGCGACTCGCCGGCCCGCCAGGAGCGGAGGAGCCGGCCGTCGCGCCGGAGCGCACGCAGGACGAAGCGCGCGGCGCGCGAGGCCGCTTCCACGTAGTCACGGCGATCGAAGACCCGTCCGGTGCGCGCGTAGGCGCCGATCATGAGCCCGTTCCAGCTCGTGAC
>VBOR01000108.1 GCA_005893165.1 Candidatus Eiseniibacteriota bacterium | reverse complement strand
GGAGAACCGCTTCCTTGATTCAGCACGCCGGATTGACCCTGGAGCGGTGGTCCTCCTTTACCCTGGATCAGCAGATTCTGATGATTGGGAACGAAATGAACCGTGCGGGGAAGCTGACGAAGCCGGGCGATGGGGAAAGGCGCGCGAGCGCGTATGAGAGGGCGCTCTACTTGACGGATCTGACAATTGAGGCGCATCGGCGACCAGCGTTGAGGCGGGAGCTCCTTCGCTGGCGGGATCTGATCGCCGTTCTGTTTCTGGAGCGGGAGCCCCGACCTTTGGACCACAAGAGCGCTTTTCGGGCACTCCTGCTCTTCACACCCGAGGCCGCACGTCAGATTCCCCATGTTCTGGGCGGCGGAGGAGTGAAGCGTGAGCCCTAAGGAATCCTCGAAGAATAACGCCGCGAGGAAGAAGCCGGCAGCAAAGAGGAGCGCGGCGAAGGCGCCCGACGATGCGCGCACTTTCCTCCGGCACTCCGTGGCTACGCTGGCCTACCGGTGCGGCAAGGCGACGCGTGGCGCGCCGCCTGAGTTCGCCGAGTTCAAGGCGGGCCCGACCACGCGCACGCCCATCCAGATCCTCGCCCACATCGGGGATCTCCTCGACTGGGCGCTCTCGCAGGCGGAGGGGAAGGAGCGCTGGCGGAACGCGACGCCGCTTCCCTGGGAGGACGAGGTGAAGCGCTTCCACGCGGCGCTGAAGCGATTCGACACCTATCTCGCCTCGAAGAAGACCCTCCACAAACCCGTCGAGCGGATGTTCCAGGGCGCGATCGCCGATTCCCTCACGCACACGGGGCAGATCACCATGCTGCGCCGCCTCGCGGGGTCGCACGTCCGCGGAGAGAACTACTCGCGCGCGGATATCCGGATCGGGCGCGTGGGCGCGGACCAGTCGCCTCCGCCCGAGCGCAGCGAATTCGACTAGGGGCGGCGTGGCGGCGAAGAAGTAGCCCCGTTTCCGCCTCAGCGCCTCGCGAAAATACCGCTGAAGATGTCCGTCCAGGCGTGAAGGACCATTCCCGGCTTGAGGCTGCTTCGCCATAGCGCGAGCGCGCCGAAGAGCATGCCGAACACCGTGATCGTGATCACGTTCCGGAGCCCCTGGTATCCGTGCGCGACCCCGAAGATTACTCCCTGGATCAGGACCGCGAGCGGCGCGCTCCCCGTGAGCGCCAGGAACTGCCGCTGTAGATAGCCGCGGAAGATCGTCTCCTCGCAGAAACCGGCCGTCAGGGAGAGCGCGATCCATGCGGCGATCTCCGCTGGACCCCGGGGGAGCATCGCCGAGATATCTTTCGCGGAATCGGGCCCGAGGATCCTGCTCGCCGCCATTTCCACGAGCCCCCACGCCGCCCACACCGCGAGCGCGATGGCCACGTCGCGCGCGACGTCCCTCCAGCTCCCCCATCGTTCCCCGAGGAGGTCGCGCAGCCGCGTGCCGGTTCGCTTCAGACCACCGGCCGTGACGAACCGGAGCAGCGCCCACTCGGCGACGATGAGGGAGAGGTAGAGCGGCAGGGCGGAGCCGGTGCGCTCCACGAGCTGAGGCCCCGTGGGGGCGTGCCGCTGCATGGAGGCGCCGTAGGCGGCAATTCCAAAGAGAACGGCGATGAGCAGTACCGTGTGCCAGAGCGGCGCGATCAGCCGCCGCTCGCTGTGGACCGCGGATTCCGCGACAGCGTTCATGATGCGTGTTCCTTTCTCGTCGCTTCCTTCAGGGCCAGAAGCGCTTTGCGTGTCTCGCGGCACCACCGGATCAGGCTGCGCGAGTGGTGCTCTCCGTAGCTCACGGTCATGAGCCAGAAGGGAAGACTGGGATGATCCCGCTGCTCCTTCATCAGCGCCTGCCGGATGCGCCGGAGTTCGCGAAGGGCCGCGATCTGCCCGGCGTGCAGACGCTCGATCCACTCGATTTCCCCGGCCAAAGCGTCCCGCCGGCCGAAGAAGAGCTTGAGGAGAAGCTCGTTCCGCACGGTGACGGGGCGGGGAGGCTCCTCACGCCAGAGGGCGAGCGCCTCGCGCCCCTTGTCGGTGATCTCATAGACGTGGCGGTCGCGCCCGCCTTCGCTTCGCCCCGCCCGCCGCCGGATGAGCCCCCGGGACTTGAGCTCCTTCAACGCCGGATAGATCTGCCCGTAGCTCTCGCTCCAGAAGTAGCCGATGCTCGTTTCCGGCTCCTTGCGGATATCGTATCCGGACATGGGCGCCAGGCTCAGCATGCCGAGCACGGCGTACGGAGTGGACCGCGGGCGCGAGTTCATATAGCTAGAAGATATATATCTCCAAGATGTATTGTCCAGAGGATTCGTGAGGCGTTGGGGGGATCACCGCCGCCGCCCAACGCCCCCACTTCCCGCTAACCATCACCGCCCCAGCGGCCGATAACCCTCGTGAAGGGTCGGGCCGCGCCATCCGCCCGTCCCGTCATTCCAGCGCTCGGGGGCATCCATTTCATGAATTTGAACGTCGGCGTCATCATGCCGCCAGGGGGCGACCGCGACGAGCTGGTCGGGCACCTGACGACCCGCGAGTGCGTGGCACGCGTGGCGGACACGGTGGCCCAATACCTCGGGCGCTACGGCAACGAGGGGTGTGAGATCGGGCTCCTCGATTTCGGACCCGGCACGCCGGGCCTCCCCGGCTCCATCGCCCAGGCCCTCGAGCAGAAGCGCGACTCGATCCGCCGCCTGAAAGAAAACTGGCCCAAGCTCCAGATCGTCGTGTTCGCCGACCGGGATTCCCAGCAGACGACCGAGACGCTCGAGCTGGGCGTCCGCAACATCTTCCTCAAGCCGATCAATTTCCCGCAGCTCGATGGCCTCCTCAGCGCGGCGGGCCGTTCGGTGGCGCTGCAGGCGCGCCAGCAGCGCGAGACCGCGCGCATCGAGCAGGAATTTCGATTCGATCGAATCGTGGGTCAGAGTCCCGCCGTCCTGGAATCCGTCGATCTCGCGCGGAGGGTGGCGCAATCCAGCGCCACGTCGGTGCTCATCCTCGGCGAGTCCGGAGTGGGAAAAGAGCTCTTCGCGCGCGCGATCCACGGCGAAAGCCCGAGGAAGCAGGGCCCCTTCATGGAGGTGAACTGCGCCGCGATCCCACGCGAGCTTCTCGAATCCGAGCTCTTCGGACACGAGAAGGGAGCCTTCACCGATGCTACGCAGACTCGCGTAGGACTCTTCGAGGCGGCGGAAGGCGGATCGGTCTTTCTCGACGAGGTGGGGGAGCTCCCCCTGACCCTCCAGGCCAAGCTCCTGAAATTCCTGGATTCGAAGATCGTGAGGAGGGTGGGGGGCTCGAGGGATATTCCGGTAGATGTACGGATTCTAGCCGCGACGAACCGGGAGTTAATCTCAGAGGTGAAGCAAGGACGCTTCCGCGAGGACCTTTACTATAGGTTGAACGTCGTGCCGATCGAAATCCCGCCCCTGCGAGTGCGGGATGGAGATCCGGTGCTGCTCGCGAGACTGTTCGTGGAGCGCGTTGGCCGGAAGCTCGGACGCACCGTGCACCTCTCTGCGGAGGGGGAGCGGGAAATGGCCCGCTATCACTGGCCGGGCAACGTGCGGGAGCTCAGCAACGTGATCGAGCGCGCGGTGCTCTTGGCGCGCTCCGAGGAGATCGGACCCGTCGAGTTGGCGGTTCCGGCCACCTCGAGCGATCCCGACGACGAGCGCTCCGGATTCAGCGTCACGATCCCCAACGAGGGGATCTCTCTTCCCGCGGTGGAACGCGCGGTGATTCAGGCCGCGCTGGACCGCGCGAGTGGTAATGTTGTAGAGGCGGCGCGGCTGCTGAAGATCGGCCGCGGTAGCCTGCGCTCGAAGATGAGGCGTCACGGGATCGAGCGCCCCCGGGAGCGGCGGCCGGGCGCAGCCGTCGAGATGGATCGCATGAGTGTGATCTGAGAAGCAAATGCATACGGACGAAGCAGTCGCACAGGAAGAAAGACCCACCCGCGAAACACCGCGTGGGACCGAGACGGTGCTCCTCGTCGAGGACGACGAGCTGACGCGGAACGTCACCGGCCTGGTTCTGGAAGAGCTGGGATATCGCCTGCTGGAGGCCGAGAACGGCACCCAGGCGGTGGAGATGAACCGGACGTTCGCCGGGCAGATCCATCTTCTCCTGAGCGACATCGTCATGCCGGACGGCAACGGCGTCACCTGGTCGCGGCGGCTCATGAGCGACCGCCCCTCCCTGAATACCCTGTTCCTCTCCGCACACACGCGCGAGGCGCTGGCGCGCGACGGGATCCCCGATCCTGGTCCCGACTTTCTGCAGAAGCCCTTCCACCCGGACGCGCTCGCGCGCAAGATCCGGGAAATCCTCGACCGATAGCTGGGCCCCCGGCCCCCGGCCCGGAGCTTGACACTGTACGGCCACGGCCATAGCCTTGGTGGAGCGCGTATTTGACGGAATCTGCGCCACTGGGGCTGAGTCCAATGAAGGCGAGGAACGATTGCCCGCTGTTACCGATGAGGAGCTCGTCCGAAAATCGAAAGAGGACGATGAACGGGCCTTCGGGGAATTGGTTTCCCGATACGAATCGAAGGTCTACAGCCTCGCCCTGAGAATGGTGCGAAATCCGGAAGACGCGGAGGACGTGCTCCAAGACACGTTCCTGCGCGCGTACCGTGGCATCAAATCGTTTCAAGGAGCATCGACATTCTCGACCTGGATCTATCGCATCACCGCGAACTCGGCGCTGATGCGGTTGCGGAAGAAGCAGCTTCCCACGGTCTCGATCGATAATGCCGACGAACGGGAGACGCCGGTCAACATCGCGGACTGGTCTCCCACTCCGGATGAGCAGTTGTTGAACCAAGAGTTGCAGCACGAGATGGAGGAAGCGATTCGTTCGCTACCGGCGGAGTTTCAACAGGTGTTCGTCCTTCGCGACATCGAAGAGATGTCGAACGCGGAGGTGGCGGAGATCCTGGACCTCTCGGTCGCGGCCGTGAAATCACGTCTCCACCGCGCGCGCCTCAAGGTCCGTAACCGCCTCGCCGGCTACTTCAGCGAAAGCGCCAAACCGAAACGACGCGCCATGGGAGTCCACTGATGCTGACGTGCAAAGAGGTCCTCGATTCCCTCTCCGACTACCTGGACGCGGACATGAAAGAAGAGTTGATCAGCGAAGTGAAACGCCACATCGGTTCCTGCTCCGATTGCCGCGCCGAATTCGACACCCTCACGATGACCCTCAAGCTCTACAAGCACGAACACGCGGAGCCTACGGTCATGCCGGTCGGCTGCCACGATCGTCTCGTGAAGGTGCTCGAGCTGGAGAAATTGAGGTCCAAGGGCGCACCGCCGCCCAAGATGGTCTGATGCCGGCGGCCGAGCCGACCCCACCGGTCGACCCGACCCGATCGGATCTCCACAGGATTCATCTCCACCGCCCCCAAACGATGCGCCGTCGGCTGATCCTGGTGCCGGTGGTGGCGGTGGGGCTTGCGGCGTGGGCCGTGGTGGCGGCGTGTGCCCCGGCTCCGGCGTCCGCGCAACCGTCCTCCCCCGGCTCCTCGGCCGCCACGGCAACCCCTCCCGCGGCTCCTCCCGTCCCACGTGTGACCTGGATCGAGCAGCGCGCCGCGGAGCGCGACACCACGGGGCTACGCGCGGCGCTTCAGGCGCGTGCCGTCGCGGTCCGGGCCGCGGCCGCGCGCGCGCTGGGGCTGATCCAGGAGCGCTCGACCCGGGAGGCGCTCCTCTCGGCGCTGGACGATCGCTCCGCCACGGTCCGGCGCGAGGCTGCGTTCGCGATCGGGCTCCTGGGGGATTCCACCGCGGTCTCGCCCCTCGCCGCGCGGTGGGAGCGCGAGATCGATCCCGCGACGCGCGAGGCGCTCATCACCGCGATCGGCTATCTCTCCGCGCAGGCTGGCGCTCCCACGGTGTCGCGGGCGCTGAGCGCAAAGCGCGAGTACGAGCGCTGGGACGCGGCCCTCGCGGCCGCGCGGATCCGGAGCCGGGAGCTGGTGGCGCCGCTGGTCGCTCAGGCCGGCGACGCGCGCGCCGAGATGCGCTGGCGCGTGGCCTACGCCCTGGGCAGGATCGGCGACCGGACCGCGGCTCCCACGCTGCGCTCTCTCTCTCGCGACCGTGCTGAGATGGTGCGCATGAGCGCCGCTCGCGCGCTCGCCGAAGTGGGGGACTCCGCGGCGACCGACGTGCTGGCGGCGCTCCTCAAGGACAGCGGCTGGCGCGTGCGCGTGAACGCGGCGCGCGCTCTGGGGCAGCTCCAGGGCCGGGATCGAGCCTCGAGCGTTCGCGCGCTCCTCGAGGATCCAAGCGCCCACGTCCGCTGGGAGGCGGCGTCCGCCCTGGGCCAGCTCCGCGACTCCTCCTCGGTGGCGGCGCTCACGCGCGCTCTGGCCGATACCGCGACCGGCGTCGTGCAGGGCGCCGCGATCTCGCTCCTCAACATCCAAGGGGAGCGCGCCATCCCCACCGTGGCGCCCCAGCTCGATCTCCTGCCCGCTTTTCTCCGCTCGGGGCTGATCGAGGCGCTGGGGACGGTCCCCGGACCCATGGCGCTCCAGACACTCCTCGCCCGCGCGCGCGATCCCAACGACGCGCCCACGGCCGCGGGCGCGGTCTCGGGACTGGGCCACCGCAAGGCGGACTCGGGTCAGGTGATTCCCGTGCTCCGGTCGCTGCTCGGCGCGCGCGATTTCACGGTGGCCAGCTCGGCCGCCGACGCCATCGGCCAGCTCGCCGACTCGGCCTCTGTGCCTTCCCTCGTGCCTCTCCTCGGCCGATCCGGCACCACCCAGGACGCGGACGTGCGAGCCTCCGCCGCAGGGGCCCTCGCCGCGATCAAGACGCGCGAGGCGCTCGCGGCGCTCGCGACGATGCGGCGCGATCCTGAGCGGCGGATCCGGGAAACGGTGTGCACCGCGCTGGGATTTCCCGCGGACTCCATCGGGCTCGTGAAGAATCCGCTCCTCCGCGCGCCGGCCGTGAAGCCCGTCCCGCGCACGGCGCAGATCCGGACGGAGCGCGGGATCGTCCAGATCGCCTTCGATCACGCGCGGGCTCCCGTCACCGTGGAGAACTTCGTGAGCCTGGCGCGCGCGGGCTACTTCAACGGAATCGCCTTCCATCGCGTGGTGCCGAATTTCGTGGTTCAGGACGGATGTCCGCGCGGAGACGGGTGGGGAGGTCCCGGCTACGAGATCCCCTGCGAGTACAACGACCACGCATACGTGACCGGAACGGTGGGGATGGCGCTCTCGGGGAAGGATACCGGCGGGAGCCAGTGGTTCGTCACGCTCTCGCCGCAGCCTCGGCTCGAAGGGCGCTACACGGTGTTCGCGGCGGTCACGCGAGGGATGGAGGTCGTGGAGCGGATCATGCCCGGGGACCGGATCCTGAGCGTCACCCTGAAGTAGGGATTGGGCGCTGACTTCAGGCGTCCGTACGCGAGCACGCCGGCGGCGGCCGGGGCTAGGCCAGGGCGAGGATGAGCCGCTCGATCACGGAGCGGAGGGCGGGCGCGACCGCGGCGACCCCCGCGGTGACGTCCTCGTGCCTAAGGCGCGCCGGGCTCTTGCCCGCGGCCCAGTTCGTGATGCTGGAG
>VBOR01000107.1 GCA_005893165.1 Candidatus Eiseniibacteriota bacterium | reverse complement strand
GCGGCGGCGCTCAGCAAGATCTGGATCGGCACCGCGATCCCCGTCACGAGCAGGGAATTCAGGGCGAACCGGCCCATGCCTCCCGACGTCCCGAGCGCGCGATAGTGCTCCAGGGTGAATCCCCCGCTCCACCAGTCCGCCGGCGCGACGGGGAGCGCGTTCCCCACGCCGAGCGAAACCCTCGCCATGTAGAGGAGGGGCGCCAAGGAGATCAGCGCGACCACCGAGAGCGCCGCGGCCGCGCGGCTCATGCCGCCCCCCTCCCCGTGCCGCGCGGCACCGCCGGCGCGAGCGGCATCTCGGCGGGAACCTCCACCGGCGCGCGCGCGATCAGCCGTCTCTGGAGGAGCAGGATCACCCCGACCAGGAGCAGCAAGAGATAGGCGAGGGCGCAGGCGTATCCCATCTCGAAGTGATAGAACGCGCGCTCGTAGAGGTGGTAGACGAGCGTGAGCGTGCTCTCCAGAGGTCCCCCGCGCGTGAGCACGAAGACCTCGATGAAGATCTGGAAGGAGCGGACGGTGTTGAGCAGCACCACGAAGAGGATCACCGGCTTCACGTGCGGGAGGATGATGCGCCGCTCGATCGCGAGCGCGCGCATTCCCTCGAGGCGCGCCGCCTCGAGCTGCTCCACCGGAAGCGTCTTCCGGCCCGCGAGAATCAGGATCGCGTAGTAGCCCACGCTGGCCCACACGTCCATCGCCATGATCGAGGGGAGCGCCAGGCGCGGGTCCTGAAGCCAGTGGACCGCGGGGAATCCGAGGCCCTTGAGCCAACCGTTCAGGAGCCCCTGCTCGGCGTAGAGCGATTTGAACACGAGCGAGATCACGACCATGGAGAGCGTGGCGGGGAAGAAGATCGCGGCGCGGAAGAAGGCCTCGCCGCGCCGGAGGCGGCTCAGAAGCGCCGCCACGACGTAGGCCAGCACCAGCGTGGCCGGCAGCGTTCCCACGACGAAGAACGCGGTGGTCCGGAGCGCATGCCAGAACGCGGGCGACCCCAGCGCGCGCGCGTAGTTCGCTCCTCCCACCCAGTGCGTGAGGTCGGGGCGAAGCGGATTCATCGAGTAGAAGCTGAGCACCAGCGCGGCGAGAAGCGGGACCAGCCCGAACACGGCGAAGAACAGGGACCACGGGAGGAGACCGGCGAAGCGGCCTCTCATCGGCCCGTCTGGAGGAGGGCCCCGATTCTCTGGTCCGCGGATCGGAGCGCCTCGTCCGCGGGCTTCTTCCCGTAGATCGCCTCTTCCAGCTCCGAGTTCAGGATCTCCTCGATCTCCACCCAGCGCGGATGCACCGGCGGCGCGACGGCGGTCTGAAGCTGCTGGACGAAGACCTTGTCGCGGGGATGCGAAACGAAATAGGTGTCCTCAACCGCGGCGGCCGCGGCGGGGAACGCGTTCCCGGTCGCGATGTAGAGCGGCATCGCGTTCTCCTCGCGCACGAGAAAGCGCGCCAGCGTGAGCGCCGCCGACTTCTCCTTCGCGCCGCGGAAGATCCCGAGCGCCTCGGCCCCCGCGAAGGACGCCGGCGTTCCACGATCCTTCCCGGGGCGCGGCATCAGGATGACGACGAAGTGGAGCTGCGGGGCCGACTCGGGAAGCTTCCGCAGCATCCAGGGACCCGAGATCGTGAAGCCGATCCTTCCGCGCGTGAAGGCCTCATCGAGCATTTCCTGACGGTCGAGAAGCGAAAAGGGCTTCAGGCTGAGGTAGAAGCGGAGCGCCTCCACGTTCTGCGGGCTGTACACGACGCTGTGCGTGAGGGTCGAATCCAGGATGTCTCCGCCGTTCCCCCACGCGAAGGGCATGAACTTCTTGAAGAGGACCTCGCGCTCCCCCGCGTTCATTCCGAAGCCCTTGAGATCCGGACCGGCCGCGTCGATCTGCTCCACCGCGCGCGCGAAGTCCGTCCAGGTCGTGGGCGGATTCTCGGGAGGGAGGCCGACGCCGCGCATCAGGTCCGCGTTCATGTACATCGCGCGCGTCCCCAGCATCCAGGGGATGGCGTAGGACCGGCCAAGGTACTCCGTGACACGCCATCCGCGAAGCTCCGGCTTCAGATCCGCGATGCTGTCGGTGAGGTCGATGAGGGTGCTGTCGGCCACGAGCCCCGGCAGGAAGGTCGAGCCGATCTCGCAGAGGTCGGGCGGGCGCCCGGCGGCCACCGCGGCGACGATCTTCTCGCGGCCGCTCTGCCAGGTGAGCTGCTCCACCTCGACCCGGATCCCGGGATGCTCGTGGTGGAACTTGTCCAGCACCGGCTGGATCGCGGGCAGGGGCGAGAATTGCCAGAAGACGACGGTGGTCGTTCCTCTGTCGCGCCGGCCGCAGCCCGTCATCGCGACGGCCAGCGCCAGAGCGACCCAGAGCGCTACGACCGGATGGCCTCGCGAACCCATCCCTGGGCCTCCTTGAGCCTCCGCACCGCCTCCGCGCGCGTGACTCCCGCGCGCCGCATCACGATCGCCACCTTGAGGGAGCCTCCGGCGCGCTTCAGCCAGGGCCCGGTCTCCTCGTAGCTCGCGCCCGTGGCGTTCATGAACACGCGCTTGGTTCGCTCTTCCAGCTTCCGGCTCGCGGTGCGGAGATCCACCATGAGGTTCTCGTAGACCTTCCCCATCCTCACCATGGCGCCCGTCGTGAGCATGTTGAGCACGAGCTTCTGCGCGGTCCCCGCCTTGAGACGAGTCGATCCGGTGAGGACCTCGGGCCCGACCCGCGGCGCGATGACCACGTCGCACCGGAGCGGGGCGCCTCCACCCGGGTTGGCGGTGACCGCGATCGTGGCGGCGCCGACCTTCCGGCCGTATTCCAGGGCGCCGATCGCGTAGGGGGTGCGACGGCTCGCCATGATTCCCACGACGACGTCCTTCTCCCCCACGCGGCGCTTCCGGAGGGCGGCCTTGGCGGCATGGGCATCGTCCTCGGATCCCTCGATGGAGCGCACGAGGGCGCGACTGCCTCCGGCGATGACTCCCTGGACCAGGGTGCGCGGCGTGCCGAAGGTGGGCGGACATTCCGTCGCGTCCAGCACCCCCAGGCGCCCGCTGGTTCCCGCCCCGACGTAGATGAGGCGCCCTCCCCGCGCGAGACGGTCCACGATGAGATCGACCGCGCGCGAGATCCGGGGGATCTCACGGCCCACCGCGAGCGGCACGCGACGGTCCTCTCGGTTCATCAATCTCAGGATTTGCGACGTGGAGAGCTTGTCGAGGTTTCTCGAACGCGGGTTCCGCTGCTCGGTGACGAGCCGCCCCAGCTCGCGGAAGATGGCTTTCCCGCTGCGCCGATCGATCATCGAGTGCGGATCATACGTCCATTTTGGGTCGCTTTGTGCCCCGAAGCGTCGATGGCGGTGAGACGGTAGAAGTAGAGCCCGGTCCCGGCGACGTTGCCCTGCGAGTCGCGCCCGTCCCAGCAGTAGACGTTGAACCCGGCCTTGCCGGGCCACTCCAGAGATGCGACCCGGCGACCCGAGACGGTCAGGAGCATGAGCTGGACCGTCGGGGTGGCGGTGCTGAGCTCGAACTGGAACACCGATCCGTCGCAGCCCGTGCCCATGAGCCGGGGGCTCACCACCGCCACGCGCCGAAGCGTGAGGGCCGTCTCCACCTTGAAGGAGCCCTGGGCGAAGATTCCGGCGCGACCCGAGACCTGCACGTCCAGGGTGTGCGCGCCTCGCGTGAGGTCCATGGCCGGGGCCTGCAGCGCCCATCGGCGGTTGGTCGCGTCCATCGCGGTCTTGGTCACGTTCGCGAGCGGGACCCCATCGAGGAGGAGCGTGAGCGAGTCCTGGGTCACGGGGATGGGCGTGGTCGCCTCGGCGCGAAGGACCGCGTTCGATTCCACGAAGGTGCCATTCACCACCACGACGCCGTTCGCGAGATAGCGCACGGTGCTTCGCACTTGGAGCGCGTAGCTCTGCTCGCGGCCGTTCGTATCGGTGGAGCGCACGAGCAGGTCGTAGTTTCCGATGTGGGGACGGTAATGCCCCGTCAGCGTCTGCGCGCGCCCCGTGTCGGAGGCGGCGACCGAATAGAGGGTGGGGTCCACCGGCGTGATGGCTCCCGACCCGACGGCCCGCTCCACGAGCTCGGTCTTCTTGAGGCCCGCCTCATCGCGGGTCTTCGCCACGATCGTGAGGCTGTCGTTGGCGGCGACGGCGACGAGGGGCGCGCCTTCGGGATAGGGATTCCCGTCCACGGTGACTTCGAAGACGCGCGGCGGCAGCGCGTCCATGCGGGTCATGGGCTCGCCCAGGAGCGCGATCGTCTTGTTCATCTCCTGCTGGTAATAGTAATTGGAGTTCGCGTTCATCACGTTCGCCTGGCCCACGACCTCTCCCATGATCCACCGGGCTACCCCTCCGGCCACGGGGGGCGTCGTGTAGAAGGCGTCCGCCACGTAGCCGTTCATCGCCGCGTTCGTGTCCAGGATCTCGTAGGCGGTCGAGCCCAGGCCCCCGATGGCGCCGCGATCCGGCATCATGACCCATTGCTCCGCGAAAGAATCGGTCGAGTCGATGTCATTCGCGGAAGGCGCGTCGGGGAACTGATTCGCATGACATCCCCAGACCATGTAGAAAAAAGGTCGCCCAACATTGG
Source organism: Candidatus Eiseniibacteriota bacterium (assembly GCA_005893165.1). Classification (GTDB taxonomy): domain Bacteria; phylum Eisenbacteria; class RBG-16-71-46; order SZUA-252; family SZUA-252; genus WS-7. The sequence continues at coordinate 4,031 of VBOR01000107.1, read as the reverse complement.
CGATCCGGTTCAAGTCCCCGTAATCCATGTTGAAGATCTGCTCGTGCGCGATCAGCCTCCGATTCGCGTGCGCTTCCGCGTTGAAGATGAGGGAACCGCGCGCCAACTGGGTGAAGAAGGAATCCAACGGGGCCCCCCCTCCGCTCCGGATGGCCAGTACCATGCCCGTAAGGGAACGGCAGTCGGGGGTGGTTTGGCAGCAGGAGGCGAGAGCGTCCGTGATTCCCTTCAGATCGAAGAGCTCGGAATGGATGTCGCTGCCCGACGCGCTCGCGGCCGTCGCGTTTTCCATGTACTGGCTCGCCGCCTTGAAATTTGCCTCCACAGGCTGTCGGCAGTATCCGGAATTGAAGAAGATCGTCGTGGAGTACTCGTCATCCGAGAAGAGCAGCTGGTTCCCACGCCAGGAATCCGTGGGCTGGAAATTCTCGTACTGGATCAGTTTCGTCACGAACTGATCCAGCTCCGTGGCGCTGCTCGCCGGTACGCGTCCAAGGAAGATGCTCGGGGTGTACTGAGCCGGGGAGCTGGTTCCCCGGCCGAGATTCAGGACGTATCTCCCATCCTGCGCGATGAGCTCGTAACCTGGGGGTCCAGCAACCGCTTCGAACGCCATGTACGTTGGAATCCAATCCACGGCGCTGTGGAGAAGGTCCTTCCGATAATCCATGCTGGCGTCGCCGAGCAGCACCGCGTAGGAAGGACGAGGGGTCCAGGTATCGAAGGCGTGCTGGAAGTAGCGGCGAATCGCGGTGGCCGACTTGATGCCGCCGCTGAACTCGTCGTAGATGTCCTGAATGCCGGCCACCTCGACGACGTAGCCCTGGCCGCGGCGATAGGCCGCCAGCCGGTTCGCCGGCGCCAGGAATGCCTCCGGCGTCACCAGAATCGATCGCGCGAGGCCCCCTGCGGGGAACGCACCGGGAACTCCCAGGTTGGAGGGCGTGTCCGCCTGGATGGCGCCGCCGGCGACGGGTAATTCCGCCCCAGGCACCAGCGCGACGAAGCGCCGCGTGCCCGCCGTCGCGTCGGTCCGGAACACGACCTCGTAATTGCCGGGGCCGAGGGTGTTCACCGTGGCGCCGGTGACGCGGAGGGTCGTCGTCGAAACGGTCACGTCGTAGACCACGATGCCGGGCTGCGTGAACCCCCCCACGTGCAGCTCCGCCACCCCCGCCGTCTGGCCGCTCGTGAACTCCAGCCGGTTCAGGTCCGCCACATAAAGGCGCGAGTACGTGACCTCGACCCAATCCAGGAGCGAGCCGCTGCCCTGGATGAAGGAGCCTGCCCCGAATCGCTCGAGTCCCTGGTGCTGGTACTGGTTCGTACCCGGACCGATGACGCTGCCCGGGACGTTGAACCCGGTATCGAATAGATAGATCTCCTGGCCGAAGAAATCGCGATTGAATCCGATCGTGTCGGTCACTCCGGTCGAGCTCTGGAAGAAGGAATTGATCCGGTGCGTCGCGGTGGTGCTCTCTCCCTGGTATCTCGCCTGGACTCGGAAGGGCGCCGAGACGTCGGGGTGGACGAACGGGACCGGCGCGCTGAACTGGTCCGGGGCGCTGCCGTCCGTCCAGAACATGTACTCCACGTTCTCCGCGGGCGATCCCGCTCCCGTGTTCGGACGGGCCATCATGCTGATGTTCTGCTCCAGATGGATCGTGTCGCGGAAGGACGTGGGGGTCGCGGGCGCGGGATCGGAGATCACGCCGGAGATCGAATCCGGCACCGCCGCGGGGGCCGCGGTCCAGGAGACCCAGTACACGTTCGCGTACGCATACCGGTTCTCGATCGAGAGCGCGCCGACACGATCCCGGAGATTTCGCGCGTAGAAGGTGATCGCGTCGCCGCCGTCGAAGGTTCCATTCGAATTCACGTCACGCGCCACCACGGGAATCGGGGTCGAGGTCGCGCTGTCTCCCACGTCGTCGTACCCGCGCTCCCACACCCCGACTTGCGAGATCGAGATCCCCGCAGGGAATCCCGCCGCCGAGAGCGCGGCGAAGCTGACGGAGCTCCAGCCCGTGCTGCCGACGGATACGCGGAATTCGGGATTGGCGGCGGCGCGCCGTATGGAGAGCCTCGGCGCGCGCAACGCTCCCGGCGTCACGCGCCTCGGGAACGCGCGGGCCGATTCATAGTTTCCGAGCAGGCTGCGCTTCACCCGCTGCCATACGTTCGCGTCCGCTCCCGGGCGCACGGCGGGGCGTACCTTCAGCTGCGCGGTGGTCGCCGCGGCGAATTCGACGCGCAGGGTCATCCGCTTGAGCACGAGGAATCGCTTGTGGCCCGGGTCGTAGCGAACCGGGCGCACGAGCGCGGGCATCATCCAGGAATCACCCAGCGGTCCGCCCTCCCCCATCGTGACGATCTCGCCGGGCCACACGTTGCCGCGACCGTAGATCGAAGGATCGGGCTCGTAGCGGAATTCGCTCACGGGACCGCTCTTCGGATCCTCTCCGACGAAGCGCTGCTTGGCGACCGGTACCGGAGGGGGCAGCCCGCCTCGCTCCTCCCATTCCGCCGAGACGATGCGCGCCTTGGCGCTCATTCCGTCCGGAACGCCCACCGGGATCATGAGGGTGGGAAGCGCGGGGCGACCCGGGGGCTCGGTGACGTGGGCCCCCTGGAGCGAGACCCGGACATAGGGAGCGCCCTCGACCGCCGTGCTGTCGAACCGGGCGGAGGAAGGGGCGATCTCGAACGTGACGCCGCGGGCGTCCTGGGAGGTCGCGCGGTACGGAGGCCCCGCGGCGGAAGCGCCGCTCGCGGAGAGCACGAGGAAACCGATCGTTACCGAGAAGAGCCGTCGCGTGGCGAGATGGATGAGCGGATTTCCTTTCGTGAGTGACTCGGCGGGCGGCCCAAGCACGGCATTATAGAAAGCGCGTGGAAAAGGCGTCAAGGGTCACCCCTCTCGTCGTCGGCGCCTCCGGAGCGTCCCCCCTCGTTTGACACTCCGGAATTGCGGGTGCTAGACTTTCGCCATCAATCTCCTACGACTCGCTACTGATCCGTCGAAACGCCCCGCGGCGCGAACCCTGGCGCCAATGATCGTGGTCCTGTCCGCTCTGGTCTTCGCCGCTTCCTCCGACACTCCCGTTCCCGCGCAGCCCCACGAGCGGTTCATCATCGTCGGATTCGACGGCATGGATCCCGGTGTGGCGGACCGCCTCATCGCGCAGGGAAAGCTCCCCCATTTTGCATGGATGAAGCAGCACGGCACGATGCGGCTTTCTCGGCCGTGACCGTGCGCCGGGGCCAGTTCGCGCTGGGATTCATCCCCACCCGGGCGCCTTCCGTGACGAACAACCGGCAGGGCGCGACCTTCTGGCAGATCGCTTCCGCGCGGGGCGTGCGGACGGCCGTGATCGAGGCCCCGATCTGCTTCCCGCCGGAGAAGCTACAAACCGGCGTACTCCTTTCGGGGCTGGGGGTTCCCGATATTCGGGGCACGATGGGGACCTTTTCCTATTACGCCACGGACGCCACCGGGGCGGCCGATACCGAAATGGGGGGCAAGATTGCCCGGCTCACCCTCGATCCCGCGGGACGGTCCCGCTCCGTGGTGCACGGGCCGCGGAATCCCTTCGCCGGGCGCGACAGCGAGGGACGGATCCCCGACCTCACGATTCCGGTGGAATTCCTGAGAATCAGGCGAAACGCGGTCCAGATCTCCCTGCAGGGCCAGACGCGGACCATCCGCCAGGGATCCTGGAGCGATTGGTACACGATCCAGTTCCATGTGGCGCCGCTCGTCTCCGTTCGCGGGATCGCGCGCTTCCACGTGATCCAGGCCTATCCCGAAGTCAGGGTCTATCTCTCCCCCATCAACCTCGACCCCCGCAGGCCGCCCATCCCGGTCTCGAGCCCGCCGGCCTACAGCGCGCAGCTCGCGCAGAAGCTCGGCCTGTACAAGACGCTCGGATGGCCCGAGGACACGTGGGCGCTGAACGAGGAAAAGATCGACGAAGAGGTTTTCTTGCAGGATTTGAACTACTCCTTCGACCGGCAGCGCGCGCTCGTCC
>VBOR01000106.1 GCA_005893165.1 Candidatus Eiseniibacteriota bacterium | reverse complement strand
ACCTGTCTCCCTGGCTCGAGTCGGACTGATCGCGGCCCTCTTCGCCGTTCCGACTCTCGTCATGCCGACGATACTGATCCGTCACTGGGCACCGTATTTCGTCTGCATTCCAGCCCTGGGGGTCGCGATCTACCTCGGTCCGGCGCTCGCCAAACTGGGAAGGGTTCCGGCTTTGGCAGCTCTCTCCGTTTTTCTCCTCCTCGGGATGTGGAGTCGAGGGATCTACGCGCGAAGCGAGCCGGTTTGGAGCGAACCGGTCTTCGTCGAAGCGTCCCGGGCGCTCAAGGTGGTTCGCGGGAACTTCGAGAAAGTCTTCCCGAGCTTCCCGAGGGGAAGTCAGGTGGTCGTTTCGGTCGGAACTACGGGTGCCCGGGGAATTCAGAGCACTTTGCTGGACGCGCAGGCGCTCCGGGCGTGGTATCGCGACCCGAGCCTGCAAACGGTCTCTACGCTGAGGCGACAGCCCGGAGCTACCGCCGAGTACCTCGTCCGCGTGACGACCGATCTCGACGTGATCTCGATCGATCCGGAAACGCAACGGGTTCGGGCAAGCACGCCCCAAGCTCCCGACTTCGCCGAGATCAACCGTCCGCTCAACAACTACGCGCGCGCGGTGGCTGCCGGTGGCGAGACGGAGCGGGCTGTCCGGATCCTCGAGCGGCTGGCCCAGGCCGAGCCGGGCGCGCCGGCTGCCTACGATCGTCGCCTGATCGCGAGCATCTATCTCGCCTCTGGTCGTCGGCGAGAGGCCGATTCGCTCATGGCGATCACACCATCGTTCTCCCGTGCGGATGCGCTCGAAATCGTGAGGCGGCTTCTTGGGGAAGCCACTTCCAACGAGCGGCTCGATGACGCCGCCTTCGAGGCATTCGGACTCTCGAGCTCGGACCCCGAGACGGTCCGATGGCTCATGCGGGCGTTTCGGAACGACGGGTCGCTTGCGCAGGCAGCTTGGTACGCCGAGAGGCTCCAGGAACTGCGGCCTGGAGATCCTGAGAGCGCGTCGCTCCTGAGCGAGACTGCCCGGGCGGGCCTCAAACCTAAGCGGGAGGCCACTTGAAGCGTGACGCCTCGCAGCCCGCGATCGGGGGAGGACACGAACTTCGAGCGGTGAGCAGTGCCGCGCGGGGCAAGGTGGATGAACGGAGGCACGGCGGGCGACCGTGCGGCGCGCAGCGAGAGGTTCCGTGTTCGAGCCCAGGCAGGCGCCGCGGGGGGGAAAAGAAGACCGGGCGCCCTTGAGGGAAGCGCCCGGCCGTTGAGTCAGTGCTGGATCAGCTCTTCTTCGCGGCCGCCTTCTCGTTGTCCGCCGCCATCATCTTCATGAGCTCGGCCCGCGCCTTCGGTCCCTTGTCCTTGAACGTGCAGGTGAATCCCGCTTCCTTGATGGCCTTCGCCAGCTGGCGCTGATTCAGCTTCTTGTCGCCCGCCACGTACGCCATCTTGGTGTCCAGATTGACCTTCGCGCAAAGCACACCCTTCTGCGCCATGGCCGTCGTCTGGATCTTGTCCACGCAGGAGCCGCAGTGCGCCGTGGGCACCGCGAAGCTGAACACCGCGTTGTCCGCGCCGATCTTGCAGGCCTCGCCCGAGGCCATCGATGCACCCTTGGTTCCTGGCGAGCAATGCGCGCCGGCCGAAGCCTCCTTGGCGGCGCCTTCCGACTTCCCGTGACACATGTCCCCGCCGGCCCAGGCCGATGTCGAGAAGCTCAGGGCGGCGATCGCGACTGGAACAATGAATGCGGTACGCTTCATGTCGATTCTCCTCCTCCGGACATTGGTCCAACACAGAACCTGCCTAGTGTACACCGCGCCCCGCCCAGGGTCTCCGGCTAATTGGTGGAGGCGCTCCGGGCGTGGGTCTTCATGTAGGTCTGAACGCCATCCGCGAGCCTCTCGGCCACCTTGGACTGGAACTGGCCGTCCTTCAGCATGGCCGCCTCGCGCGGGTTCGTGATGAAGGCGGTCTCCACGAGGACCGCCGGAATGTCCGGGGCCTTGAGCACCACGAACCCCGCCTGCTTCACGCCCCGCTCGATTTTCAGCCGATCCTCTTCGCGAAGGGCGTCCACCAGGTTCTCCGCCAGCTCGCTGCTCCGTCGTATGGTGTCGTTCTGCCGCAGATCGAAGAGAATGCCCAGGAGATCGTCCCCCGCCTGCGGCGAGATGCCGCCGATCAGGTCGGCCGCGTTTTCCGATTCCGCCAGGGTTCGCGAGGCCTCGTCGGTCGCGCCGGTGAGGGAGAGGAAATAGACCTCCGTCCCCGTCGCTTCGTGGTTCCGGCTCGCGTTGCAGTGAATGCTGATCATCACGTCGGCCTGGTATTTTCTCGCCAGCTCGACCCGCCTCTGCAACGGAACGAAGTAATCCCCCGTGCGGGTGAGGACGGCGCTCACGCCGGGAATTTGCTCCAGCTCCGCCTTGAGCTTTTTCGCGATCGCAAGGACGATGTCGGCCTCCGGGAGTCTCCGATACCCCAGAGCCCCCGTGTCGTCCCCGCCGTGGCCGGGATCGATCGCCACGATGAGTCGCTTCGAGCGCTTGATCTCGCTGACCTGCTGCTGGAGCACCGTATCGGCCAGCGCATTGGGCGGAGCGGGCACGTCCACCACGATCCGGTCGGGCACGCCGTCCGCCGCCGCGAGAACGAACGCGAGCGGAGTCGTCGCCTGCTTGAGCCCGACCCGGACGATCACCCCCGACTCGTCCGCGGAGGGGAAGATCTCCGCTACGAGGCTGTCGCCCACGAACTCCGAGGTCACGGCCAGGGATTTCTTCATCCTCGGGAGCACGACCTCGTAGGTCGAGGGACCGGACAGCCGGAACTTGGGCTCGACCGGCGGCGCACCCGTGAGGTCGAACACGAGCCGCGTGTGGTCCGGCGCGGTCCAGAACCGGATCCGGACCAGCTCCGGCGCGGGCCTCGGCGCGCGCGGAGGCGTTCGGGCCGGCGGGTTCGCACCCAGGAGAGATCCCGAAACGACCGCCAAAATGAAGAGGCCCGTCCACAACCCCCGCGGGGGTCGTGGCTCGGGCCCTGACTGCAACGTGAATGGAAGGGTCTTCAACCGCTCTCGATCATCCTTCGGGGTCCACGGCAAGGAACTGCGTCGAGTCCCCCCGCTTCACGAGGAGGACGATGGGTTTTCTTGGATTTTTCGACTTGGCCCTGTCGATGGCCGCGTTGTAATCGTAGACGTCCTTGACCTTCGTGTCGTTCACTTCCTTGATGATGTCGCCGCGCTGCACGCCGGCGTCATCGGCGGGACTTCCCTATCCCACGTCGGTCACGACGACGCCGGTTTTCTCCTTGACGTTGTTGTCCTTGGCGAAATCTCCCGTCACGGGCTCGACCGAAAGGCCCAGGATCTCCGTCGGCGGCGTGTTGCGCTGCCCGAGCTTGTTCTCCTCGGGACGCTCTCCCATCCTCACCCAGAGATCCTGCGGGTGCCCGTCGCGAAGGACGTGCACGCGCACGCGCTTGTGGACCGGCGTGTCCGCCACGAGAAGCCTGAAGTTCTGGACGTCGGAGACCTTCCGGCCGTCGAACTCGGTGATGACGTCCTTCACCTGGAAGCCGGCGCTGTCGGCGGGCGTGTTCGAATTCACGCTCCCGACGAGCACGCCGGAAACGTTCCGAAGCCCCCACGAGTCCGCCAGCTCCGGCGTCAATTCCTGAGGCGCGATTCCCAGCCAGCCGCGCGTCACCCTTCCGTGCGCGATGAGCTGCCCGGAGATGTGCTTCGCCATGTTGATGGGAATCGCGAAGCCGATCCCCTCACCCGAGGGGTTGATCGCGGTGTTGATCCCGATCGCCTCGCCGCGGATGTTGAGGAGCGGACCGCCGCTGTTCCCGAAATTGATCGAAGCGTCGGTCTGGATGAAGTCCTGATAGGCCGGCGCGCCTCCCACGATGGAGAGGTTCGTGCGCCCCTTTCCGCTGATCACGCCGACCGTCAGCGTGCCGGAAAGCTCGCCGAGCGCGTTGCCGATCGCGACCGCCCAGTCGCCGATGCGCACGTCCTCGGAATCACCGAGCGGCACCACCGGGAGATTCTCGTCCCCGTCGATCTTGATGACGGCGACGTCGGTGCTGGGGTCCGCGCCCACGACCTTCGCCTTGAACTTGCGCTTGTCGTTCAGGATCACCGTGATGTCGGAGGCGTCCCGGATCACGTGGTTGTTCGTCAGAATCCGGCCGTCCTTCGTGAAGATGAAGCCCGAGCCGCTGCTGGGGACCCGCTGCTGCGTCTTGGGACGCTGCTGCTGCTGGTTGGGTTGGTCCGGAAACAGGCGCTTGAAGAAATCGCCGTAGGGACCCTCGAAGTTGTACTGGGGATAGTTGCCCCCGTCGACCGTCCGCTTCGTCTCGATCGTCACGACCGCGGGAAGCGTCTTGTCGGCGATCTGCGTGAAGGGGCTGTCCAGCGAATTCACGGCGGGTGTCGCTGCCTCGCGCGCCTGGGACGCCGGGGAGAAACTCAGATTCCCCGAGAGAATGAATCCCATGACGATGCCGATGAGCAGAATCCCGCCCGCCAGGATCAAAACTTTCGCGGCGCGGATGGTCTCCTTTGATTCCATGTTTCTCACTACCTCCGTCTCGTCGTGCGTCTCGGGGACGCGGGGTTCGTTACTGGGGCTGTGCCGCGCCTGGACCCTGGACCCGGGACCGGATCGATCTCAGCTCCTCTTCCTTCGCGGCGATCAGCCCTTCGATCGATAGAACGAGAGTCCTGAGGCGAAGCGCCTCGGAATCCCCGGCAAGATCCTCGAGCTTCTCCGCTTTCCATAGCGCGAGGGCGCGCTCGCCCAGGTCGGCCTGCGCGCGCCTGCGGTCACGGCGAAGAGAGACGAGATCCATCTGAAGCACGCCCGTGCGTACGGCCCGCTCGGCCTCCCTGCGGGCCTTTCCGGAGGCGGTGCGAAGCTCATCTTGGACTCGATCCCAGAAGCTGGAGGTTGTCGTCATAAGTTCCTGATTTCCAGAGGTTTGCCCTGACTCACTGTAGGGAGGCCGGACCTGGTCTGTCAAGTTGCTATACCGCGTCTTGGATTCGCGGTTCCAGGTGCGGCGCGAGGCTGGACCGTGCTTGCCCATGGAACCACGCCCCTTATACTGACGCGCGATGCCCGAGCCCCGATGCGCCTATTTTGTCGCCGACGCCCACCTCGGGCAGGGCCCCCCCGACTCCAATCGCTCCCGCGAGCGCGACCTGCTGCGGCTCTTCGACTCCGTTCTCGCCGAGCGCGCGGCCCTCTACGTGGGGGGAGATCTCTTCGACTTCTGGTTCGAATACGGCCACACCGTGCCCAAGCGCTACGTCGGCGTGCTCCAGAAGCTGGGGGAGCTGCGCCGGGCGGGACTGCCTGTCACGTATGTCGGCGGAAATCACGACTTCTGGATCGGAGACTACTTGAGGCGCGAGCTGGACGTTTCCTTCACCGACGAGCCCCTTCCGATCTCGCTCCAGGGCCGGCGCATCCTCCTCGCCCACGGCGACGGGCTGGGCCCGGGGGATCAGGGCTACAAGCTGCTGAAGCGCGTGCTCCGGAACGGGCTCGCGCGATGGCTCTTCCGCTGGATCCACCCCGACATCGGAATTCCTCTCGCGAGCGCCACGTCGCACACCAGCCGCCATCGCGCGCCGCGCGCGAGGCGGAGCGAGGAGTGGCTCTTCGACACGATCGCGCGGCCGTTCTTCCGCCAGGGCTACGACGCCCTCATCCTGGCGCACTTCCACGTGCCGGTGCACCGGCGCGAAAGCGACGGAGAGCTCCTGGTGCTGGGGGATTGGATCGAGCGAAGGACCTACGCGAGGCTGGAGGACGGCGTGTTCCGGCTGGAGGATTTCCGGGATGCGCCCGGCATGGGCAGGAGGCCCGAGAGCCTCGCCGATTTTCGGATGGGCCGGGACCGGGAAACGCGCTAGGAGCTCGCCGGCCCCGGGTGACGTCTAGAGTCGCGCGGTGATCGAGACGAAGTGCGTGGTGCCCAGGTTCGAGGAGAGCGGCACCAGTGCGTAATCGAACGCGAACCGGCGCTGTATGAGCCCGAGTCCGAAGCTCATGTTCTCCTCGTCGTAGCCGAACTTGGCCCCCGCGCGCAGGGCCACGTGCCGCTTCATGCCCAGCTCGCCCCCGACCTGAAAGTGCGACTTGTCCCCCTTCGCCTTCCGGAATTCCGCGCTCAGGGTCCCGCTTCCCTCCAGGCTCGGAATCGCACGCGTGATCGCGGCGCCCGCTCGAATCGTCCGGGGCAGAGGGAAGCTCTCCGTGATGAACTTCGCGTCGCCTCCGACGTTCTGAAGCGCGGCCCCAAGGCTCACGCCGGAGCCTCCCAGCGGGAGGCGGCCTCCGAGATCGAACGCCACGGCCGTCGCGGTCTCCTGGTCGATCATCTCGCGGATGAATTTCACGGCGAGCCCGCCCGAGCCTCCGCGTGGAAGCCGGCGCGCGTACGCGCCCGTGACGGCGAAGTCGTTGAAGCCGAAATGTCCGGTCAGATTCCCGACGTCGTCCCGCTTCTCCATCTCCGAGGTGTAGAAGCCCGAGATCCCGAAACCCGCGGCGCCCTTGCCCAGCGGGCGCGACACCGCCGCGAATTCCTGACGGAAGTCCTGGATCCACTCGTTGTGCATCACGGTCACCTGTGCGTCCTCGCTACCCGCGAGCCCGGCGGGGTTCCAGTACACCGCGGTCGGATCGTCCGCGAGCGCGACGTACGCGCTTCCCATGCCCATGGCCCGCGCCCCGATTCCCACTTTCAAGAAGGCGAACCCGGGCTTGCCCGCGGCCGCGAGTGCCTGCCCCGGAGCCAGAACGACCCCGGAAAGCGCGAGGAACGAAACCAGGGCACGCACCAATCGACGCATGGAGATCTCCTCGGAATGGGTCATCGGACCACGGCCACGTTCGTGAACTTGACCTCGACCCCTCGGTCCGACTCGACCTCGAGGCGGCAAACATACAGGCCACTCGCATGCGCGACGTGGCTCCAGGGCACCGAATGCTCCGACGATCCGAGCAGGTCGGCCGGGCTCGTTGCCGGCTCGGACACCAGATTCCCGGCCGGATCGTAAACCTTGAGCCTCACGGCGCGGGCCGTTCGTTCGAGATGGTAATGGATGAAGGTGGTCCCTGCCCGCGACGGGTTCGGGTAGGCATACACCTGGGAAACGATTGGGTTCACGGCAGGAGTGCCCGCGGGGCCCGTGGGAATGAGACCGGCCCGGGTCGGCCCGTATCGATACTGGCCCCACGCGATCGCCCCGCTCGATGCGGGGATCGACGTGTCGCGCACCTCGATCTGGACGCGGGGATCCAGGGGCACCTGATCGAAGACTTCCACCCAGTCGAGCATCCCGTCCCCGTCCAGATCCGCCAGGATCGGCGGCGCTCCCTGGCCCGTGCTTCCCAGCTCGCCGAACCCCGGGATCGGGCGGCCATCCGCGCGAAACGCGATGCGCCTGCCGTCCGGAAGGATCGGGATCACGTCGCGGTGACCGTCCTGGTCCACGTCCGCGATGAGCGGAGGCCAGAAGCCGGTGGAGTCCGCCGGGGCCAGGGGATCCCCGGCCGCGATCGGATACCCCGTCCGCGGCGCGCCGCTGTAGTAGACGGCCGAGACGAGACAGGAGCCGCCCGTGTGGAGGATCTCCGGATACCCGTCCCCGTCGAGATCCCCGACCGAGACTTCC
>VBOR01000105.1 GCA_005893165.1 Candidatus Eiseniibacteriota bacterium | reverse complement strand
GTCGAGGCGAGGGAACTGGCGTATCCCCTCGAGGCCGCGCCGCGCGGCGTCGCGGTCTCCCGCGTGCCGCTCGCCGATCCGGTGCTCACCCTCATCGCCGAGACGGACGAGGCGCTCGCCAAGGCGGATTTCAGGACCGACGTCGTGGAAGCGCTTCGCCGCTCGTACGCCCCCAGGTCGGGCTGGACCGAGGCGTTCGCCAGGCTGGCGGGAGGCTGGGTCGCCCCCTGGGGAGCGCTCATCTTCGATCCCGCCGAGCGGGAAGCCAAGCGGCTCGCGCTGCCGGTCTTCGAGCGGGAGATCGAATTGCGCGGGCGCTCCGCGGAAGCCGCGCGCAAGACCGGCGAGGAGCTGGTGGCCGCGGGCTACCACGCGCAGATCGCGCGCACCGGCAAGGAGCTCAATCTCTTCTGGCACCGGGAAGTCCGCGAAGCGCTCCGTCTCTCGGCGGATGGGACCTTTCGCCTGGCGGAGAGCGGACGTCAGATCCAGGCGCAGGAGCTGCTCCAGAAGCTGAGGGAGCGGCCCGAGGACGCAAGTCCCGGGGTGCTCCTGCGTCCCCTGATGCAGGACTATCTCTTTCCCACCGCGGCCTACGTGGGCGGACCCTCCGAGGTCGCCTACTGGGCGCAGGTTCTGGCGCAGTATCCTCTGTTCGACGCGACGCCGCCCGCCGTGGTGCCCCGGGGAGGTGCTACGATCCTCGAGCCCAAAGTCAGCAAAGTACTCGAGCGCTACGGGATCTCGTGGGAAGCGCTGGCGGGGGACGTCGAGGTGGTGATCCGCGACGTGCTCGCGCGATTTCTCCCCGTGGATTTTCCGGCGCTCTTCGAGAAGGAGCGCTCCGGGTGGGTCGAGAGCATGAAGCGGATCGAGGACGCGGTCGGTGCGTTCGATCCCTCGCTCCAGGCGGCCGCGAAGACCGCGGCGGGGAGAGTCGACCACGAGGGGCAGGTGCTCGAGAAAAAGCTGATGCAGGTCTGGAAGCGGCGGCACGAAGAAACGGCCAACAAGATCCGCCGCGCGCGCGAGCGTCTCTTTCCTCGCGGCAACCTGCAAGAACGAACCATGTCGGTGCTGGGCTACGCCGCGGAGCACGGGCCCTCGCTCTTCGAGGCGATCAAGAGCCACGTGGGAGCGCCGGGGCGCCACGTCCTGGTTCGTCCGGGAGGATGACGTCGTGAAGATCGGAATCACCTGTTATCCGACGCATGGCGGCTCGGGCGTCGTCGCGACCGAACTGGGCATGGAGCTCGCGAAGCGGGGGCACGAGGTTCATTTCATCTCCTACGCGCTCCCCTTCCGGCTCAAGGAGTTCCAGGAAAACGTGGTGTTCCACGAAGTGCAGATGCTGTCCTATCCCCTGTTCCAGTATCCGCCCTACACCCTCGCGCTCGCCGCGAAGCTGGCGGAGGTCGCCGACGAGAACCACCTCGACGTCATGCACGCGCACTACGCGATCCCGCACGCGGTCTGCGCCTATCTGGCGCGCCAGGTCGCGCGCTCGAGCCGCTTCAAGATCGTGACCACGCTGCACGGCACCGACATCACGCTGGTGGGCGGGGACCCCTTGTTTCGCCCGCTCACGCGGTTCGGAATCGAGCAGAGCGACGGCGTGACCGCGGTCTCGAAATACTTACGTCAGCAGACGCAGGAGGTTTTCGAGCTGGACCGTCCCATCGAGGTCATCCCCAATTTCGTGGACTCGGCGAAGTTCACGCCGTTGGGGGACGGATCGTGTCCCAAGGAGCGGTTCGCGAGGAAGGGGGAGCGCGTGGTCCTCCACATCTCGAACTTCCGGGTGAGCAAGCGCGTGCCCGACGTGGTCCGGATCTTCGCCGCGGTGCGGCGCGAGGTCCCGAGCCGGCTCCTCCTCGTGGGGGACGGACCGGATCGCGTGCCCGCCCGGGAGCTGGCGGATGAGCTGGGGGTGTCGAAATGGATCCGCTGGCTGGGTCAGCTCGACGCGGTCGAGGACGTGTTCTCGGTCGCGGACCTCTTCATCCTGCCCAGCAAGAACGAGAGCTTCGGTCTCGCGGCCCTCGAGGCGATGTCGGCAGGCGTGCCGGTGATCGCCTCCTCGGCGGAAGGGCTCCCCGAGCTGATTCGAAACGGCGAGACCGGCTACCTGCTCTCGGTGGGGGACGTGGAGGGAATGGCGCGGCGCGCGACGGAGCTTCTGTCGGATGCGAAGAAGCACGCCGCGATGTCGGAGACCTCACGGCGCGTGGCGATCGAGAACTACGAGGTGGGGAAGATCATTCCGATGTACGAGGAATTCTACGGCCGCGTCTTGGGCCACCCGGTGCGCGTGCCCCAGCCGTATTCTCCTCCCGACGCCCTGGCGTAATGGGGGTTGCCCTCACCGCCTCGCCGTTGGAGCTCCCGAGAGATCGAAGTCGAGCGTGCGGTCGGAGTCGATGAGGACGTTTGGATACTGGCGGATCCCGATCGAATCGCGCCCCGGTCCCGGATCCACCCTGAAGAAGTATTCCATCCCCGGCAGGTAGACTCGATAGGTGCCGTCCGCCGCTGTCCGCGAGTAGGCCGAAGCCGTGGCGGCGGTTGCGGACACCAAGCCGCCGTCCAGAGGGACCCCGCCAGGTCCGGTCACGGTGCCGGTCACCACGAACCCATCCACCGATAGATCGAGCGTGCTATCCGAGGACAGGATGACCGCCTCGCGTTTCACGCGTGGGATTCCCCGGTCCGAGTCGACCGTTTCCGGGTTCGCCCAGATCGCGAGCGTGTCTGCGGGGAGCAGCAAGGAATAGCTTCCCGCGACGACCGAGGCGCGGGCCGTGTTCGTCCGGCTCAAGACGAAGACACTTCCGTTCGTGAGCGCTGCGCCCCCGGGGCCGATCAGCCGGCCCGACAGGCGGTATCCCGCGTATCGAAGGTCGAGGGTGACGGGCGAGGAGATCAACGTCAGGTCGGGGACGCTCTGGCTCATGATGCCGCTATCGGAGGCGGCTCCGATCCAGACTTCGTACCGTCCCTGCCGCAGCGCAACCCGGAAGTGTCCCTGCATGTCGGTCGTCGCATAGATAGGATTCTCGAAGATCTGACCTTGACCCGCGCGCCATCCCTCGGGCGCAAGGGGCGAGTGTGGCGGAGGGGCCAGGGGAACGATCCTGGAGCCGGGGGCGAAGAATCCGACACGAATGCCGCCCAGAGGCCCGCCGTCCCGCAGCCGTACGACGCCGTCGACCGGAACGAGAATGAATTCGTCGTTCGTCTTGGTGCAGGAAACCGCGATCGGGGCGAGAAGCGCGAGGACCATTGCCCGCATCCAAGGACTGGATGGGAGGGGTCGCGCAAGGTGCGGCTTCCGAAGGAGTTGCATCGCGCTCCCGAATCGGTCCGGTGCTTCCGGCGGGCTTGTGGGGGGTTCGAATTCCGTGTACCATGAAAATCTTGTGCCCGCCTGTAAGAACTTGCAAGTACATAAACTTGGCTCGGTGAAGCCGGGGAATTCATGACGCGACGTGAGCGGATCAGGAAGACGCTTCAGGGGGAGCGCACGGACCGGCCCCCCATGTCCTTCTGGCGGCATTTCTATGACCGGGAGGGCTCGGCCGCGGAGCTGGCGGAGGCGATGCTCGAGTTCCAGGAGAAGTACGACTGGGACTTCATGAAGGTGAACCCGCGCGCTTCCTATCACGTGGAGGACTGGGGCGTGAAGACGGAGCGTCCCGGCAAGGGCCCGCTCGACAAGCCCAAGGTGGTCCGGTCGCCGGTGCGGGAGCCGCAAGATTGGGACCGCATCGCTCCGGTCGATCCCACGAAAGGCACCCTGGGCGAGATGCTCGACGCCGAGGAGCGGATCGCGTCCAAGATCCAGGGGGAGACCGACTGGGTGATGACCGTCTTCAATCCCATCTCGATCGCCGCCGACCTCGTGAACGACGACGCGCGCTTCGTGGAGCACCTGCGCCGCCACGGCGAGCGCGTCCACGGCGCGCTCCGGGCGATCACGCAGACCTTCACCGCGTTCGTCCGCGAGACGATGCACCGCGGCGCCTCCGGCGTTTTGTTCGCGACCACCGACTACGGGAACACGAGCCGGATCGACAAGGCGCTGCTCGAGGAATTCGGCCGCCCCTACGATCTCCGCGTGCTCGAGGAAGCGAAGCGTGGATCGCTGAACGTGATTCACGTCTGCGGCCCGCACGCCTTCGTGCGCGAGCACCTGGATTATCCGGTTGCCGTCGTTTCGTGGGCGAACCACGAGCCTGGAAATCCCTCGATCCAGGAGCTCCGCAAGCTGACGCAGAAGACGCTCCTGACGGGGATCGATCACGAGCGGACGATGGTGCAGGGCCCGCCTGAAGGGGTGCAGGCCGAGGCGCGGGCCGCCATCGAGGAGTCCGGGGGCACGCGGTTCATCCTCGGCCCCGGATGCGCCGTCCCTTCCGCAGCGCCGGAGCGCCACTACGCCGCGGCGCGGGAGGCCGTGCTCGCATGCGCCTGACCGTGTTCAAATCCAAGATCCATCGCGCCACCGTCACCGAAGCCGACCTGAACTACGAAGGGTCCATCACGATCGACGCGGATCTGATGGACGCCGCCGACATCCTTCCCCACGAGCAGGTGCAGATCCTGAACGTGAACAACGGGGAGCGTTTCGACACCTACGCCATCCGCGGACCTCGCGGCTCGGGCGTCGTCTGCCTCAACGGTCCCGCGGCGCGCCTCGCCCACGTCGGGGACACCGTCATCATCCTCACGTATGCCGTGATGGAGCGGGAGGAGCTGCTGAGGCACGTTCCTACGGTCGTGTTCGTGGACGAGAAGAATCGCATTCGACGCACCGAGGAGACCCCGGGGATCAAGGGCCGGTCTCACCCGAGCGAGCGATGAAGCCTTCCCGGTACACCGTGGGGTTGTTTGTCGCTGGCGTCGCGCTTCTCACGCTGACCGCGGCCAAGCCCCTTCTTCCCGCCCTGACACCGAAGGCGACCATCTCCGCGAAGGACAAACCTGTCGTCGACGTGATCACCGTGGACGGCGCGATCCAGCCCATCTCGGCACAGGTGATCTCCCAGGCCATCGACCGCGCCGAGCGCGAGAAGCGCGAGGCCGTGGTGATCGTGCTCGACACGCCGGGCGGGCTGGACACCGCCATGCGCGAGATCGTCAAGCGCATCCTCGTCTCGGAGGTCCCGCATGGATTCGACGATGGCCCACAAGGTGCAGAACGACGCCGTGAGTTACATCCGCTCCCTCGCCGCGCAGCGCGGCCGGAACATGGACTGGGCGGAGAAGGCGGTGCGGCAGGGAGGATCGCTTCCCGAGGACGAGGCCGTGAAGATGCACGTCGTCGACCTTCTCGCGCGCGACATGACGGATCTCCTGAACAAGATCGACGGCCGGAAGGTGACGGTCGGGGGGCTGACGCGCACGCTCCACACGAAGGACGCCGAGCGCCACGCCGTCGGGGCGAGCTGGCGGCAGAGATTCCTCGGCCGGATCATCGATCCGAACGTCGCGTACATTCTCTTCATCCTCGGCTTCTACGGTCTCCTGTTCGAGCTTTCGAATCCCGGCGCGATCCTCCCCGGGATCGTGGGCGGCATCTGCATTCTTCTCGCCTTCCTGGCGTTCCAGGCACTGCCGGTCAACCTCACCGGCGTCTTCCTGATCCTCTTCTCGATGCTCCTCTTCCTGGTGGACGTGAAGGTGCAAAGTCATGGGCTGCTCACGGTGGGAGGGATCGTGGCTCTGGTGCTGGGCTCGCTGGTTCTCACGAGTGGGGACGGAGGCGTGATGCGCATCTCGCTCTCGGTGATCCTGACCGTCACCGTGGTGACGGTGCTATTCTTCGCGTTCGTGGTCGGCGCGGGATATCGCGCCCTTCGGCGAAAGCCTGTCACGGGGCGCGAGGGTCTTCTCGGGGAACGAGGCGTGGCGGTGACGGATCTCGGAACCCGGGAGGGGAAGGTGTTCGTGCACGGGGCATACTGGGCGGCGGAAGCGGACGAGCGAATCGAAAAGGGCGCGCCCGTGGCGGTCGATCGCGTCGACGGCCTGCGGCTGCACGTCCGGAAAGCATAGGGGGGAAGGGGCGATGATTTCGATTTCCGCTGCGGTCGTAATCTTCCTGATCTTTCTGATTCTCACCAGCGCCATCAAGGTATTGCGCGAGTACGAACGCGGTGTGGTGTTCCGGCTCGGCCGCGCCATCGGCGCGAAGGGACCCGGGATCATCTTCCTCATCCCCATCGTGGACAAGATGGTGCGGATCCAGCTCCGAACCGTGGCGATGGACGTGCCGCCCCAGGACGTGATCACGAAGGACAACGTTTCCGTGAAGGTGAACGCCGTGATCTATTTCCGCGTTCTCGACGCGAACCGCGCGGTCCTCGAGGTGGAGAACTACCTCTACGCCACGTCCCAGATCGCCCAGACGACCCTGCGCAGCACGCTGGGAGAATCGGACCTGGATGAGCTTCTCTCGAAGCGTGAGAAGATCAATCAGGAGCTTCAGGCAGTGATCGACCGGCACACGGAGCCCTGGGGGATCAAGGTGAGCACGGTGGAAGTGAAGAACGTGGACCTGCCGCAAGAAATGCAGCGCGCCATCGCCCGCCAGGCAGAAGCGGAGCGGGAGCGCCGCGCGAAGGTGATCAACGCGGAAGGAGAGCTCCAGGCGTCGCAGAAGCTCTCCGAGGCGGCCGCGGTGATCGCCACGCAGCCCCTCGCGATGCAGCTCCGCTACCTCCAGACGCTCGCCGAGATCGCGACCGAGAACAATTCGACGACGATCTTCCCGGTTCCCATCGACCTGTTCGAGCCGCTCATCCGGGCGCGGCTCGAGGCGGGGAAGAGAAATTAGCTCGGGAGGCTCGATGACCGGCGAGCGATACGACGTCGCGATCCTGGGCGGAGGACCCGGCGGATACGTGGCGGCCATCCGCGCGGGACAGCTGGGACTCAAGACGGCGCTCATCGAGAAGGACCGCGTGGGAGGGACCTGCCTTCACCGAGGCTGCATCCCCACGAAGGCGCTGCTCGAGACGGCGGAGGTGCTCCTCCTCGCGCGCCGCGCCGGCGAGTTCGGCGTGCGCCTCTCGGAAGCGTCGCTCGATCTCAAGTCCGCCATGGACCGGAAGGACCGCGTCGTGAAGAAGAACCTCATGGGCACGGAGTCCCTCCTCAAGAAGAACAAGGTGGTCACCATCAAGGGAGAGGGCCGGCTCGAGGCCAAGGACCGGATCGAGGTGACCGACGCGGGAGGTGCCAAGAGCGAGGTCGCGGCGAACGCCGTCGTGCTCGCGACCGGCTCCCGGGTGGGCGCGCTCCCCATGGCGCCCGTGGACGGAACGATCGTCCTCTCCAGCGACGACATCCTGAATCTCGACCGCATTCCGGAATCGCTCCTCGTCATCGGCGCCGGGGCCGTAGGGGTGGAGTTCGCGTCGATCTACCACTCCTTCGGCTCCAAGGTGATCCTGGTCGAGAAGGAGCCGCGTCTGGTTCCGATCGAGGACCAGGAGATCTCGGACGCGCTCGCGCGCTCCTTCACGCGCCAGGGCATGGAACTTCTGGTGGGCGCCTCCATCAAGAACGTGCGCGCCGAAGGGGACCAGGCCTGGAGCGAGGTGGAGGTGCAGGGGAAGGTGCAGCGCTACCACACCGAGCGCGTGCTCATGGCCGCGGGGAGGAAGCCCAACACCGAGAACATCGGCCTGGAGTCGCTGGGAGTCCAGGTGGAGCGCGGGTTCGTCCGCGTGAACGAGATGATGGAGACGAACGTCCCCGGCATCTACGCCATCGGCGACATCGTGCCCGGCCCCGCCCTCGCGCACGTGGCCTCGCACGAAGGGAGGGTCGCGGTGGAGAAGATCGCGGGAAAGGATCCCCATCCCGTCAACTATCAGGCGATCCCGAGCTGCACGTATTGCCATCCGCAGATCGCGAGCGTCGGCATGACCGAAGCGCAGGCGCGCGCTTCGGGGCGCGCGGTGAAGACGGGCAAGTTCCCCTTCATCGCAAACGCCAAGGCGGGAATTCTGGGCGAGGGGGACGGATTCGTGAAGGCCGTCTCCGACGCCACGAGCGGCGAGCTCCTGGGCGTGCACATCATCGGCGTCCTGGCCACCGAACAGATTGCGGAGTCGGTGGTCGCGCGCCACTTCGAAGCGACCGCGCTGGAGCTGGCGGAGGTGGTGCACGCGCACCCGACCCTGTCCGAGGCGACGATGGAGGCGATGCTCGCGACCGATGGACGACCGATCCACTTCTGAACCGGTTCGCCCGGCGGCCACGGGTGTCCCGATCTCCCTCACGCTTCCTTCGGACCGGAGACTCCACGCCGGGGAGAAGCGAAAGCCGCTTCGCTCGTATCAGCGGCTCAGCGAGGCGCCCGCGCCTCCGCGGCGTCCGGACTGGCTCAAGGCCCGGATTCCCTCGGGGAGGGCCTACCTCGAGACGAAGGCCATCTTGCGCACGCTCGACCTCCACACGGTGTGCGAGAGCGCCAACTGCCCCAACATCGGAGACTGCTTCTCGCGCCACACCGCCACGTTCCTGATCCTCGGCAACGTCTGCACGCGGTCGTGCCCCTTCTGCGACATCCGGAGCGGAAAGCCGCTTCCCGTGGATCCCGAGGAGCCGATGCGCGTGGCGCAGGCGGCCAGGAAGCTCGGCCTCCGCTACGTGGTGGTGACGTCGGTGAACCGCGACGAGCTCCCGGACGGAGGAGCGTTCCAGTTTGCGGACGTCATCCGCGCCATCCGCTCCGAGATTCCCACGGCGCGCGTGGAGGTGCTCATCCCGGACTTCCTGGGGAACCGCGAGGCGCTGGAATGCGTTCTTACGGCGCGGCCCGACGTGCTGAACCACAACATGGAAACGGTGAAGCGGCTCTATCCGCGCGTCCGGCCGGCGGGGCGCTACCCGCGCTCGCTCACCCTTCTGCGCCGCGTCACGGAGCTGGCACCCGGAATTCCCGCGAAGTCAGGCATCATGCTCGGCGTGGGGGAGACGGTGGAGGAAGTGGAGGAGCTCCTGCGGGATCTCCGGGAGCACGGCTGCTCCATGGTGACCCTGGGCCAGTACCTGCCCCCCTCGGGATCGCATCTGCCGCTCGAGCGCTACGCGCCGCCGGAGGAATTCGCCCATTACCGCGAGTACGGACTGGGGCTGGGCTTCCGCCAGGTCGCCTCGGGTCCCCTGGTGCGAAGCTCCTACCACGCCGACGAGCAGGCGGGCGAGCTTCTGCATTCCCCCCTCTAGAGCAGCGCCCCCGAGAGCACCAGCTTCGCGGTCGTGAAATAGATGATGAGCCCCGTGACGTCGACGAGCGTCGCGACGAAGGGCGCGGACGAGCTGGCGGGATCGAACCCGAGCCGGCGCAGGAGGAAGGGGAGCATCGATCCCACGACCGTTCCCCAGAGCACGACTCCGACGAGGCTGGCCGCCACGGTGAGCGCGACCAGGGCGTAATGCGCGCCGTAGGTGTGAAAAAGGGCTTGCCAGAGGAGGATGCGCCCCATCCCGATGAACGCGAGGATGAACCCCAGCCCCAGCCCCGAGACGACCTCGCGCCGGACCACGCGCCACCAGTCGCGGAGGCGCACCTCGCCCAGTGCCATGGCGCGGATGACGAGAGTCGTGGCCTGGCTCCCGGAATTTCCGCCGCTCGAGATGACGAGCGGCACGAAGAGCGCGAGCACGACGGCGCGCGCGATCTCCGCCTCGAAGTAGCCCATGGCGGTCGCGGTGAGGGTCTCGCCGATGAAGAGCGCGGCCAGCCAGCCCGCGCGCTTCTTGATCATGTCCACGATGCTGATCCGGAGATAGGGCGCGTCGATCGGCGCGGTGCCTCCGATCTTCTGGATGTCCTCCGTGGCCTCCTCGCGGACGACGTCGACGATGTCGTCCAGGGTGACGATCCCCTTCATGTGCCCGCTCTCGTCCACGACCGGTATCGCCCCGAGGCGGTAGGTCGAGAAGAGACGGCTCAGGTCTTCCTGGTCCATCTTCTCCGGGACCTTGATGAGGTCGGTCTGCATCACCTCGGAGACCCGCTGATCGGGCGTCGCCGCGAGAAGCTTCCGGAAGGACACGACGCCGCGCAGCCTCTGCTCCGGATCGAGCACGTACGCGTAGTGCATGGCCCCCGCCACCTCCGGCGCCTGCCGGCGGAGATAGGTGATCGACTCGTCCACGGTCATCTCGGGGCGGACGCGCACGAACCGCGGGTTCATGAGCCCGCCCGCGTCGTCCTCGGCGTAGGCCAGGAGGCCGTTCACCTCCTTGCGCGTCGTGTCGTCGAGCAGGGAGAGGAGCTCCTCCCGCTCATGGTGTGGGATTTCCTGGATCAGGTCCGCGCAATCGTCGGGCGCCAGGAGTCGCATCCAGGAACGGCGCTCGGGTGGCGGCAGCGCGCGCAGGAGCTCCCCCTGGTCCCGCGCCCCCAAGCTCAGGAAGAGATCTTCCGCTTCGGGTCGAGACAGCGCCCGGAAACTCTCCAGGCGGTCTTCCGGTATGAGAAGATGCCACGCCTCCAGGAGATCTTCCGGGGAGAGGCGCTCGGCGACATTGGATTCGAGATCGGGTGGCATGGAACCCCCCCTCGTACGTTCGTGTCGCGTCCCTTACGGGGCCTCTTCCTCTTCCCCGGATCTCAATCCTCCTGCTCTCGCTGCGATTGCTCGGGGGGACGCCCGCGTCCGGCGCCCCCGTTCCGGTCCCTCCGATGACGTCTCAGATCCGGGACACCGTCACGATCGCGGTCGTGGACGGGATCCCGATCCAGAAGCTCCAGTGGGACCGTCTCGCGGAGCCCTACTTCAAGGAGGTCGAGGCACGTGCCGGCCGCGCACTCACCGAGGACGAGAAGGCCATCCTCCGAAAAAACGTCTTCCAGGAGCTCGTGCGCGAGCGCCTCTGGGTCGCGGACGCGAAGCGCCGGGGATTCACCGCGACGGAGGGGGAGCTGGACACGCGCCTCCAGCGGAACGATTTTTTCAAGACGGCGGGGAAGTTCGATCCGGCGAAGTTTCGGGCATTCAAGTACTCGCCCGAAACCAACTACCGCCTGATCGTGGAGCAGGTGAGGAACGCCGTCCTGCTCGACAAGTACGTCGCATGGATGAGGACGCGGTACGCGGTCCCCGAGTCCGAGCTCCGGAAGGAATTCCAGAGCCGGACCGCGCAGGCCGCCCTCCGCTACCTCTGGCTGACTCCCGACGCGGTCTCGATCGAGCCGCAGGCGGACGCCGGCCGGATCCGCGCCTACTACGAAGCGCATCCGGAGGAATTCCAGTCCCCCGAAGAGGCGCGGCTCACGTACATCCGCGTGCCCCTCGAGGCGGCCGGGCGCTCGGATTCGCTTCGCTCCGCGGTGGAGCTGCAGGCCCGGATGGCGGCGAAGATGTTGTTGGCCGCGATCCAGGCGGGGAGATCCGCGGAGACCGTGGCCAAGGAGTACGGCGGGTTCCAGGACACGGGAGTGTTCCGAAGCGCCGCGCGGACGCCGAGCTCCGGGTGGCCGAGGGGGACTCGCTCGCTCGAGTCGACTACGTGGCGCGTCCCGAGCACTATCGCGTGCCGCGGCTCCGCGCGATGGTGCTCGCGCGCGGCACCGCCTCCTTCGTGGATTCCAGTCGCGTGGCCGACCGCGACGTGTCGCGTGCCCTCGAGCGCATCCGGAAGAGCTCGGGGATGTCCGACACTGCGCACGCGTGGGCCGATTCCATCCTGAAATCGCTTCCCGATCTCGTCCGGAAGGAGCGGGAGCTCGACCAGGCGTTTCGCGTTCTGGGAGACGCCGCGTCCCGCCTCCGCCGCGGAGAGGGTCCCGAGGAAGTCGCGCGACGTTTCGCGATGACGCTCGATCCGGTCACCCTCTATCGAGGTCAGCCGCCGGAGCGGCCCCTTCTCCTCGAAGGGTCGTTGCTCGATTCGCTGTACGCGATGTCCCCGGGCACCGTCGTCGGACCCCGCATGCTCCGCGATTCGGTCTTCGTCGCCCGCGTGATCGAGCGGAATGACCGCTTCCAGCCTCCCTACGAGGCGGTGCGCCAGCAGGCGCTCGCCGAAGTCGAGGCGAAGCGCCGGGAGACCATGGAGCGCGCGGCCCGGAGCTGGTTCGAGGGGCACCGCGACCGGTACGCGACGCCCCAGCGCTGGGCATTCGATTACGTGCTCTTCCGAAAGATGAAGGCGGACTCGGCACCGGTTCCGGAGGACTCGATCCGCGTCTACTATGAGACACACAAGCCCGAGTTCATCGTGCCCGCGCGCGCCCGCGTTCGCCACGTCCTCATCGGTTTCCGCCCCGGCAGCGGCCCCGGTGCCCGAAGCGCGGCCCGGGTCAAGGCGCTCGACGTGCTCCGGCGCGCCAAGGCCGGGGAGGATTTCGAGACGCTCGCGAAGGAGTATTCCGACGATCGCGGATCGGCCGCGAAGGGAGGAGATCTGGGCGAGATCACGCGCGGCCAGGTCGTGAAGGAATTCGGCGACGCCGCGTTCGCGCTCCGGCCGGGGGAGCTGAGCCCGGTGGTGGAGACCCAGTTCGGATTCCACGTCATCCGGATGGAAGGCACGACCCCCGAGCGGCTCCGGACGCTCGACGATTCGCGCGCCGAGATCCGGGGGGTCCTCGGCGAGAGCCTGGTGGACACGCTCGCCTCGCAGGCGGCGTGGGCGTTCGCGCGGAGCGCCGGAGGCCCCGGGGCCCGTTTCGAGGAGCTCGCGAAAGCGCACGGCGGGATGGCGGCCTCCGGACCCGTCGCGCCGGGCGAGACCGCCCTCGGCATCGGACCGATTCCGGAGCTCAAGGAGCGCATCGCCTCGTTGCCGGAAGGAGGCGTGTCGCGCCCCATCCAGGTCCAGGACGGGTACCTGGTCGCGCGGCTCACGCACGCGATCCCTCCCCGGCCCGCCGAATTCGGCGAAGCGAAGGAACAGGCACTACAGGACATGGAGCTGGCGCAGCGGCGCTCGCTCGCGGATTCGATCGACGCGGCGATCCGGCGCGATCTGAAAGCGGGGAAGGACCTCGAGACGCTCGCGGTTCCGCTCGGGGGGCTCCGCCTCTCGCGCCTGTTTTCGCGCAGCGGTCCGGTCCCGGACCTCGCGCGCGATTCGGTCCTGGCCCGCGATTCGACGTTCTACGCGGAGATCTTCTCGTCCCGGCCGGGCGGCGTGCTCCGTCCGCGCACGGGGGCGCTGGGCACGCTGTTCGCGGTCGTGGATACCCTCTCGACGCTGGGCCCCAAGGAGTACGCGGAGCATCGCGACGAGCTTCGCGAAGAGCTCTTCGAGCGGCGCACCGCGGCGTGGACGGACCGGCTGCGCTCCCGCGCGACCATCCGCGTGTACCGGAACGATCTCAAGCTCTGATTTCCGCTTGCCAGCGCCCCGGTTCCCTCCTAGCATCGGGGCTCCTCGCCTTCAGAACACCGCCCCCGCCTCCCAGGGGGAGTTTGGGATGCGGCGGAAGAAACGATCCACGATCGAAGACATGATGGAAGAGGAACGCCCGCGCGAGCGGCTGCTCGAGTCGGGCCCCGGCGTTCTCACGGACGCGGACCTCGTGGCGGTTCTCTTCGGGACGGGCGGGCCGGGGGAGGGAGTTCTGGAGCTGTCCGCGCGGGTCACGGCGGCCCTGCCGCTGCGCCAGCTTCATCGCGTTCCTGTCGAGGAGCTCCTGCTCGTGAAAGGTCTGGGGCACGCGCGCGCGGCGCAGCTCCTCGCGGCGGCGGAGCTGGGGCGGAGGCTCTGGCCGGACGGAGACGCCGCGGCGCTGGTGCGCGGACCGGAAACGGTGTTCGATCTCACGCGCGACATTCGCGGAGCCAACCGGGAGCACTTCGTCGGGTTCTACCTGAACTCGCGGAACCAGGTGCTCCGGCGCGAGATCATCTCCATCGGAAGCCTGAACGCGAGCATCGTCCATCCCCGCGAGGTGTATCAGCCCGCGATCGCGGTTTCGGCGGCGAGCCTGATCCTGGCGCATAATCACCCGTCCGGCGATCCGACGCCCAGCGAGGAGGATCTCGCGATCACGCGACGTCTCGTGGAGGCGGGCAGAATCCTGGGCATCGATATCCTCGACCACGTCGTGGTCGCGAAGGATGCGTACGCGAGCTTCAAGGAGCGAAAGCTGCTTCATGCCTAGAATCTCCTGCGCGGGAGCGCTTCTTTTCGGGGCCGTGCTCCTTTCCGGGTGCGCGGGCGGACAAGGCGCGCGGCCGGCCCGCCCCGACGACTCGGCTTCGATCCCGGTGCTCCTCGCGGCAGGGGATTCCGCGAGCGCGCGAGGCGTTCCCGCGGAGGCGCGGGAGTCCTACGCGCGCGCGGCCGCCGCGGCCAAGCGGGCCCAGGTGCGCGATCTGGAGTTCCGCGCGGAGATGGGAGCCGGGCTCGCCTCGCTCCAGCTCGGAGAAGCCGAACCATCGCGGCGCTCCCTCACCCGGGCCGTGGAGCTCATGCCCGGAAGTGCCCGGGCGCATCTCGCGCTCGGGCGGCTCCACACGGCGACCCACCGGTATCTCGACGCCAAGACGGAGCTCCTGCGCGCCGCCGCGCTCGACACGGTGAGTGCCGAGCCCCTCTACGAGCTCGGACGCGCCTACGCGCAAGCGGGAGACGTGAAGCAGGCGGTCGAGGCGTTCACGAAGGCGCTCGCGCGCGATCCGAGCCACGCGGGCACGCAGACGGCTCTGGCTTCCTTGCTCGAGTCGCGCTACGCGGCCGCCGGGTTGCCCCAGGGATTCGTCGCGCTCCGGATGCATGCCACACTCTCGCGCGGGGAGCTCGGCGTCCTGCTCGCGGCCGAGCTGGGCGCGGATCCGGAACGGCCGGCCTGGCGCGCGGAGACCGCGCATCCGTCCGATTCCGAAGAAGCGCGCGGCCTCTGGGGAGAACGGTGGGTCCGTACCGCGATGGCCCGCGGGTGGATCGCTCCTTTTCCCGACGGCTCCTACCATTTCGGAGATCCGGTCACGCGCGGCGCGTTGGCACTCCAGCTTTTCGAGATCGGGGGCGCTTCGGCGCTCCCCGTCGACACCGGGTCGGATCCCTTTCCGGATCTCCCGCGCAGACATTACCTGGCCCGCGCGGCGCTCTCCGCGACGGGTCTGGGGCTTCCGCTCCGGCAGGGGGGACGATTCGATCCATGGGCCTCCGTGACCGGCGCCGAGGCGCTCCAGGCCGTGAGAGGATTGGCCCGGAAGCTGGGCCTCCAGCCTGTAGTCTCAGAGGAACTTAGGTAGTTTTGTGTGGTAAAATAGAGATGTGACCCGCATCCGTGCCTCTGCCTCCACGCTGCTCTTTTGGGCCTCCCTAAGTGCAGCCCTGGCAGGTGGATCGGTCTCCCGCGCGGCGGTCCCATCCCCCTATTCCGTACGGTCCTTCGCTCCCTTGACCCCCCGGTCGGTCCCCGCTCGAGGGGCAGGAGACGTCACCCCGCGCAATCCCGGGCCGAGCCAGGAATGGGTGTTCCGAAGCGCGGAGATGAATCAGGCCGGCGACACGACCTGGGTGTACCGCGACAGCCTCGAGACACGCTCGAGTCCTGGAAACGAAGGGGGCTACACCCACCAGGACGGCTCCTTCCAGCCCGCCGCCTGGCACATCGCTCCGACCTACGGATGCCAGGGAAACGCGTTCTGGTGCGGACGGATCGATTCGACCTGGGTCCTGGACGCGAACCGCTACGGCTACGACAACAATTGGTTTCAGACCCTCGAGAACTTCGTGAGCCTCACCGGCGCGGTGAGCCCGGTGAAGATTTCCTTCAAGCATCAGCTCAGCATCGAGCAGAACTTCGATTGGGCCAAGCTCGAGATCCTGGATCCGGACAACGGCTGGACCGAAGTTCATTCGTGGACGGGCGCGGTGCACGGGCCCGGGGGCGCGCCGTGCGACACCGCGACCGTGCAGATCCCGGATTCGATCATCGCCAAGGTCAACCCGGTGCACTTCCGTTTCGTATTCAAGAGCGACGTCCAGGGGTCCTCCTCGGACGGGCTCGTTCCGAACGCCGACGGCTGGTCGATCGACAACGTGACGGTGAAAGCGGGCGCGACCGATCTTCGATTCTTCGACGACTTCGAATTCGGACCGGGCACCTGGACGGTGTCCATCTTCCCGGCCGTCGGGGATTTCTGGCGGATCCACGCCAACGTTCAAGGGGAACAGGTCTGCACGGCCAATACCTCCAAGGTCTGGGACGTGACCAATCCGTCGACGGGGGCCCTGACGCCGCGCATGGACGACAAGCTCATCAGCCCTCCGGTCTTCGTGAACCGGTCGGATCAGGTGTTCGGCGCATGGGACGTCTACCGAAGCCTCCCGGTGAACGCCTGTTTCTACTACGCGGTCCGGATCCGAACCCGGAACGCGGGGCAGGCCTGGTCCCCTTGGACCCAGGTCGGCGGCCAGCTCTACTCGGGCAACGAGAAGGAGTGGCTGCGGCAGTCCATCCCACTTACCGGCTCCGCGGGGAAGGACTCCGTGCAGTTCATGATCGAGGTCGCGGACTACTCGCAGATCTACTGCGACGGGGTCTCCACGCCCGCGGGAACCTCGGTGTATTTCGACAACCTGGCGGTGGGTGTGGTCGGGTTGGCGCCGCCGACGATCACGGCGTCGGAAGAGGATCTCTTCCAGGACACGTTCCAGACGACCCCGTTCCGTTCGAACGACAATTTCAACACCCCGCGCGGAGACAGTGTCTCGGTGCGGCTTTCCGCGTCCCGGGGACTCAAGACGGCTTCGTTCTTCTACAGCCTGAACGGCGGCTCCTTCGTGAATCTCCCGCTCACGCCCTACGGCGCCGCCATTCCGACCGCGTACTCGGCGGACGTGCCGGCCGGCGCCTACGCGCGGGGCACGACGCTTCGCTACTACTTCGCGGTGACCGATTCCCTCAACGCGAACGTCACGCTTCCGTCCGATGCGCTCACGGCCTCGCACTATTTCAACGCGACCGTGCTGCCCGCGATCCAGAGCGCCTCCGGCACCTGCGCTGGCAACACGGCGAACGTGCTCTACGTGAACGCCTACGCGGGCGTGGACCCCAGCCCCTCGATGGACCAGTCGCTCACGGCGCTCGGTCTGCGCTACGACCGCTACGACGTGAACGCTCCCACGAGCTCCTTGGGCAACGCCATCGGGGGCGCTCCTCCGAACGACCCGCTCCGGTACTGGCCCGGGGTTCCCGTGGGCTCCCTCGGGGTCTATTCGGCGATCGTCTGGGACGTGGGAACGCGCTCCTCCCTCACGCTCTCCGCCGAGGACCAGCAGCTCACGAAGGCCTGGCTCAAGCTGCCGGGCGGAAACCGTGGGTTCGTCCTCGCCGGGGACAACGTGGCCTACGACATGGCCGTGAACGCTCAGGACATCGGAACCTTCCTGACGTGCACGATGGGAACGAGCTACATCCGCGACGTGTGGGAGAACATTCCGCAAGATTCGCTCTCTCCCGTCACGCAGGGAGCGGCGGGCACGCGCATCGCGTCCGAGCCCTTCACCCTGAACGGGCAGTGTCCGGTCCTGAACCGCTTCGACGCGGTCACCGGCTCCTCGTGCGCCGGCCCGAAGGCGCGCCCCTGGATCCTCTACCCCAACGCGTTCGTGGCGGCGGTCGAGAATCAGGACTCCGTAGGCGTCGTGGCGGATTCGTCGCGCTCCGTCCTGGTGGGGTTCGGCCTGGCCTCGATCCAGAGCCGGACCCGGCGGAACCTGCTCCTCTACCGGACGCTCGTCGGAGAGTTCGAGGTTCCCGGCTGCTACGTCGCCACGGGCGTGGACGTCGTGTCGGGGCCGCGCCCGCCCCGGGCCCAGCTCTTCGATGCGGCGCCGAACCCGTTCAATCCACGCACGGCGATCCGGTTCACGCTCTCTCACCCCACGCGCGTCCGGCTCCTCGTGTTCAACGTGGCCGGAGCACGGGTGCGGAGCCT
Organism: Candidatus Eiseniibacteriota bacterium; assembly: GCA_005893165.1. Classification (GTDB taxonomy): domain Bacteria; phylum Eisenbacteria; class RBG-16-71-46; order SZUA-252; family SZUA-252; genus WS-7. The sequence continues at coordinate 10,989 of VBOR01000105.1, read as the reverse complement.
CGCGGACCGAACGATGCCGGCGGGGGAATATCGCCTCACCTGGGACGGTACCAACGATCGCGGGCAGGAGCTCGCGAGCGGGGCCTATTTCTACCGGCTCGAAGCGGACGGGGACGTCCAGGCGAAAAAGCTCATCCTCTTGCGGTAGCGGCTCTTTCGTACTACCATTCGGAACGTAGCAGACATCCTTCGGGGCGGGGTGAAAGTCCCCACCGGCGGTGAAAGCCCGCGAGCCTCAGGGTAATCCTGAGTGCAGATCCCGGTGAAATTCCGGAGCCGACAGTCATAGTCTGGATGGGAGAAGGATGGCACATTGGACGGATGCGACCGGCCTCTGGGCTGCGTGCGCCCCGCGGGTGTCTGCCTGTGGGGCATTTTTCATGAGCATTCGGACCACGACAGCATGGAAGGATGAACCGGGGCGCGCGCCTCTGCACGCCCTCTCCGAGGCCGAGGACCGTGCCATGGCGGCCGCGATCCGTCTGGCTCGCCGCGGCGTGGGCACCACGCACCCCAACCCCCGCGTCGGCGCCGTAGCGCTGCGCGGCGGGACCATCGTGGGGCGAGGCTTCCATGCGCGCGCCGGGGAGGCGCACGCCGAGGTGCGCGCGCTGGAGGAAGCGGGGGATCGCGCCCGCGGCCAGACCCTCGTTTCGACGCTCGAGCCGTGCGCGCACCAGGGACGAACCGCTCCCTGCGTCGCCGCGATCCGCGCCGCCGGGGTTCGCCGCGTCGTCATCGGAATGCGGGACCCGAATCCGCTCGTGAACGGACGCGGCGTCCAGGCACTCCGCGAGGCGGGGATCGAGGTGGTCGAGGACGTGCGCCGCGAGGAATGCCGGGAGCTCAATCCGGCCTACCTCAAGTTTATGGCGACCGGGCTTCCCTGGGCGATGCTGAAATCGATGGTCTCTCTCGACGGCCGCGTCGCGAGCGACGCCGGAGAATCGCGCGGCCTGGGCGGGGAGGCGGAGCAGAGGCTCTGTCACCGGCTCCGGGCGGAGCACGACGCCGTCCTGGTCGGCATCGGCACGGTGCTGCGTGACGATCCCGAGCTCACGGTGCGGCTCCGGACCGGAAGGAATCCCCTTCGCGTCGTGCTCGACTCGCGTCTCCGCATTCCGTCCGGCTCGCGGCTGGTCCGCTCGGCCGGAGAGGCGCCGCTCCTGATCGCGACCGTCTCGGAGGACCGCGAGGCGAGCCTTGCCCTGGACGGGCTCGGCGCGCGCGTGTGGCGCTTCGAGGCGGACGGCGCGGGAAGGGTGCCGCTTCGCGCGCTGTTTCGGCGGCTCGCCGAGGACGGAAGGCTCTCCCTTCTCGTGGAGGGGGGGCCCACCGTGCATACGGCGGTGCTTCGCGAAGGGCTGGCGGACCGCGTCGCGGTCGGGATCGCGCCCCGGATCCTCGGGGGAGCGAACGCCCCGGCCTGGACGCGGGACCTCGGGCGCGCGCGTCTCGACGAAGCGATCGGGGTGGAGTCGCTCGTGGTGCGCCGCGTGGGCCGGGATCTCTCGCCCGCCCCGGGTGCGAGCGTCGCCGTGAACGGAGTCTGCCTCACGGTGGAACGGGCGCAGGCGGACGTGATCCATGCGACGGCCGTGCCGGAGACCTTGCGCAAGACCACGCTCGGGAAGCTCTCTCCGGGCGGCAGGGTCAACCTGGAGCGGGCGCTGAAAGTAGGAGACGAAATCGGCGGCCACTGGGTCTCGGGTCACGTGGACGCCGTCGCGAGGATCGCTTCGGTTCGCCGGTCGGGAACGGACGTGCTCCTCTCGGTCGAGGTCCCGGCCTCGCTCGCTCCCTACGTGGCGGTGAAAGGATCGCTCGCGCTGGACGGCGTCAGTCTGACCGTCGCCGCATGGGAGGCCTCGCGGGCCGTGGTCGCCCTGGTGCCGTACACGCTCGAGCACACGATCGCATCGGAATACGAAGAGGGAACCGACGTGAATCTGGAGGTGGATTTGCTGGCCCGTTACCTGGAACGCCTCGCCGTGGCGCGCGGAATGCTCGCGCCGCCGTCCGGACTCGCCGCCGAGCGCGGCCGCCCATGAAGACCCTCGGAGCGTTCTCGAGCATCGACGAGGGTCTCCGGGCGATCCGCGCCGGGAGGATGGTGGTGGTCGTGGACGACGAGGACCGCGAGAACGAAGGGGACTTCGTGATGGCCGCGGAGAAAGCCTCGGCCGACGACGTCAACTTCATGGCGCGGGAAGGTCGCGGCCTGATCTGCGTCTCCATGCCGGGAAGCCGGCTCGAAGGGCTGGGCCTTTCCCTCATGGCCCCGGTGAACACCGCGCGGTACGCGACCCCCTTCACGGTCTCGGTGGACCTCCTTCGCGGCACGACCTCCGGCTCCTCGGCGCACGACCGGTCGGTCACCATCCGCGCGCTCGCCGACCCGCGGACGAAGCCCGAGGATCTGGCGCGCCCCGGACACGTCTTTCCGCTCCGCGCCGCGGACGAGGGCGTGCTCAAGCGTCCCGGGCACACCGAAGCGGCCCTCGATCTGGTGCGGCTCGCGGGACTCAAGCCGGCGGGACTCCTGTGCGAGATCCTCGCTCCGGACGGAACGATGGCGAACGGCCGCGAGCTCGTGCGGCTCGCGAAGCGGCACAAGCTCGTCCTCGTCACGATCCGGGATCTGATTCGTTACCGTTATCTCCACGAGCGGCTCATCCGGCGCGTCGCGTCCTCGCGCCTCCCCACCCGGTTCGGCAGCTTCCGCGTGCTGGTGTACGAGAGTCTGGTCGACGGGCACCACCACGTCGCGCTCGTGAAAGGCTCGTCGGGGAAGGGCGCCAGGCTCGTGCGCGTGCATTCGCAGTGCCTGACGGGGGACGTGTTCGGCTCCCAGCGCTGCGACTGCGGAGAGCAGCTGGAGGCCGCGCTGGAGCGCATCGATCGCGAGGGCGCCGGGGCGTTCCTGTACCTGCGACAGGAAGGCCGCGGCATCGGGCTCGCCAACAAGCTCCGGGCCTACGAGCTGCAGGATCTGGGGCTCGACACGGTGGAGGCCAATCTGAAGCTGGGGTTCGCGCCCGACCTTCGCGATTACGGCGTGGCGGCGCAGATCCTCCGCGATCTCCGGTACGCGAAGGTCCGGCTCCTGACGAACAATCCACGCAAGATCCAGGCGCTCCGGGAATACGGGATCGACGTCGTGTCACGCGAGCCGCTGGAGATCGCGCCCAACGTCTCGAACGCGCGCTACCTCGCGACCAAGCGCGACCGGTTGGGGCATCTCTTGAAACAGCCCCTCGCCGCCGGGGCCCACGCCTTACGTGGGAATGGAAAGCGGGGCGATCGCTCATGAACCGCGCGCGCGCTGCGCCTTCGAGCGCGTCGACAGAGGGGAGCGAGGCGCCGCGCGTGCTCGAGGGCACCCTCGAGGGCGCCGGACTCCGGATCGCGGTCGTTCTCTCGCGCTTCAACGAGCGCGTCGGGACCCGCCTCCTCGAAGGCGCGCTCTCGGCACTCCGTGGCCGCGGCGTGCGCGCGCGGGACGTGCTGGTCGTCAAGGTGCCCGGAGCGTTCGAGCTGCCGGCCGTGGCGAAGCGGCTCGCGGCCTCGCGACGCCACGACGCCATCGTCTGCCTGGGCGCGGTCGTGCGAGGGGAGACGCCCCATTTCGAGTACGTTGCCGGGGAAGCTTCGCGCGGTATCGCCGCCACCTCCTACGAGAGCGGCGTCCCCGTGCTGTTCGGGGTGCTCACCACGGACACTGAGGAGCAGGCGCTCGAGCGCGCCGGGGGGGCCCACGGGAACAAGGGCCGGGAGGCCGCGGAGGGCGCGATCGAGATGGCTCGCCTCGTACGCGCGCTCCGGAAGAGGACGCCGCGTTGAGCCGCAGGCGTCAGGCCCGCGAGCTCGCGTTCCGCGCGGCCTACCAGGCGGACGTGACCGGGGATCCGGTGGAGCACTGTTACCGGGAGATCCTCGAGGATCTGGAGGAGGCCGCGGATCCCGTGACCCGGGACTTCGCGGGCGCGCTCGTCTCCACGCTCGCGCTCCACCAGCCGGAGATCGACGCGGTCGTTTCGCGCATCGCCAAGAACTGGTCGCTCTCGCGCATGGCCGCCACGGATCGGTCAGTGATCCGCCTCGCCGCGGCGGAGCTTCTCTATCACTCCGAGGTGCCCGTGCGGGTTGCGCTTGACGAGGCGATCGAAATCGCGAAGAAATACGGCATGGAAACCTCCGGCGCCTTCGTGAACGGCATCCTGGACCGCCTCGCCCACGACGTGCGGCCCCCAGGATGAAGTCTCATCCGGAAGCGGTGCCAGCTGGTGCTCCTGGGGAACCACGATTCGGCCGCGAGCGGCGGGCCGGAGATCTCGCGCTTCAATCCGAACGCGAAGGCGGCCGCGCTCTGGACCTCGAAGGTGCTCACGAGCCAGAACCGCGATTACCTGCGCGCGCTCACCCTGTCGCAGCGCCGCGAGCCGTACCTCTTCGTCCACGCCTCCCCCGCGGCGCCGCGGGACTGGGAGTACATCTTCGACCGGTTCGACGCGGAGCCTCAGTTCCAGTTCTTCACGGAGCGCGCCTGCTTCATCGGGCACACGCACCAGCCCGCGATCTTCGAGCGCACCGTGACCGGGTGTGAGTCGCTGCCTCCCACCACGCTCCGCTTCGATCCGCTCTACCGCTACATCGTGAACGTGGGCAGCGTCGGGCAGCCCCGGGACCATGATCCGCGCGCCTGCTTCGTCCTCCTCGAGGAGCCCGCCGCCTCGATCGATTTCGTGCGCGTGCCGTACGACATCGAGGCGGCGCAGGAGAAGATCCGCCTGCAGAACCTCCCGCCCGTCCTGGCCGCGCGGCTCGCCTCCGGGGAGTAATCCGTGCGTCAGTCCACCGAAGCTCACTGGACGCGCTTCTGGCGCGAGCGCGCCGAGATCGAGGACGTCTATTCCACCGAGGGGCGGGTCGTGGAGGAGATCCTGGCGGCGACCCCGGTCTCGGGGAAGCGCGTGCTCGAGGTGGGTGCGGGCTCCGGGCGCGACAGCGTCGCGCTCGCCGAGGCGGGAGCCGTCGCGGTGCTGCTCGACTATTCCATGGTTTCGCTCGAAGTCGCGCGCCGCGTCGCCGACGCCGCGGGACAGCGCGTGCACCTGGTCCGCGCCGACGCGCTCCGGATGCCGTTCCGGGACGGCGCCTTTCACGTGGTGTTCCATCAGGGGCTTCTCGAGCACTTCCGGGATCCCTTGCCGCTCCTTCGCGAGAACGTTCGCGCCCTGGGTCCGGAGGGCATCCTGCTCGTGGACGTGCCCCAGCGCTTTCATCTCTACACCGTGCTCAAGCATTTCCTCATCGCGGTGGGGAAGTGGTTCGCGGGCTGGGAGACGGAGTTCACGATCGGCGAGCTGGAAGGGCTCATGAGAAAGGCCGGCGTGACCGTGACGCGCCGCTACGGAAACTGGATGGTCCCCGGGCTCTTCTACCGCTCGCTCCGGGTGGCCCTGCTCCGGTCCCGCGTCGCGCGGCTGCCCCTCTACCCGCCGCCCCTGCCGGTGCTCTCCCGGCTCATGGCCCGGGCGCGCGCGCGGGTCCGCAAGAGCCGGATCGCCTTCTACACCTACTTCGTGATCGGCGCGCTCGGCCGAAAAGAGCGGGCGAATTCCTCGCGTTCCGTGGGCTCTATCGGGTGAAGCTCCTCGCCTTCAACTGGCGGGACCCCCGGCATCCCGAGGCCGGAGGCGCCGAGCTCCATCTCGCCGAGATCCTGACGCGCGCGGTGCGGGACGGCGACCAGGTGACCTGGCTCGCGGAGGCGTTCCCGGGCTCGAAGCCCGAGGAGGAAGTCCAGGGCATGCGCGTTCTGCGCGCGGGTTCGTGGTACAATGCGCATCTTGCTCTGGCCCAGCTGTATCGTCGAAAGCTTCGGGGAGAGCGATTTGATCTCGTCTTGGAAGACATCAACAAGGTTCCCTTCTTCACGCCCTGGTACGTCCGCGATCCCGTGCTCGCCGTGGTGCCGCATCTGTTCGGCTCCTCGGTGTTCCAGGAAGCCTCGCCCGTCCTCGGCGCCCTGGTACGGGCCCACGAGAGCTTGATTCCTTTCGTGTACCGCGGCGTCCCCTTTCTCGCCATCTCGGAGAGCACCCGGAACGAACTCGTGGGTCGCGGAATTCCGCGCGAGCGGATCGACGTCGTGCGCTGCGGACTGGATCAGAGCGCCTACACGGTCACGATTCCTCCCGAGACTCGCACGCAGCCGGTCGTGGTGTTCGTGGGGAGGCTCCGGAAATACAAGGGAGCGCAGCATCTGATCCGCGCGTTTCCGCGCGTGCTGAGCCGCGTCCCCGAGGCGCGGCTCCGGATCGTGGGGGACGGTCCCTACCGCGAGGCGCTCCAGACCCTCGCGCTCGCGCTCGGGATCGAGAGCCGGGTGGAATTCCTGGGCTCCCTGAGCCACCGGGAGAAAGTGGAGGCTCTGAACCAGGCGATGGTCGCGACCGCGCCCTCCCCCAAGGAGGGCTGGGGACTCACCGTGATCGAGGCGAATGCCTGCGGAACGCCGGTCGTCGCGAGCCGGAGTCCGGGGCTCGTCGAATCGGTCCGGGACCAGGAGACGGGCCTGCTCGTGCCGCACGGCGACACGCGCGCCCTCGCGGACGCCATCGTCTCCCTGATCGAGGACCGTCCGCGGCGGCTCCGGATGGCCGAGGCGGCCCTCCGCTGGGCGCGGGAGTTCACCTGGGAGCGCTGCTACGCGGAGAGCCGCGCCGTGATCGAGCGCGCGGCCCGAGCGGGCGCCGCATGAGCCGCGAGTCGGGGCCTGGAACGTTCGCGAAGCTGAAGATCCCGCTCATCGCGCTCAAGATCCTCCTGAGCGTGCTCCTCTTCGCCTACGTGATCGCGAAGGTCTCCCCGCGCAACGTATGGAGCACCATGCGCGCCGCGGATCCGGGGCTCCTGGTGCTCGCCGCGGGCCTGTTCCTCCTCTCGAGCCTCATCGGGAGCTGGCTCTGGGCGAGGCTGCTCCGGGCCCAGGGCGTGACGATTCCCTATCCCAAGGCGGCGTCCTATTATTTCGTCGGCCTCTTCTTCAACAATTTCCTGCCCTCGAACATCGGCGGCGACATCGCGCGGATCAGCGATGCGTCCAAGCACGCGGAGCGCGTGAGCTCGGTCTTTTCGGCGACCCTCATGGACCGGCTGATCGGGGTGGTGGCGATCGGATTCCTGGCCGTCATCGCCTCGATCGCGGCGCTCCACCGCGTGCACCTGCACGCCCTCTACGCGGCCACGTTCGTCGTGTTCCTCGCCGCGGCGGCTCTGTTCGCGAGCATCTTCCATCGAGGCGTCCTGGAAGCCTTCGAGCGTCCGTTTCGCGCGATCGGAGCCGGGAAGGTGGAGCGCGCGATCGGTCGGCTCATGGACGACCTGCATGGATTTCGGAATCAGCGAGGGGCGCTCGCCGCGGCCTACGTCGCGTCCACGCTGGTCCAGATCAGCCGCATCTACGTCCACGACCTCGTCGGGCTCGCGCTGGGGGTGCGTCTTTCGCTCACGTACTACTTCCTCTTCGTCCCGATCCTGGCCGCGCTCATCTCGCTTCCCATCTCGCTGAACGGAATCGGCGTGCGCGAGGGGGCCGCGGTGGTGCTGTTCCAGATGGCGGGACTGACGAGGGAACAGGCCTTCAGCATTCCCTTCCTCACCTATGTGATCTCCGTCCTGATCAGTCTCCTGGGGGGGCTCATCTTCATCTCCCGGACGCCGCGGCGCGCGATCGGGAAGCGGATCGAGCGGCGGGCATGAGCCAGGATCGCTGGCACAAGATCGCGGCGCTGTTCGCGTTCCTGGTCCCGCTCTTCGTGTACGTTCGGACGCTGACGCCGACCGTTCCGTTCTGGGACTCCGGCGAGTTCATCGCGACCTCCTACATCCTGGGATTGCCGCATCCTCCCGGCAACCCGGTGTACACGATTCTGGGAAGGATGATGAGCCTGATCCCGCTCGGAAGCGTGGCCTGGAAGGTGAATTTCATGAGCGCGCTCGCCTCCGCGCTCACCGCGCTCTTCACCTTCCTCATCACCGTGCGCTCCCTGCGCCGGTGGTGGCCCGAGGACAAGGGCCCGGTTCCCGCCCGCCGGCTCGCGTGCGAGATCGGGGGGCTGGTCGCGGCGTTCTTCATCGCGTTCTCGAATTCGTTCTGGGACAGCGCCATCGAGGCCGAGGTCTATTCGCTCTCCTCGTTCCTGCTCATCTTCACGGTCTGGCTGGCCTTCAACTGGTGGGATCATCTGGGAGAAACCGGGAACGACCGGCTCCTGGTGCTCATCGTCTACCTTCTTTCGATCTCCTCGGCCGTGCATCTCGGCACCGTGCTCGTGGCCCCCGGCCTTCTCGTGCTCTTCGCGATCGCGCGTCCGAACTATTTCAAGACGGGAAAGTTCTGGGCCTCGGCCGCGCTGCTCGGAGGGTTCGTCCTGTTCCTGTGGGTGAACGAATTCTCGGCCGACGTCGACGTGCCCGTGGCCCTCATCCTCACGCTGCTCGCCGCCCTCGTGGCGGTGTACGCGCTCAATCACAAGAAACTCGTGAAGCACAACCTCTTCACCTGGTGGATGATCGCCCTCCTGGTGGGCTTCACCGTCCAGCTCTTCCTGCTCGTGCGGAGCCAGCAGCATCCCAACGTGAACGAGGGGGCGCCGGAGACCTTCCACACCTGGAAGGACTACCTGCTGCGCAAGCAATACGGGCCCTCGAGCCCGTTCGAGCGCCGCGCGGATCTCTGGTACCAGATCAACCACATGTACCTGCGCTACGTCGGGCAGCAGTACACCCTGACGCGCGGGTTCGGCCCCTTCGGTCCCGATTCCTTCTGGGTCCTCGCGGTGAACTCGATTCCGTTCGTGCTCCTGGCGTTCGGAGCGTGGTGGAACTGGAAACGGGACAAGAAGACCTTCTGGTTCTTTCTGACGCAGAACGTCGTGATGGGGCCCGCGCTCATCTTCTACCTCAACTTCACCGATCACGAGGTGCGCGAGCGCGACTATTTCTTCACGAACTCCTACCACTTCCTCGCCATCTGGATGGGCATGGGCGCCGCGGGCGTTCTGGAGTGGATCGCGCGCGCTCTCGAGCCGGCGCGCGCCCGGGCGGTCGCGCCCGCGGCGGTTCCGGGCGAGGCGAACGGACGCCGGGTGGTTCCCTCCGGCCTGGCCGCGACGTTCGGAGGGGAGCGCTCCGGGTTCTGGATCGCGGCCCTGGCGCTGATCGGGACCTCGCTCCTCCCGCTCAAGGACGGGTGGTACGAGCACGACCGGTCCGGCTTCTACATCGCCCACGACTACGCGTACAACATGCTCGCGCCGCTCGCTCCGAACGCGATCGTGATCACCAACGGGGACAACGACACGTTCCCGCTCTGGTACATCCAGGAAGTGGAGAAGGTCCGGAAGGACGTGCGGGTGGTGAACCTGAGCCTCCTCAACACGCCCTGGTACATCAAGCAGCTGCGGGACCAGGAGCCCCGGGTGCCGTTCACGTTCACCGACGCCCAGCTCGATCAGATGCAGCCCTACCAGGACGAGAAGACCGGGAAGATCATCTGGGTGAAGGATCAGGCGATCGCCGACATGGTGAAGGTGAACGGCTGGAGGAAGCCCATCTACATGGCGGTCACGGTTCCGGAGCAGCTGGGCTTCGATCAGAACGAGGTCCTGGAAGGTCTGGTGTTTCGCATCAGCCCGAAGCCGGTCGGGGACCACGTGGTGGACGTGAACAAGACCCTGTACAACCTCTACCACGTGTTCCGCTACGGCGGGCTCCTGAACAAGAACCGGGACTACGATCGCTCCGTGTACAAGGACGACAATGCGTACAAGCTGGTGCAGAACTACAGCGCGGCCCACGTTCAGGCCGCCTACCAGCTCCAGCAGCAGGGGCGGTCGCAGGAAGCGCTGAACATCCTGCGCGACGCGGTCAAGATGACGCCCGATTTTCCCGGGCTCCTGGAATATCTGGGCAAGTCCTATCAGGATCTGGGGGACACGGCCGCCGCCGAGCGGGTCTTCGCGGAGGCGCAGAAGCGCTTCCCGACCTCCGCGGAGTTCTATTACCACCTCGGCACCATCCACTGGCAGCGGGGACACAAGCTCCGGAACCCGATGCTGATCGAGCAGGGGATCCAGGAGCTCCGGCGCGCGTGCTCCATCGACCAGCGTTATTTCGACTGGTTCGGCGCGCTCTTCAGCGCGCTCTGGCTGGAGGGGCGAAAGCAGGAGGGGGTGGACGTCCTCCGGACGTGGGCGCGCGCCCATCCCGAAGACCCGCAGGGGGCCGCGTGGCTCAAGGCGTACGAGGACTCGCTCCGCATCTCCGCCGCGCCACGAAGCGGCGCGGGAACACGCGCGGCCGGCGGAGTCCGCTAGGCAGCCGTGCGCGCGCTCGTCACGGGCGTCGCCGGCTTCCTGGGATCGACGCTCGCGGAGGCGCTCCGGGGGACGGGGTTCGACGTGCTGGGGGTGGACGCGTTCACGCCCAACTACGACGCCTCGGTGAAGCGCGCGAACCTCGAGCGCCTTCTGCGCGATCCCGGATTCCGGTTCGTCGAGGCGGACCTGCGCCGCGCCGACTTGAATCCCCTTCTCGAGGGCGTGACCCATGTGGCCCACCTGGCCGCGCTGCCGGGCGTGCGGTCGAGCTGGGGGGATTCCTTTCGGGAATACGCCGAGCACAACGTCCTGGCCACCCAGCGGGTGCTGGAGGCGTGCCGCGACCGGAATCTCGCCCGCGTCTCGGTCGCCTCCAGCTCCTCGGTGTACGGGTCCGCGGAGCGCGCTCCGACGCCGGAGGATGAGCCCCGAAGGCCGATTTCGCCCTACGGCGTGACGAAGCTCGCGACGGAGGCGCTGGTCCATGCCTACCGGAAGGAATACGGGCTTCCCGCGGTCGCGCTCCGGTACTTCACCGTGTACGGACCGCGCCAGCGCCCGGACATGGGCATCCACCGCTTCTTCGAGGCGGGCCGGCACG
>VBOR01000104.1 GCA_005893165.1 Candidatus Eiseniibacteriota bacterium | reverse complement strand
CACGGATCGATTCCGAGCCGGGCTCGACCCGGAAGGCGATCTCGTGGTAGTGGACCCACATCTGCCCGCCCTTCGGGTCCGCGAACCGCTTGTCCAGCCGGAGCAGATGGACCGAGCGCTCCTCGCGAATCACATCCGTGAGCTGCCCGGGCTGGGTCACCTTGAGCGCAGCCTGGAAAGACGGACGAAGCTGGGAGTAGAGCACGTCGGCGCCGTCGCCGCCTCGCTCCGCGGAGCCGGCTTCGGAATAGGTGCGCGCGTATCTCGGGAAGGAGTCCGGCTGGGCCGCGATCTGCTCGCGAATTCCCATCATCCGCTCCCGCGCCACGGCGAAGTCCGGCTCCTTGGGCCGGCGCTGGACCATGGTGACCTGCAGCGTCACCTCAGGCGGTCCCGTGAATTCCTCGGGGTGGGTCCGGTAGTACGTCTCGATGTCGGCCCCGCCGATCTTGGTCGTGTCGACAGGGAAGCTGTCCGCGGCGAAGGAGATGTAGCGGACCTTCATCTTGTCGTTGACCAGCTGGAACCGCTCGCGAACGTCCGCCTCCGACACCTTGGCCGTGGCGACGATCTCCTGCTGGAGCTTCTGCTGCGGGAGCGTCTGGGCCACGTAGTCCTCGACCTGCGCCCAGGGCACCTGCGAGTTGGGGTTGTCCAGCTCCGCCAGGTATTTCCGGTAGTCGAACTGGCCGTTCGTCTGGAATCCGGGGGCTTGCATCACGAACTCGGGGGGAGAGGCACGGATCATGGTCTTGATCTCATCCGCCGTGACCGTGATGCCGCGGCGGCGGACTTCCTGCTGCACGAGCTTGCTCGTGACCATGTCGCTCCAGGCCTGCTCGCGGATGTAGCTGTCCTCCCCCTCCTTGATCTCCCGGCTCTGCCGGACACTGTTGAGGATGTTCTGGTACATCCCGTTGAATTCTTCGTACCGGACCGGCTCGCCATTGATCCGGGCGATCACGCCGGCGGGACCGCCGCGGCCGCTGGGGGGATTCAGCACGCCTCCGAGCTGGAGCACTCCGAATCCGACGAGGAAGACGATCGCGGTGGCCCAGATGATCACCTTCATGTTGTCGCGCATCGACTGCATCATGATGTTCAGACCTCGATCGAGAGCGTACGAAACAGGAGCGGCGCCCCGCGGGCGCCGCGAGAAACGTGGAATCGGCATCGAGGATATCGCGACGTCGGCCGTTCCGCAAGGCGGGCTCCCGAGGGACGCTCTATCCGGCCCAGGAACCTCGATTTGGGTTGACGCCGTGAGGAAGCGGATGCAACGTCAGTCCTCGGACGTTCTCGAGACTCTGGAGGGTTCAAGATGCCTCGCGTCGAGGCTCCGGCCGAAGAACGGGAGCTGCTCCGGAACATCCTGGATGCCCTCGACACCGGGCTCCTCGCGCTGGACGAGGACCGGAGGATCGTGGCCATCAACGACACCCTCGCGAAGGGGTGGGGCGTGGACCGCGCGGAGATCGAGGGCCAGCCGCTCTCGGACGTGTTCAAGCCCGAGGTGGAGCGCTGGTACCTTCCGGAGCGCGGCGTGCGGGGTGAGTCGGGACGGGGCACGCGCGAGATCCGCGGCTCGGTCGCCGATCGCGAGGTTCTGATGCGCTACAGCGTGCGCCCGCTCGGAGACACGGGCGGGGTGATCGTGCGCGTCGAGGACCTCGTGGACGCGGACTCCGACGAGGAGGTCTTCCGCAACACCGAGAGGCTCATCTCCCTGGGTGAGCTCTCGGCGCGGGTGGCGCACGAGATCCGGAACCCGCTCACCGGAGTGCGCACCACGGTCCAGTTCGTCGCCTCCAAGCTCCGCGCGGGAGACTCGCGCAAGGACGACCTGAACGACGTGCTGAAAGAATTGGACCGGATCGAGCAGATCATCACCGATCTTCTGCTCTTCGCCCGGCCCCAGGCGGCCCGCCCCGTTCCGACCGACGTCCGGGAGGTCCTCGACAAGGTCCTCGACAACATGGCCAGCCGGTGCCGCGAGGCATCGGTCGAGGTGGCGCGGGACTTCGATGAGACCCTTCCCAATGTGATGATCGACCCCGACATGGCGCAGCAGGTGTTCCTGAACCTCGGCATCAACGCGCTCCAGGCGATGCCGGAGGGGGGTCTTCTGAAAGTGGGGACGAGTCTTCGGCGGACCCGCTACAAGAAGGCCTACGTGGACGTGGTGGTGGCGGACAGCGGTCCCGGGATTCCCGAGGAAGTGAAGGAGAAGATCTTCGATCCCTTCTTCACCACGCGTTCCATGGGAACCGGCCTGGGCCTATCCATCTCGCTTCAGATCGCGCGGGAGCACGGAGGGAACCTGACCGCGCGGAACAGTGCCCAGGGTGGGGCGGTCTTCAAATTCAGCCTGCCCGCCCTCCTCTCGCCCGACGGCGAAGAGGCCAAGGAGTAACCCTCATGAACCTCCGAATCCGGATCGCGGACGACGAGGAGCTCATCCGGAAATCCCTCGTGAAGCTCCTGAAGGCGGAAGGCTATGAAGTGGACGCGGTGGGCACGGCGGCCGAGGTGCTGGAATCGGTCCGGAACGACCCGCCCCAGATCCTGATCCTGGACCTCCGGCTCCCGGACGGCAGCGGGCTCGAGCTCCTGCCGCGGCTGAAGTGCATCGAGCCGAATCTCAAAGTGGTCGTGATCACGGCATTCGGGGACCTGCCCACCGCGGTCCAGGCGATGCGCCGTGGAGCGACCGACTTCATCAAGAAGCCCTACGAGATGCACGAGATGGTCCTCGCGATCGAGCGGCTGAAGGCCGGGATCGCGCGCGAGAACCAGCTCGACGCGTTCCGCCGCGGGGAGCTGGAGTCGTTCCTGAAGACGAAGGTCGTGGGCGAGTCGCCGGGGATGCGGAAGATCTGGGACCTGGTCTCCACAGGAGCAGCTCCTGGAAAACGAGCTCTTCGGGCACGAGCGAGGCGCCTTCACGGACGCGCGCGAGCCCAAGCGCGGGCTGGTGGAGCTGGCGGACCAGGGCACGCTGTTCCTGGACGAGATCGCCGACCTTCCCGCCGCGACTCAGGCCAAATTCCTCCGCTTCATCGAGGACCGGACGTTCAAGAGGGTGGGCGGCGCCGCGGACCTCAAGGTGGACATCCGGATCATCGCCGCCACGAATCGGGATCTGGACCTGACCGTGAAGGAGGGCGGCTTCCGGCAGGATCTCTACTACCGGCTCAAGGTCGTCTCCATTCTCCTGCCGCCGCTTCGGGAACGGGGAGAAGACGTCCTGCTCCTGACCCGGCACTTCCTCGAGCTCTACAACGAGAAATTCCGGAAGCGGTTCACCTCGATCGCGCCGGAGGTGGAGGAGATCCTGCGCGGCTACCGGTGGCCCGGGAACGTCCGGGAGCTCCGGAACCTGATCGAGCGGATCGTGCTCCTGGAGGAGGACGAGACCCTTCGCGAGGACCATCTCCCCGCGGAGATGATCGCGCAGGTGGAATCGGTTCCTCGCGTTCTCCGGGACGCGCTCACCGCGCGCGGGGAAGGGGACGGCGAGATGCCGACCCTCAGCGAGGTGGAGCAGGAGCACATTCTCAAAGTCCTCGACTTCACGGACCGGAACCGCTCGCGCGCCGCGCGCATTCTCGGAATCTCGAGGCAGAGTCTCATCGAGCGGATCAAGCGCATCGCGGTTTCGCGCGGGTCGCAGGATCTCGACGAGCTTCGCGCGCGATCGCTTCGATAGAATCCCGGAAATCGTTCGCGCACCTGTCGCGTTTCTTGGGATGTCGCGTTTCTCGACATCGCAACGCATTCCTCTCCCTCTTCCGAGCGAGAATCGATCCGCGCATCGCGTTCGATCGTCGGATCCCTGTCTAGTACGGTGACACCCTCGCATCGCGCGCGCGGAACCGATCGCGCGAGAGTTTCCTCGAAGAGATTTTTCTAACCACACACGAGCGCGGATGATGCGGAGATGAATCTGCTCCGCGCGCGCGCTTCCATCCCTCTGGCCCGCTTCCTGCTTTCTACTTGTACCCGATGGCTCCGCATCAGCGCATGCGAGGAGGTGTGGATTGGCGAAGTCCGTCCTCATCGTGGACGATGAAAAGCTTCTGGTACGCACACTCTCCAACGCGCTGAAGGAGGCGGGGTACCGCATCGCGGTCGCGGGGTCGGCGGAACAGGCGGAAAAGCACGTGTTCGGTGAGCCGCCCTTCGACCTGATCCTCCTGGACAACCGCCTCCCCAAGGAGAGCGGCGTCGACGTGGTGAAGCGAGTCCGCGATCGGGCGGTCAGGTCCAAGGTGATCTTGATGACCGCGTACGAGACGCCGGACGTGAAGGCGGAAGCGAAGCGGCTCAAGGTCGAGCGCTACATGAAGAAACCCTTTGATCTGACGGCCCTTCTCGAAGAGATCCACGGCTTGATCGGAAACGGAGAGGGTTCCACATCCGGCTAGGCCGGAAACGCGTATCCAACGAGAGGGGAGGTGATACACCGATGGCGGGGAAGAAGAAGGCTGGAAAGAAGAAGGCTGCGAAGAAGAAGTAAGCATTCAGGATTGGGCACGTCCTCAGGGCCGCTCGGGCACCACCCGGGCGGCCCCTCTGTTAAGATCGCACCGTGTCCGGATCCCCGAAGATGGAAGAGGTCGAGTTCGTCAGGCTCCACGGCGCCCGCCAGAACAACCTCAAGAATATCGACGTCGAGTTCCCGCGAGCGGCCCTGACCGTAGTGACGGGGGTGAGCGGCTCGGGGAAGTCCTCGTTCGCCTTCGACACCATCTACGCCGAAGGGCAGCGCCGCTACGTCGAGTGCGTCTCTACGTACGCGAAGCAATTCCTGGAACGGCTGCCCCGGCCCGACTACGACCAGGTCGACGGGCTGGCCCCCGCGCTCGCCATCCGTCAGGGCGCGGCCGCCCAGACCGGCCGCTCCACCGTCGGCACGACCACCGAGGTGGCCGATCACCTGAGGCTCCTGCTCGCACGGGCCGGCGAGACGATCTGCGGCCGGTGCGGGACCAAGGTGCCGCGACACAGCGTGGACTCGGTGCTCGAGGGAATCCTGTCCCGGGGCCAGGGGAGGTCACGATCTGGTTCGAGATGCCGGCGCATCCGCGGGAGACGCCGAAGGACCTCTGGGCCCGGGCGCTCGCCCGCGGCTTCGTTAGGGCGCGGGCGGCGAGGGGCCTTGACGCCCCCTGGTCGCGACTCGATGAAGGGATGCCGCGGGGGGCAAAGGCTCCGATCGAGGTCTATGTGGATCGGCTGTCGCCCTCCCCGGAGCACCGGGCGCGCCTGCGCGAGAGCCTGGAGATCGCGTGGCGCGAAGGACACGGGCGGGTCTTCGTCGAGGCTCCGGACGGCGAGGTCCTGCGCTATCACGACGGCCGCACCTGCGAGCGATGCGGGCGTGAGTTCCCGGAGCCCCTTCCCCAGCTTTTCTCCTTCAACAGCCCCTACGGAGCCTGCCCCGAATGCCGGGGCTTCGGAAACATCCTGACCTTCACCTTGCGCCGCGTCGTGCCCCATCCCGGCAAGACGCTGCTCGAGGGGGCGCTCGATCCGTGGGCCAACTCATGGCGCGCGCACTTCATGCCCAAGCTCTGGAGCGTGTCCGAGCGGCTCGGGATCCCCCTGGACCGTCCCTTCCGCACGCTGTCCAAGGAGCACCAGAAGATCCTGCTCGAGGGGACGACCGGATTCCGCGGCGTGTTCCCCTTCCTCGAGAGGCTGCGCGAGAAATCCTACAAGTCCAGCGCGCGCTTTCTCGTGAAGCACTACCAGGAGCCGATGGTGTGTGGCACGTGCGGCGGCAACCGGATGAAGCCGGAGGCGCTCGAGGTCTCCGTGGGCGGGAAGAACATCGCGCAGCTCCTCGCGATGACGGTGGGGGAGATGCGCGCGTTCCTGACATCGCTCGCGCTCGATCCGCTGCGGGAAGAGATCGCGGCCACGATCCTGGCCGAGCTTCGCGGGAGGCTCGAATATCTTTCCGAGACGGGGCTCGATTACCTCACCCTGGATCGCCCCTCGAAGACGCTCTCCGGCGGTGAAGCGCAGCGGATCGAGCTGGCGAACGCGCTGGGCGGGAGCCTGAGCCACGCGCTCTACGTCCTCGATGAGCCCACGGTAGGGCTTCACCCCCGCGACACCGAGCGTCTGATCCGTGTGCTCCGCCGTCTCCAGGCCAGGAAGAACACCCTTCTCATCGTGGAGCACGATCCCGACGTCATCCAGGCGGCGGACTGGATCGTGGAGCTGGGCCCCGGGGCAGGGGAGCGAGGCGGTCGCATCCTCTACCAGGGACCCCGCGAGCGATGGCCCGGGCGCGATCTCGCCGGATCGGAATGGGCGGAAGCCGTCGCGGACCAGGGCGGGGAACCCTACGGCCGTCCCAAGCGGGCGGAGTGGATCGAAATCCTGGGAGCGGGCGAGCACAATCTGAAGGCCATCGACGTCCGGATCCCCGTCGGATCGATCACGGGAGTATGCGGCGTGTCGGGATCGGGCAAGTCCACGCTGATCGAAGACGTCCTCTGGCGGGCCGCGGCGCGAGCCCTGGGGCAAGACGCGCCCGAGCCGGGGGCGCACCGGGCGGTCCGCGGTCTCGGTGGGTTCGACCGGGTCGCTCTGGTGGATCAAACGCCGGTGATGCGCTCCTTCCGCTCCAATCCGGTGACCTACGTCAAGGCGTTCGACCGCATCCGGGAACGCTACGCGCGCACGCCGCTGGCCCGCGAGCGCCGGTACACCCCCGGCACGTTCTCCTTCAACGTGAAGGGAGGGCGCTGCGAGCGCTGCGAAGGAGCGGGCGTGGAGCGGGTGGAGATGTACTTCCTCGCGGATCTCTGGGTCCCCTGCGAGGCCTGCGGCGGAAGACGCTACCGCCCCGACGTTCTCGAGGTGACGGTGCATGGGCTCTCGCTGGACCGGCTTCTCGACAAGACGGTGGAGGAGACGCTCGCGCTGTTCCAGGGCGAGACCGACATCCAAGAACCGCTCTGGGTGCTGGACCGGGTCGGCCTGGGCTATCTCCGGATGGGCCAGCCGCTCTCGACCCTGAGCGGCGGCGAGATCCAGCGGCTGAAGCTCGCGCGGGAGCTCTCGGAGCGCAGCACCCAGAGGACGCTCTTCCTGCTCGACGAGCCCACGGTGGGGCTCCATCGCCGTGACGTCCTGGTGCTCCTCCGCGTGCTGCGGGAGCTGAAGAGGCGAGGCGCGACGGTGGTTCTCGTCGAGCACAACCTGGATCTCCTTGCCGCGTGCGACTACGTGATCGAGCTGGGTCCGGAGGGTGGAGAGGCGGGTGGACGGCTCATCGCGGAGGGAGCGCCGGAGGAGCTGGCGCGGAACGACGATTCCCTGACGGGGCGCTACCTCAGGAAGATCGCGGCCTGCGCGTAGTCGAAGGGACGATGGCTCGGGATCGAGACCCTTCCGCGGAAAAGAAATCCCACCCTGCTCGAGATCGACGTCTCGAATCCAGCGTAGCCGTGGGTTTTCACGTAGACCTGGGATTTGTACAGAGTGCGGCTCAGCCCCTCGAGAGAGGCGACCTGGACCACGATGTGCGCGGCGGGACCGAACTCGATCAAGGGCCGGATCTTCCATGAGTCCCGGTACGTGAAGCTGGGGCGCATGAAGAGGTAGACCCCCACGGCGCCTTCGGTCAGCTGGTCCTTCGCGGATCCCGTCAGCTCCAGCATCACACTCTGCTCGAACACGGGGCCCTGCCCCATCCACCGGCGGTACGCGACGCTCCCCAGGATGTCGAAGAACCCTTTCACCGGCCCTGCCCCAAACTCGAATCGATCCCGGTCCTCGGGGACGTAGCGCAACGTGGAAGTCACGCGATCACGCGAAGGAGTGGAGGTGGCAGGCTCCGGCAATGGGGGCACAGCCGGCGGGGGAGGGATCGTGTCCCGCGCCGCCGCGTGCGGGGAAGGGCTCGTGTCCTGAGCCGCCGCGCGCGGCCCCGGGCCGAAGGCGAGCCAGCCGGCGGCGAGGAGCGACACCGCGATCATGGCCCGCGGCATCCGGCGCTTCCCGATCAAGGAATCGCCACGTCGCTGGAGGAGAGGAACGCGTCGCCCGCTCTCATGTACACGCGATAGTTTCCGGAGGGGACGCGCTGGCCCTGGGGGCCGGTCAGATCCCATTCGATAGGAGGCTGGCGGAACTGGCCGATCGTGGCGGGCTCGTTCGAGGCGAGCAGCACCTTCATCATCGCGCCGTGCGCGTCGTACACCGCGATCCGGACTTCCATCGGGCTCGGAAGATAGAAGGAGATGGAGTAGGACGCGGGCGTCATGGTGCCCGGCTGGTTCACCAGCGCGGCGCAGACCTGCACCACGTTCCCCCCGTTGCCGAACTTGCCGCAGTCCGCCCACGAGGTGGCCTGGCTCCCCGGAAAGAACTCGAGCGGCGAATTCACGTTGTCGGCGGAGCAGCCCGCGAGAGCCGCCAGGCAGAGAAACGTCAGAACACGCAGCGTCACACGCGCTCCGATCCGGCTACGAGGAATGGGTACGGGAAGTGCCGCCTACGAGGCGGCCGCGGAGAGCGCTGGGGGACGATTCATGCAGCGGCTTTCGTCAGGCTCTCCGTTCGAAAAACTGGGAGGAAGTTCCCCGCGCATCCACGTGAGTCGCAATATAAAACCTCGCAAGAAACGACCCGCTGGATAGATTAGGTTCTAGCTGCGAAAGTTGGCACGAGGCGGCAGGGAACTCCGCTCGCCTGCATCTTCGTCGTGGCCGCGATGGCTGTCAACCTTTTTTCGGCATACGGGCGCGGAAAATCGGTCCCCGGGCCCTTCCCGCCCCGGTTCTTCCGGGTTGTCGGGCTCCGGCGAACGTGGTAACTTCCAGCGTTTGTCTCGGGTGGCGCGTTTGGATCGAAAGGAATCCCCTCCGGCGTGTTCGACGAACTGACTACGAAGTTGGCCGGAGTCTTTCGGAAGTTGACGGGCCGGGGCCGGCTGAGCGAGCAGGACGTGCGCGATGCCGTCCGGGAAATCCGGCGCGTTCTCCTGGAAGCGGACGTCAACCTGGCGGTGGCGCGCGACCTCTGCAAGCGCGTGGAAGAGCGCGCGATCGGAGCCGAGCTTCTCCAATCGATCGCGCCCGGGCAACAGGTCGTTAAGATTGTGTTCGACGAGCTGGTCTCGGTGCTCGGCGGAGGCTCGACGGCGGGAGCTCTGTTTCCCTCCAATCGAGCGGGCGTGGTCCTCATGGCGGGCCTGCAGGGATCCGGAAAGACCACGAGCGCGGCCAAGCTGGCGCGGTTCTGGAACGACCGCGGAAAGCGTGTGCTCCTCGCCGCCCTGGACCTGAGACGCCCCGCGGCGATCGACCAGCTCGAAGTGCTCGGGAAATCGATCGGCGTGCCGGTTCATCTGGACCGTGAGGCCAGGGACGCGGTGGCGCTCGCGGAGCGCGCCCGGATGCGCGCGGATCGAGAGGGCTTCGATCTTCTGATCGCGGACACGGCCGGGCGGCTCCACGTGGACGAGGAGCTGATGGCCGAGGTGGCCCGGCTTCAAGATTCCGTTCAGCCGACGGAGACGCTCCTCGTCCTGGACGGCATGACGGGCCAGGACGCGGTCCAGATCGCCGAGGCGTTCACGAAGCGGCTCAACGTGACGGGCCTCTTCCTGACGAAGATGGATGGCGATGCGCGCGGCGGCGCCGCCCTGTCGCTCCGGGCTGTCAGCGGCGCGCCCATCCGTTACCTCGGGGTCGGGGAGAAGGTCGAGGCGCTCGAGCCCTTCCACGCGGACCGCTTGGCGTCCCGGATTCTGGGGATGGGGGACGTGCTGACGCTGGTCGAGCGCGCGCAGGAGCGGCTGGACCACACGAAGGCGGAAGCGCTCGAGAAGAAGCTCCGCAAGGATCGATTCACGCTCGAGGATTTCCTGGGCCAGCTCCAGGAGATGAAGAAGCTCGGCCCCCTGGACGAGCTGGTGAAGATGCTGCCGGGGGTGAAGCTTCCTCCGGGTGCGGCCGTCAGCGACCAGGAGGTGCGCCGCACCGAGGCAATCATCCAGTCGATGACGCGCCAGGAGTGCAAGGAGCCGCAGATCATCGACGGCAGCCGCCGCAAGCGCATCGCCCGCGGCAGCGGCACCACGGTTCAGGATGTCAACCGCCTGCTCCGGCAGTTCGAGCAGGCAAGGACGATGTTGAAGCGATTCGGCGGAAAGCGCGGCCGGCTCCCGATGGGGCTCTAGGAACCGCGATCCGCTCACGCACCACCACGGGAGGAGCACAGGAATGTCCGTCGTCATTCGCATGAAGCGGGCGGGAGCGAAGAAGCGCCCGTTCTACCGGGTCGTCGTGGCCGATTCGAGGTTCGCGCGCGACGGCCGCTACATCGAGCAGCTGGGCTATTACGACCCGCTGACCAACCCGGCCAAGTTCCAGATCGATGCCGACAAGTTCGCGGATTGGATCCGGAAGGGCGCCCGGCCCTCGGAATCGGTCGAGGTCATGATGGCGAAGCACGCGCCGAACGCGCTGCGCCCCTTGCCTCTGCTCCCGATCGAGCCCGGCGCGGTCGTGGACGTGGAGGGGCTCGCGCCCCCCGCTCCCGAGGCGAAGAAGGTCAAGAAGGCCAAGAAGGAGAAAAAGGCCGCTCCCAAGGCGGCGCGCCTGGCGCGCACGCCGTCGAAGCGAAACGAGAAGAAGGCGAAGACCCGCGCCAAGGCGAAAGCCAAGAAGGCGAGCGGGGTCGTGAAGGCCCGTAAGGCCAAGAAGCCGAAGAAATCCAAGAAATGAGCGAGTCCGGAAACCTCAAGTCCTTCGTCGAGTATTGCGCGCGGAACCTGGTCGATCACCCGGACCTCGTGCACGTGGACGAGCGGGTCACCGGTCAGGCCGCGGTCTACACGCTGCGGGTCGGCCCCACGGATCTGGGAAAGGTGATCGGCAGGGAAGGAAAGACCGCGCACGCGTTGCGCACGCTCCTTTCCGCTGCCGCTCAGGCCCTGGACCGGCGGGCCGTGCTCGAGATTGCCGACTGAGAGCCCGGATCAGCCGATTCTGGTCGGCTCGATCGCCCGCGCCCATGGGCTCGCGGGCGAGGTGGTCGTGGACGTGTGGAGCGAGGCTCCGGAGCGGTTC